>JADZFY010000239.1 GCA_020854215.1 Chitinophagaceae bacterium | reverse complement strand
GAAGTTCCGTTTAAGATAACGGTTGGCGGTTAAGTCTGCAACATCCTATTCAGGGGTAAAGGGTCAGGAAAGTAAAAGGGGTTGTATAACATATACAACCCCTTTTCATTTGAGTAAATACTTTTCTTATAATGCTATCTGCTTTTCCTGCATCATTTTTCGCAGGTTAATTAAACCATAGCGCATTCTACCCAAAGCCGTATTGATACTACAATCGGTTAATGCGGCAATTTCTTTGAAACTGAGTTCTGCATAGTGTCTTAAAATGATCACTTCACGCTGATCTTCAGGAAGACGATCGAGCATGTCGCGAACACGTCCATGACTTTGGCGTTGCATCAGGCGGCGGTCAACGCCATCTTCTGAAAAATTGATCACTTCAAAAATGTCGCGGTCGTCACCCGTTTTAATCGCCGGTGTACGTTTCACCTTGCGAAAATGATCAACGCAAAGATTGTGTGCGATGCGCATAGCCCATGGGAGAAACTTTCCTTCTTCGGTATAGCGACCGCTACGGATAGTATCAATTACCCGTATGAAAACATCCTGAAAAATGTCTTCAGCTAAATACTTGTCTTTAACAAGAAGAAAAATGGAAGTGTAAATCTTGTCCTTGTGGCGGACAATAAGCTGTTCAAGAGCGGACGCATCCCCACTCATAAAGTGGTGGATCAATTGCTGGTCAGGCAAATTGGTTAGGGATTTCATAAACTTCTACGGTTTTTAATGGTTGGGATTTTGATATCCCCAATAGCATAACAAGAGAAGTAGAAGTTAATACCAAATAGGCGGTAATGATTTAATTTCTAGTTTCTTTCGTACGATATTGGGACTGCTAAAATATTGCTTTTTTTCAGATAACCAAATTTTCGTTAAATAAATTTCGATTAACATTTGAAAATCTTCGATAAGCAGCAAAATATTATATTCTGCGTTTCCAAAACAATAATACCATTTCTCAAGCCCTGCTTATCCAGGCAAACTTTTGGCTGCGCTAAACAATTTAGCAGTAATTTTGAAACTCGTTTATGACAACAATCGCAGTAAAAAAGAAAAAGGCTGCAACGCCACAGCCTGTCAGTAATATTCTGATCAAAGGTGCACGGGTACACAATCTTAAAAATATTACCGTTGAAATTCCCAGGAATAAACTGGTAGTAGTAACGGGTGTATCAGGCTCCGGCAAATCGTCATTAACTATGGATACGCTTTTTGCAGAAGGACAGCGCCGATATGCTGAAAGCCTTAGTGCGTATGCCCGCCAGTTTTTGAACAGGATGAATAAGCCCGACGTGGATTTTATCAAGGGGCTTTGCCCGGCTATCGCGATAGAACAAAAGGTGATTACCCGAACCCCGCGTTCTACGGTGGGGAGTATGACAGAGATATACGATTACCTGCGCCTGTTATTTGCCCGGATTGGAAAAACCATTTCACCCGTGAGCGGTGAGGAGGTAAAGAAAGATGATGTGAAAGATGTGATAGATGCCATTAATTTGCAGCAACCTGGCGCAAAGGTATTGATTCTTGCACCACTGCGGATGCAGGGTAAAAGAGCATTGAGAGAGGAATTCAATATTCTCCTTCAAAAAGGATTTTCCAGGTTATATATTACCACTTCTGCGGGCGAAGGAGAAACGCTGCGCATTGAGGACGCTCTTGAGCTAAAGGATACGGAACTTAAAAAAAGATTTAACAGGAATACACTGGCAAATCATACCTGCGTGTTAATTGACCGGATGGTAACAAAGACGTTTGACGAGGATGATACACATCGTTTATCTGATTCCGTTAGTACAGCCTTTTATGAAGGAGAAGGAGAGATGATCCTTGAAATTAATCATAACCGACAACTAACTTTTTCCACCCGGTTTGAAAAAGACGGTATTACGTTTGAAGAGCCCGTTCCCAACCTTTTCTCCTTCAATAATCCCTTCGGTGCCTGTCCGGTATGCGAGGGCTTTTCGCAGGTGCTCGGCATTGATACCGACCTGGTGATCCCCAACACCGGGTTGAGTGTGTACGAAGGTGCCGTTGCCCCCTGGAAGGGAGAAAAGCTGGGCCGATGGAAGGATCAGTTTATTCGTGGCGCCAAACATTTTGATTTTCCCATTCACAAACCGGTAGCCGACCTTACACCACAGCAATACAATGCCTTATGGGAAGGCAATGCATACGTGCACGGCATCAACGATTTTTTTAAAGAGGTGGAGCAAAATCTGTATAAAGTACAGTATCGTGTCCTGCTATCCAGGTACCGGGGGAGAACCCTCTGCTCCGAGTGTAAAGGATACCGGTTACGAAAAGAGGCATTGTACGTAAAAATTGACGGAAAACATATTGGCGAATTATGCGAGTTGCAGGTAAAAGATTTGAAAAAATGGTTTGCTGAACTTCAACTGAACGATTACGAGAATAAGGTTGCCAAACGGGTGTTAATTGAAATCCGGCAACGTTTACAGGTTTTGCTGGATGTGGGTTTGGGTTATCTTACATTAAACCGGCTGGCAAACAGTCTGAGTGGTGGCGAAAGTCAGCGTATCCAACTCACCAGAAGTTTAGGCAGCAACCTTACCAACTCACTTTATATTTTAGATGAACCTTCTATTGGGTTACATTCAAGAGATACAGCAAGACTGATTAAAGTGTTAAAAGAACTACGAGACCTTAATAATACGGTTGTGGTGGTTGAGCATGACGAAATGATGATGCGCGAAGCAGACCATATTATTGATATGGGACCCTTAGCCAGCCATTTGGGAGGAGAAGTGATTGCCGAGGGCACATATGCAGAAATCACGCAAAATAACAACAGCTTAACCGGAAAGTATCTAAAAGGACATCTTACAATTGACAAGCCGGCTAAAATACGTAACTGGAAGCGTTCTATTGTAGTTGAGGGCGCCCGTATGCATAACCTCAAAAATATTAAGGTTGAATTTCCATTGAATGTATTATGTGTTATTAGTGGTGTTAGTGGCAGTGGAAAAACTACGCTTGTAAAGCAAATTGTGTACCCTGCACTAAAAAAATTGAAAGGTGAACCTACGGAGAAGGTGGGATTGCATAAAACAATTTCCGGCGCTATTGATGATATCACCCAAATTGAACTGGTTGATCAAAACCCGATTGGCAAATCGTCCCGCAGTAACCCTGTCACTTATATAAAAGCATACGATGAGATTAGAGAATTATATGCCCAACAGCCATTAAGCAGGATCAACGGATTTCAGCCCAAACATTTTTCTTTTAATGTGGAAGGGGGCAGATGCGATACCTGTAAGGGAGAAGGAGAACAGCTTGTGGAAATGCAGTTTCTTGCCGATGTACATCTGGTATGTGATGTATGCCATGGAAAACGATTTAAAGAAGAAGTGCTGGAAGTAAAATATAAGGAGAAGAATATTTATGATGTACTTGATATGAGCGTGGATGATGCGCTCAATTTCTTTAAGGATGAAAAAGATATTTTCAACAAACTCAAACCATTGGCTGATGTAGGCTTAGGTTATGTGAAATTGGGGCAGTCCAGCGATACCTTGTCTGGCGGCGAAGCCCAACGTGTAAAGTTGGCTTCTTTTTTAGGCAAAGGGAAAATATCATCCCGTGGAGGTAACGGAACAGGGCAGAGTCATATCCTTTTCATCTTTGATGAACCCACAACAGGTTTGCATTTTCATGATATCAATAAACTGCTTGCTTCCTTCAGCGCGCTAATCGAACAGGGCCACTCTATATGGGTAATTGAGCACAACACCGACGTAATAAAAAGCGCAGACTGGGTAATTGATCTCGGTCCCGAAGCGGGTGATCTGGGCGGAGGCCTCGTTTTTGCAGGTCTGCCAAATGAATTGAAAAACGTAAAGGAAAGTTTTACCGGAAAGTTCCTATAGCAGTGCTCCTAACCTTGTTCAGCTTGGAAATCGGGCTTTCTGCCTTCCGAACTTCACGCCGGCATAGCTATACCTGTTAGGGAAAAGTTTTCATTTAAGTCTTTTATATAATGTATTTCTTCAACGTTTTAAATACTTCCAACATTCCACTTCCCTCCGTCGGCACATTTTAATTTGAACGCTTTCAGTATCTTCCGGAACATATTCTCCCATCCCAAATTTTTTGAGATTGAACTCTACGTTTCAGGCACAAACAGTCTTCGCACAACGCGAAAATGTAGCGATACGTCTTAATTTTTTCCGCGATCGAAAATTCTGGTTGATGAAGAAAGAAATACGAAAATTACCGGCGCTCCGGTTGTTGCCATTAAGCGTTTCCGATTCTTCTAAAAAATGCAGATTTCAGGGCGTGTAAATAAGAACGCAAAATTAAACGCCATCCTTTTGGCCGGGCACTGCTTGAAAGCGTATTAAGTAGACAGACTCCGGTTCCGGCGATTCGTTTTCCACACAGCACCAATAGATTTCAACCTTTTGTAAATCTTATTACCTTCGCAACCAAATGACAGAGAAAATACTAATCCTCGATTTTGGTTCACAGTACACGCAACTTATCGCCCGTGCTGTTCGCGAAGCCAACGTATATTGCGAAATAACTCCCTTTAGTAAACCGGTACAATACAGCCCTGCATTAAAGGGTATAATTTTATCCGGCTCACCCTTTTCTGTAATTGATGCCAATGCGCCGTTAGTGGACGTGGAAGCAATGAGCAGGCAACTGCCTGTATTGGGGATTTGCTATGGTGCGCAGCTTACCGCCAAAACTTTCGGCGGGAAAGTGGAGCGTTCAGAAAAAAGGGAATACGGAAGAGCGCTGCTTAAAATACAGCAACAAGATGTTTTGTGGGAAGATGTAAAACCCGAGTCGCAGGTTTGGATGAGTCACGGTGACTCCATTCTCGAAATTCCCGCCGGTTTCGAAGTTCTTGGTGCAACCGATTCTATCCCTGTTGCCGCTTTTAAAAGGAACGCAACAACGGCAAATGTTGTTTACGGATTGCAGTTCCATCCGGAGGTATATCATTCCGAATATGGCAAGAAGATCATCAACAACTTTTTGGTAAAGATTTGCGGTTGCAAACAAGACTGGACACCGGCGCATTTCATTAGTGATACTGTTGCGCAATTGAAAAACCAAATAGGCAACAGAAAAGTAATAATGGCACTGAGTGGCGGTGTAGACTCCACAGTGGCGGCAACCCTTATCCACAAAGCCATTGGTGACCGTTTGTATGGTATTTTTGTTGACAATGGTGTTCTGCGAAAAGATGAGTTTGGACAGGTGCTTGAAACCTACCGGCAAATAGGCTTGAATGTTAAAGGTGTTGATGCCAGAGAGCACTTCTATACTAAACTTGCCGGCAAAGTAAATCCGGAAGAGAAAAGAAAAATTATCGGAAAAACATTCATTGACGTATTTGATGAAGAATCACACAAGATAGATGGAATCGGCTTGTTGGGTCAGGGTACTATTTATCCTGACGTTATTGAAAGCGTTTCGGTGCATGGCCCTTCAGTTACCATCAAATCGCATCACAACGTTGGCGGACTACCTGAAAAAATGCATCTCGAACTTGTTGAACCTCTCCGCTATCTTTTTAAAGATGAGGTGAGGAGAGTGGGTGCCGAACTGGGTATTCCCCAGGCAATGCTTGCACGCCATCCCTTTCCCGGGCCGGGTTTAGCCATCCGCATTTTGGGTGAGATAACCGAAGAAAAAGTTAAATTATTACAGGAGGCTGATGCTATATATGTTAACGGACTAAAATCTTTTGGACTGTATGATACGGTTTGGCAGGCAGGTGCTATCTTGCTACCCGTGAAGAGTGTAGGCGTGATGGGTGATGAGCGCACCTATGAGTTTACAGTGGCCCTGCGGGCCGTTACATCTGTTGACGGCATGACGGCAGATTGGGCACATTTGCCTTACGATTTTCTGGCACATATTTCTAATGAAATCATCAATCAGGTAAGAGGCATCAACAGGGTGGTGTATGATATCAGCAGCAAACCCCCTGCAACTATCGAATGGGAATGACGCGTCTTACGATAAAGTCCTACGCATGAAAAGAACCGGTTTATTTTTTCTCTGTTTTACCCTTTTCCTCGGTAGCACGTCCTTTGCCCAGCATACTACGGAAACTCATGAAATTCAGGCACCGCGAATTGCGGTGTTTGCTCCTCTGTATTTAGACTCAGTAGTTGATGCAGCCGGGAATTATAAATTGGGTAAGTACGTTCCGAGATATATTCAAAACGGTTTAGATTTTTACGAAGGGTTAGCACTGGCCCTGGATTCGTTAAATAATGAAGGGTTGCATTTGCAGGTGCAGGTTTACGATACCAGGGGTAAAACTTCGATATTCAAATTAGCCGATAGTGGTGCATTAGACAGCGTTAACCTTATCATTGGTTCAGTAAGCGGAAGCGAATTTCTTGACCTTGCAACCGTAGCAAAGGAGAAGCAAATTCCCTTTGTTTCTGCAAGTTATCCCAACGATGGCGGAATCAGAGGTAACCCGTATGTGATTATTGTTAATTCAAAATTGAATACGCATTTGCAGGCGCTGTATAATTATATTTTGCGCAACCATGCCTTGGATAAGATTACGATGTTTCGCAGAAAAAATGCTGCGGACGACAGGGTAACGAAACAGTTTCACGCCTTCAACGGCTCAACTGCCGGCCCGGTATTAAATATTCGGGAAGTAACTTTGAATCAGGGCTTTACACCGGAAAATATTGTCGCCGCTTTAGACAAAGAGAAACAAAATCTGATTGTTTGCGGCAGCCTCGATGATAACTTCGGTAAGTTACTGTTATCACGCCTGGCTTCCCTGGCTGCCACCTACAAAATAACTGTGGTAGGAATGCCTACCTGGGAAGGATACAGAGAACTGGCAACTCCGGAGTTAAGGACGTTGCCTATTATATACTCTACAGCGTTCTTTGATCCCGGACAAACGGATTCCTGGGTTGCGGGATTTTCGCAACGTTACGCAAGAGCTACTTATAGCTATCCCTCCGAAGCGGCTTTCCGCGGTTTTGAACTGATGTACCTTTTTGCTCATCTATTGGACCAATACCCCGGCAGTCGTTTGCAGGATAATCTCACAGGCACCAATTTCCGCGTACTCACGGGTTTTGATTTTAAACCTGTTCAATGGAGCCAAAATGCTGCTACACCAGATTATTATGAAAACAAACACATCTATATATTAAAACAACTGCAAGGCACATTATCAAAAGTAAACTAACGGTGCCACCCTGTAGTTTGCATAGCATACTATCCAACAACAACAAATAAAAGCACCCTTTTTTATTGCGCGTATGAAACGATTCATCCTACTGTTCCTGGTTTACTTCGCAATATCATTCTCCGTAACTGCACAACAATATCCGGAATGGGACGCAGTTTTTAGTCGTATCACCAGGGAGGTAACGCAACATAGCGAGGCCTACGGCCAACTTAAAAATATTACGCAACAGGTGGGTCACCGCCTCACCGGATCAGCACAAGGCGAAAAGGCAGAGACTTTTGCCTACCAACTTCTGGCGTTGTATGGACTTAATACCCGTTATCAAACTTTTGAAGCCGAAAGCTGGAGCCGGGGTTCTCTTGCTGTTGAGATCAATCACCAAAAATACAGGTCGGTAGCATTAGCCCATTCTCCCGTGAAGACTGATATTACTGGCAGTATGGTAGATATGGGTAACGGGCTGGAAGAAGACTATCAGCAAAATCCGGAGGCGGCGAAGGGAAAAATTATACTCACAACGATAGGAATACTACCGGGATCGCGGCAGGGCTTACAAAATCTACACCGGTCCGAAAAAACTGCATTGGCCATTCGTTATGGGGCCAAGGGTATAATATTTATTAATGCCGCACCCGGCAATATTTTACTTACGGGAACCGCATCCGTAACCGGAAAAATCATCCCTATTCCTGCAGTTTGCATCGGCAACAATGATGGTATGCAATTGAAGAGCCAACTGCAAAGCACACCTGCAGTTGCACACATTTCAATGTTCAACTTTGCTGGTAAAATAAAGTCCAGAAATATTATTGCGGTCATCCCCGGAAAAACAAAACCCAAGGAAAAAATTGTAATTGGCGGACATTTAGACAGCTGGGATTTAGCTACCGGTGCTATTGACAATGGCATAGGTGCATTTTCGGTTATAGACATCGCCCGTACTTTTAAGTCATTGAATCTACAACCGGCACGAACCATAGAATTTGTATTGTTTATGGGTGAAGAGCAGGGGTTACTCGGATCAAAGGCTTATACAAATAATGCAATAGCGGACGGCTCGATTGCCGAAATAAAATATATGTTTAACCTGGACATGTCTAATAACCCCAAAGGCTTTTCGGCAACCTCAACCGGAGACAAACCATTATTCCAATCTATTGGCACAATTGCCAATAGTATTGATACTTCTTTTACCAACACATTTCGTTCGGGCTTTGGATTACATAGTGACCACCAGCCGTTTATGTTACAGGGCATACCCATTGCCGGACTAATGGGGAGTCTCAGCAAAGAGGCGCTTCAGTGTTACCATGCAGACTGCGATGACTTTAACCTGGTGAATGAGCCGGAACTAAAGAACACTGTTCGGTTTGCAGCAATGCTGCTATACGGATTGGCAGATGCACCGGAATTAAACGCGAAACGCTTATCCGACGGCGAATTAAAAGAAGCACTCATCAACAGTCAACTCGAGAAACCGCTGAAAATTTCGGGTGACTGGCGATGGGAAGATTAGCAGCGAAATGCAAAGAGGTAAAACATTAAAGCTTTACCTCTTTACGTCATTCTCATTGATTCCGCGTTGCTACTAAATAATATCGTACCGGTACAATTGGTCAACCTCGCTACCCGCTTTCAATTCCATAACGGGGTTAAGTAAACCGTCTTTCAACCCATACACCCACCCGTGAAGGTGAGGAGCCTGTTGTTCTTTCCATGCATTTTGTATGATGGTGGTTTGCGATAACCGAACTACCTGCTCCATCACATTCAATTCTGCAAGCCTGTCACTTTTTTTATCGGGATCTTCAATCGCATCCAATTCCTCCCGGTTGTGCCGGTAAACGTCTTTCAAACTGCGAAGCCACATATTAAGCAATGCTTTATAATCATGGTTGGTGATGGACGCTTTAACGCCGCCACAACCATAATGTCCGCAAACCACAATATGTTTTACTTTTAAGAAATTCACGGCGTAGTCGAGCACGCTCAGGAGATTGATGTCGGTATGAATAACCATATTTGCAATATTGCGGTGCACAAAAATCTCGCCCGGTTGCGTTCCGGTAATTTCGTTTGCAGGTACGCGACTGTCACTACAGCCTATCCACAAAAATTCGGGGGTTTGTACTTTAGACAGCCGGCGAAAATAACCGGGATCCTTCTCCACTTTCTCTGCAGCCCATGCTTTATTCTCTAACAGTAACTTTTCGTATGATTTCATTTTTTATGGTTTAACTTTTTTGTTGTGCGTAGCGTTAGCCATGATGAAAGATGGATTTACTCTTTTTGCCCGTGAACGGAAAAGAACCGGACGTTGAAAGCCCTGCACTTTCGAAGAGCTGGCTTTTAATTCAACCTGAATATTTTTTTCCGGTGCTTCGGCCACAAACACTTCAATCATTTCTACGATATCACGATCAATAAAATCCGCCCTCGTAGCGTCAATCAAAACACTTGAATGTGCAGGGACAGCATCCAGCCGGCTTTTTATTCCTCTTTTGTTTAAAATAGAAACATCCTTTCTTAGTCGAATAAGGTACTTATTGTTATCATTTACAATAAGTACCGATGTTTTGAAGTTGCTCCGCGCAGAAAAAAACAATCCAATAGCTAATCCTGCGAGAACACCTGTAAGTAAGTCGGTAAACAAGATAATAACCACCGTGGCAACAAAGGGTAAAAATTGGTCCCAGCCTTTATTGTAGAAGTATTTGAACAGTGCGGGCTGGGCCAATTTATACCCGGTGTAAATTAAAATAGCTGCCAACGCCGCAAGGGGGATAATACCTAAAACCGTTGGGATTAGCGCTACGCTCAGCAGTATAAAAACTCCGTGAAAAATTGTAGACATCTTGGTTTTTGCACCGGCGTTAACATTTGCAGACGAACGGACGATGACGCTGGTTAATGGTAGTCCGCCAATCAACCCCGAAACTATATTGCCCACGCCCTGTGCTTTTAACTCCCTGTTGGTAGGGGTCAGTCGTTTTTGTGGATCAAGGTTATCTACTGCCTCAATACCCAGCAATGTTTCCAGGCTCGCTACCAGTGCCAGTGTTACCCCCGTAATCCAAACGTTGTATTTACCAATACTTCCCCAGTCGGGTAGAGTAAAAAACGTAAAAAATTCGGCCGCGGATGAGGCTGCGGGTATCGCTACCAAATGTTCTTTTCTAAGTGCCCATCCACCTCCCTGCCATTGCATTAACACATTGATACCTACTCCTACTAATACTACAAGCAACGGTGCGGGAACCAACTTCATCCAGCCACCTTTTTTTGCCGCAAGTTTCCCCCAGTAAAATTGGAAACCGAGACAAATGACACCGATCAACAATGCGGTTGGTGCAATTGCTGTCAGCCAGCCCCAATTAACCAACGCACCACTTTCGGAACTGAGCTGCACCGTTGCTAAAACACCGCCATTGCTGTTGTAACCGATGAGGTGTGGAATTTGTTTCCATATTAAAATGATGCCAATAGCTGCCAGCATCCCCTTTATCACACTCTTGGGAATGTAGTCGCCAATAACGCCAGCTTTTATAAAACCAAGTATCAGTTGAAAAACACCACAGAGTACAACTGCCAGCAAAAAAGATTCAAATGATGGAAGCAAAATAATTGCTCCTGCCACTATTGCCGTTAAGCCTGCAGCTGGGCCACTTACACTTAATTGCGAACCACTCAGCAATCCAATAACAATTCCTCCAACAATTCCGGCAATAATACCGCTGAACAATGGAGCGTTTGAGCCTAAAGCTATTCCCAGGCAAAGCGGTAATGCCACTAAAAAAACTACTACGGAGGCACCCAGATCTGAAGGAACGTTTTTAATATATGATGAAATACGCATTTTCATTTAATGTGTTTTAATAGAGAACAATAAATAGATTGAAGCACCTGGACAGGCTGTTTACTTCAGAAACAAAGCTGTTCACGTGAATTGGAGTTGCATACAACCGCTATCGCCCCCCCTTGGAGGGAACCATTCGAATAGCCGGGTATGCAAGTGCGCATTACTTTGAAAACCGGCCATAAGAATCCCCATGGCAGTTTCATTGTTGATGAAAACGCCCGCGCAAGACCACGTTTACTGTTGGAAACGTTAACCGGTTACACAAAAGAAAATTCAATTCGTCTATAATCGGTGTATCTCTGGAGGAGGAGAAATAAGTTCACCGTAAAATGCGATATAAATACCGGCGCCGTGGGTATCGGTATAGGTGATTTCAATCCCGTGTGCAGCCACAAGATCTGCCGCATCGTGTAAATATTCCGAGATAGAAATTTCACTGCTTTTCTCTTCATTCAATCCCGAAAAGGGGTTTGTATTTTCGTCCGGTACCGGGCAGCTTGCTGCGGAAGAATGTGTGCGACCCAAATTTTGCCGTGCTTCAAACACAAACGGAGTACTTATGGTAAGCCATAAAAGGGTAAGTACCATAAAAATGGATGAAAGAAAATCCGTCGGGCGATATATACTTTTTGATTTCACCTACAAGGAGCAAATATAGTTCAGCAAATTTATTACCGTGTAATTTTTCAAAAATGTTAACGGTTGAAACGCAATTACATTATCAGGGACGGAGAGAAACTTAAAAATAATAAGTCCTGCAGATCGTTGGCGCCCCGAACATGCTCACAAATCATCTTTTTCATGTAGGTTTGCGATTAAACTTTTGATAGTGAAATTCAGGTCTGTAATATTGCTCACTTTAGTCATCCTTTTCGTTGACCAGGCTTTTAAAATCTGGATCAAAACGAACTTTTACCTGGGAGAAGAAAAGCTGATTTTCGGCACCTGGTTCCGACTTCATTTTATCGAAAACGAGGGAATGGCATATGGCTGGAAACTCGGCGGCGAATGGGGTAAAATCATTCTAACGCTGTTCCGTTTGTTTGCTGTGGTATTTGGAACTTATTATATCCGCCATATTATTAAAGAAGGTAATCAGCATAAAGGGTTTATTATTTGCGTAACGCTGATATATGCCGGTGCTATTGGCAACCTGATTGACAGTATGTTTTACGGGCTAATCTTCGAAAACAGCGGAGATCTTTTTAATCCGTACGTTTCTTCCATTTTTCCCGAAAAAGGTTACGCTGGTTTTTTACACGGTCGTGTTGTAGACATGCTTTATTTTCCTATCATCACCAATGCGCATTATCCGCAATGGGTACCCATTTGGGGTGGAGAGGAGTTTGAATTCTTCCGACCGGTTTTTAACATCGCCGATGCTTCCATCTCTCTGGGCGTTATTATCATTCTGATATTTCAAAAACGCTTTTTTAAACCTAAAAAAGAAATACAACACCCAACGATTGAGACCAATACTACCGTAAATGATGAAGTACAGGTGTCTTAGCCCCTGTGTACTGAAATAATGTTATGCGGATTTATCATTTTGTTTGCTGTGGTATTATTTTTTGTCTTTTCCTGACTTCGTGTACAAAAGACATGAGTCATGAAACTTTTCGGGAGGTGTTTCCAACCGACCAAGACTGCTCCATCACAAAAGTTACGCCCTGCGATTCAATATCGGGAAAAGGTTATGGGTCTTTTCAAATTAGCACTACAGCAAATCACCTCTCCGCGTCTACAATGTGGTACGACAGCACCACGGCATCCGTCAATTATCAGGCAACGTTTAGTTATCAAAAAGACACCATGCGGGTTAGTCCCGACATCTATTTCCTCTTGGATGATTCGGGTAGGATCAGGGCATTACATACCCTTGAAAATCCTCTGGATACCGGTTCCGACCGTCATATCTTCACCTATATTTACAATGCCGGCGGCCAACTCATCAACAAAACATGGTTACATTCTACGATAAATGCAGATATTCCGCTTTTTTCTTATCAATATGCATGGCAAAACGGCAACCTGATTAGTGTGGAAGTTAGGGAGGCTGAGGGCAACAAACGAAGAGTAATGTATGCTGAGCTTCATTATGATTTGTCCAAAACCGTACACGACTTTTTATATTTCTTTCCGGATGCGCACGAACTGGCTCCCTATATTTTTTCGGTGAACGTGGGAAAGAAATCCAATAATCTTCTGGAAAAAATTGTTCTTCGCCTGTTCGATGATAATGGCAGTGAGTTACAATCTTATGTTACAGTATATAAAAGATATGAATTCACTGCAAACGGAAATGTGTCGGCAGTATTTGCATCGGGAGATGCTTTAGACGGATTGCCCCTCGTGAATGGATTAACCCGTTTTGAATACGATTGTAAATAATAACACCGGCAACATGATAAAATAATACAAACCCTCCTGAACAGGAGGGTTTGTTGTTTTCAAAGTGGCTGAGAGGTTGTGAAATCAATCAACGTGCTTTGTTCTGGGTATGGATTAAAAGGCCGAGTTTCTATTCGGCCATAGGGTACAACTAAATTGCAGGTTTTGCATCCTGCGTTTGATCAAGGGTTAGGGAATATTTTTTTGCGTTGGTTCGCATATTTGAATTAACTTAACGAGATGCGGAACAAAATATTTCTCCCAATTTTGTTGATGATTTTCATGAAAAGAATACTGCTTTTTTAATCACCTCATTTTGTTCATTTTGCATGCGCTTACCCAACGAAATCATCCACCTTACCAAATGATAATTTCATTGCAGGTATTAAATTTCGCTACGGCGAAAACAACATAACGACTGTTGATTTTGATCGTTAACGAATATTTGGAAGTGTAAATACTATTCTTTAATAAAGTCCGTTTTATCATTACTGTAACGATCCCGACAAATTTTTAATACTGTCTTTTTTCTCATGTTGTAGTTGGTTTAAGCAAAAAGCATCTTCTTATTTGAAGATGCCTTTTTGCTTTATAAACGATGTGACGGTATCCATAACGTTACCGGCCACTTCTTACACGGGTTTAATCTCCCCTACCATATTTGCAGGTTGTACCCATTCGTCAAATTGCTCTGGTGTTACATAACCCAGTTTTACTGCCATCGCCTTTAAAGTGGTTCCTTCCTTATGCGCTTTTTGAGCAATCTCGGCAGCTTTATAATATCCGATTTTGGTATTCAATGCAGTTACCAGCATCAGCGAATTGTTCACATGCTCCCTGATATTTGCTTCAATAGGTTCGATACCTGCAGCACAGCGGTCATTAAAGCTTACACATCCTTCTCCGATCAGCCGTGCACTGTGTAAAAAATTGTAGATCATCACCGGCTTAAACACATTCAACTCAAAATGTCCGGTTGCACCACCAATATTAATGGCTACGTCATTCCCCATTACCTGTGCGGCAATCATAGTTAATGCTTCGCACTGAGTGGGATTAACTTTTCCAGGCATGATTGAAGAACCCGGCTCATTATCCGGAATAAAAATTTCGCCTATGCCACTCCGTGGCCCTGACGAAAGCATGCGAATGTCGTTTGCAATTTTCATCAGGCTCACGGCAACCGTTTTCAACGCACCGTGCGATTCCACAATCGCATCATGCGCTGCCAATGCTTCAAACTTATTATCTGCCGTTACAAAAGGTAGTCCGGTTAAATTCGCAATATGTTTTGCCACATTTTCTGAATAACCTTTTGGTGTATTAATTCCGGTTCCTACTGCGGTTCCGCCCAGCGCGAGCTCGCTCAGGTGTGCGAGTGAATTTTTAATCGCTTTCAGTCCATGATCCAACTGAGCAACATAGCCGCTAAATTCCTGACCAAGGGTTAATGGTGTGGCATCCATAAAATGGGTACGCCCGATTTTTACCACCTGCATAAATGCTTTACTTTTTGCAGCAAGCGTATCCCTGAGTTTTTGTATTCCCGGAATTGTATTTTCAACAAGAACTTTATATGCAGCAATATGCATCGCTGTAGGGAAGGTATCGTTACTCGACTGCGATTTGTTTACATCATCGTTAGGATGCAGGAACTTTTCCTTGTCTTCCAATTTGCCACCGTGCAGCACATGTCCACGATAAGCGATTACCTCATTCACATTCATATTGCTTTGCGTACCGCTTCCTGTTTGCCATACCACCAGCGGGAAAAATTCGTCCAATGAACCTGTCATGATTTCATCACATACTTTTCCAATAAGCACTGCTTTCTCCTTGGTAAGAACACCGGCCTCCTGATTGGTAAGCGCCGCCGCCTTCTTAAGAAAAGCAAAAGCGTTTATGATCTCCTTTGGCATGCGGTTAATATCGCGGGCAATTTTAAAATTGTCAATGCTTCTCTGCGTTTGAGCGCCAAAGTATGCATGTGCGGGAACCTTAACTTCTCCCATTGTGTCTTTTTCTATCCTGTAATCCATGGTTGTTTGCTGTTATTTTAAGGAATAATACAATCTGATGCAAAGTGGGTACATTTATCCGGAACTGCAAAATTAAAGGATTAAGGACGTATTCATCCGAATCTGTTGAATGGGCGACATGGATCATTATTTGCAGCCTCCACTGCAAATACGTTGTCAAAATGGGTATCAGGGTATGAAAAAAACAGAGTTTGACGCTGTAGTGATTGGATCAGGACCTAACGGGTTAGCCGCCGCTATAACCCTGCAGCGAGCCGGGTTGTCCGTACTTATAGTTGAGGGAGAAAAGACGACCGGCGGTGGATTACGATCAAAAGCGCTTACGCTTCCGGGCTTCGTTCATGATGTTTGTTCTGCTATCCATCCCTTAGCGGCTGTCTCTCCATTCTTTAATTCATTGCCTTTGGTGCGTTATGATTGTTCCTTTATCTATCCTCCAACGGCGGCGGCGCATCCTTTTGATGACGGTACTGCGGCGCTATTAAAACCCTCTCCCGAAGAAACAGCCCAATCGTTGGGTGTTGACGAGAAAACATATCTGCGTATCATTTACTCTGTTTTGAAAAAGTGGTCACAGATTGGTGCAGATTTACTGGGCCCGCTGCATTTTCCGAAACATCCGCAGGCAATGGCATCTTTTGGATGGAACGCACTTAGAACTGCAAGTCACTTCACCAACAAGTTTGACTATTTTTCAGCAAAGGGACTGTGGGCAGGTATGGCGGCCCATGGCATGCAGCCGTTAAACCATCGCAGCACATCTGCGATCGCACTGGTGCTTCTCGCTACCGCTCATCTTCAAGGATGGCCGGTAGTGCAGGGGGGATCGCAATCCATCGCCCGTGCACTCACCGCCTATTTTACCGACCTCGGTGGAAAAATTGAAACTGACTTTTATGTTCGCTCGTTGCAACAACTACCCTCTGCCAGAGCTATTTTATTCGACACCGGCCCACGGCAACTCCTCGAAATTGCAGGGCACCGACTTTCTTCCCTCTATAAATGGCAACTGCAAAAATTCCGATACGGTATGGGTGTATATAAAATAGACTGGGCATTGGATGCGCCTGTTCCATTTAAATCAGCAGCCTGCTGCCAGGCGGGAACCGTACACATTGGCAATACTTTTGAAGAGATAGCCTCATCGGAGCAGGCAACCTGGGAAGGCAGCCATCCCGAACAACCCTTTGTAATATTGGCCCAACAAAGTCTTTTCGATACCTCGAGAGCACCGGAGGGAAAACACACGGCCTGGGCCTACTGTCACGTTCCCCGCGGCTCGGAAATTGATATGACGGAGCGAATTGAACGACAAGTAGAGCGATTCGCTCCGGGATTTCGTGACTGCATATTGGCCCGGCACGCAATGAACACGGCTCAACTGGAAGCGTATAACGGAAACTATGTAGGTGGCGATATTAACGGGGGCGTAGCGGATTTACGGCAGTTATTTACCCGTCCGGCTTTACGCTTCTCGCCTTACCGCACCTCGGCAAAGGGTTTGTATATATGCTCTGCTTCAACCCCACCCGGCGGCGGTGTGCATGGCATGTGCGGTTACCATGCTGCACGGAAGGTATTAAAGGATATATTTAATATCAAAGTCCCTTAAACGCTGGCTGGCGCTTTTCGAGGAATGCGGAGGCTCCTTCTTTTGCATCGGCAGTATCAAATAATTCGCCAAAAATGTTCATTTCCGTTTCATAACCATTAACGTTTTTTGTGAACCCCGCATGAACAGCCTTTACACACCCTGCTATGGCCAATGGGGCTTTGGTATTGATCACTTCGGTAAGTGATAAGGCCTTAGACATCAACCCATCTGCCGGCACCACGTAGTTAACCAGTCCGTATTGAAGTGCAGTGGCAGCATCTATCATTGCACCTGTCATTAATAGTTCCAGCGCTCTGCCTTTCCCAATGAGTTGTGGTAAACGTTGCGTGCCCCCATAACCGGGAATTAATCCAAGGTTTACTTCCGGCTGTCCGAATTTTGCGTTATCAGCAGCAATCCTAAAATGACAGGCCATCGCCAGTTCACACCCGCCGCCCAATGCAAAACCGTTTACCGCGGCAACCACAGGCTTTGAGCAGTTTTCAATCTTGTCAAATACCTGTTGCTGACCCTTTTCTGCCAGCGCTTTTCCTCCATGGGCATTTAATCCAGCAAACTCCGTAATATCCGCCCCGGCCACAAAGGCTTTATTACCGCTGCCTGTTATGATGGCTGATTTTATTTCCGGATTATTATACACATCATCCAATACACCGCCAAGCTCTGCAATCACTGTTTTGTTGAGGGCATTTAATTTATCGGGGCGGTTAACCGTAATGATCAACGTATGACCATGATAAGACAAAGACAGCGTTTGCATAAAACGTTAATTTAAAGAATAGCCATATTGGGCTGAGGCAGAACCAAACCAAATCAATTCATATCCCTGTTATTTGTTATCTCATTTTGATTCTTTCAAACCCCACCATAAAGCAATATGACGGTTGTTCAGTGTTTTCTATTCCCACGAATTCAAAGCCAGTATCGGAAGCGTAGTTTGGTACGCCAGTTTTCTGGTATTGCTTCCTTTAAAAAGGCTTGCCAGGAATGAATGCTTACGCGGCACCGTAATAATAATATCGGCATTGTACTCCCCGGCGAACTTATCTACTGCCGCCGAAAAATCTTCTTCCAATACAAAGAAGTATTGTGGGTTGTATTCCTTCAGCAGGGCCTCCAGTTTTCTTTTTTCAACCATGTCCGCTTCCGGAACAGTGGCATGGCTGGTAGCCACATGCACCACATACAGTTCGGGCTGAAAAATATTCAACACTTTTTTTAATGGCAGCAACGGCGTACTCGACTCAACGTTTTTAAGGTCTGAGGTAAAAATTGCCCGTTTAATTTTTCGATAAGACGCATTCCCGGGAACAATAAAAACGGGGCAAAGGTCTCTGCTAATCACATTAAGCGTATTGCTACCGATGATCAGTTGTTCAATTTTACTGCTGCCGGTAATACCCATTACTACCAAACTTACCTCCTGTTGTTTCACATATCTTTCCAGGCAATTTGCAAGACGGCCTTCCTCTGCCACCACTTCAATCGGAGTTTTTGCCAGTACTTCCAACTCAGTTTTCAGGTTGTTCAGTGCCATCAAGGCCACGTTTTTTCTGGCATCCGGATCTATAAGCAATGGAGATCCGTCTGAACCCGCAATTATGGTTTCATAAACATAATACAATGTTACGGAACTGTCTGGCAAATCGGCCGATAGTTGAATAGCATACTTTGCCGCATTAACAGAAGGCTCGGAAAAATCTACAGGTGCAATGATTTTTTTCATCTGTTTATTTTTTATTGTTTTTAATGGTCAGTTGAAATAGCCTGAAATAATCATTATCTCGAGTATGAATCATTTTAACGGCTATCTCACGTGTATATTTTTTCGTTGTTAGTGAACAAAAACGATAATATATTTTTGAAGATACGAAATACCCAAAGGCAATCATTGATTCTTTTGATGCAATTAACTGATTATTATCAGCTTCCCTATTTACCATTTGCTATCAATACACTATCCGCCGCCGCATTCCAACCCGAAGGAATTACAGAAAGAAAAGATCAATTATTATCTGCCGCACGGGTCTGTTGTGTCCGGAAACTGCCATTTCATAATGCAGCGATACAAGTTTCAAAGGAGTTTCAACGCTTCGAGTGGGGCCGTATGCATAGCAACAACGGGATGACAGGCATTGGACAATTCGAATGCTTATTTTTGCAGATGCTTACATCACTATTCAACCCGATAGAAAATTTGTATTTGGATGACAAAGCCTGTTTTTTGAGTGGAACAGAGCTTAACGGCGAAAAAGAAACAATTAGTGTTTTTCCGGAATGGATAATGGATCGCTTTTCACTTTGGGACACTACGTTTACCATGATGGATAACGTAACCATGATAAAATACAGGGATCTACGGCTGCCGTGCTCGCCAAGAGTAAAAAGCATCTTGTGCGATTTGGACGGAGAAATTCAATCTGCCTTTGAGCAGGGATTTGATGCATTGAAGAAGATTCCGGAAGAGCACTTATTTCAATGGATGGGAAAAATTATTTATGGCGTACTGTATAATGATTTGATTGTTGAAGGAAATCGTACAAAACGATTTGGCGGAGGAAAGGAATTTGAGTTATCGCCGGTATTGAAAAAACGATTCAGCCTGTTTCACCTGATGCTTCAGTCTTTAGTTACCCCTGTTGTGTTTAAGGGGGCGAAACCTTGGAGTATTGTTGTTGTGAAAGTGAAATATTCAAAGGATATTTTTAACTACCGGGACGATGCCATTAGTCTTAATTTTTCATTGGGTGTGAACGGTTTTGGAATTATTGCATGCCTCCAGGATAACGGCGCCGTAGTTGAACATGAAAAATCATTATTAGAAAAAATTGGAGAACAAACTCTGCATCCTGTTCAATTTGAAGAACTGCGTGCCCGATTTTTATATGCGAATTATCTATTAAAACACCGGGCGCAATACAATATTCAAACCTCGGGTGAAACGCTGGTTGTTGAAACGGAACTACCGGGCAAACCGAACGATCAATTATTTGCCGCATGGAATGGCAATACGTTCGGGCAACTGCTTGCCGGATATTGGACCGCATGGGGGCTCACAAGCAATAACGTATTCAGCCTTCCGGGTGTGCCGGTTAGCTTTCTTGAAAACGACTATACACAGGAGTTCATTGATCCCGTTTCGATTAAATTGCCGTATTGAGAAAATGCAATGTTTCATTACAGCGAGCCCGGGAGAAATTCAGAAGACGAATCTCATTTGCAGAGGTTGATGAATTGTACGGCGTAGTATCTCGTGCTGTATAACACCGAAGCATATCAAGGTAAAACACCAGCCGAATACAACACTCATTTCACAGCATTCGATTTGCAGATGCGATTGAAAATAAATACAAAAGGCTGACAATAATGTCAGCCTAATGCTCCCCTTGCTGGATCCCGGATAGCCGGGACGACCCTCTGATTAATCCCGCAACTGCGGGACTCTAACCAACTGAGCCAATTTCCCTGTTGGAGTAAACCCAGGATCGCATAACGTTTCTAACAGCTTGCTGCT
>JADZFY010000238.1 GCA_020854215.1 Chitinophagaceae bacterium | reverse complement strand
TTTTCAAAAACTTCAGATGGGTGTATATATAATTTTCGCATATAGTACTTTTCCGGGTGGTACAAACAAAGATGCCTCCTTAGGCCGGCATGACAAACTGTAGTGCAATGTTCAACATTGTACAATCGCTGAACATTAGCACTGCTGCACAAGATATATTATGCCGCTTGCTATGCCGACCTAAGGAGGCATCTGCACTTGCTGTTTCTGATACCTGACAGCGTGCCATCTACCGGGAAGCAAATTTGTTGCGAATTTGAAATGCTCCCAAAAATATTGCTCCTGTTCAAAATGCTGTACCACATTTAGCCTCTGCCCGTTAATGAATTAGTTCAAATTGATTTTAAACTGACCCTGAAATTTGATTATAACACATCCGGGTAAAAAAACAAATCGTTAGCTGCCGGTTTCAATAGCCTGGAGATCCTGTCGGGCAAGTATCGTCTGCTATTCGCAACACGGTATCCCCTGAATTATTTTCGAAAATAAGGTGAAGGACGGTACGAGAGGATAACTTTCGAAATAGCGCAGTGCCAAACCAATAATGCAAAAAGCAAAATGAGCAGTTGGCTTTTATACTTTCCGGTTGCGGAGCGCCATTTGGGCAATGGCTGTGTGCCCGAATGTCTGAAGTTACCTGGTTTTCCATTCGCTTAAATCGGGTATCTGAAGATTTACATGCTCCATTGCCTTTTGGGGAACAAGGAATACATTAACCGCTGCGGTTGTGCCGGGAGGAAGCTGAATTTCAAAACCTACCATCACTGTTCCGGGGTTAGCTGCATCAAAACGGTGAGGCGGATCCGTTAACCAGGTTTTCATTTCAACGGGCGCATCGGTGTCCACTTTCAACAAAAGCATCTTGCCGTTTTGTGTAAGTTCGATTTCTTTATCACCTGTAATACGTGCAGCAGCCTGTGTTACCATGTTCCACCGTACCGTAGTTATCGTATCTGCAGTTTTTATTTCATCCCTCACAACCACATAGGCTTTGTTTACTATTCCAATACCCCGCCGGGCTTCTGTCAAAACTCCTTTATACAATTCCGTCATATCGGTAACTGCGTACATAAAAGTCGGATCGGAAGATGAAGCGGTGATAAGCGCAAAGCCATTTACGCGTTGGTGTTGATTGTTTACCGTTATTGTATTGTGCGCCTGATTTGTATAACGAAATACGCTCCAGCGTTCCGCATCCTGAGTTCTTCCCCATATTTTTATTCCTTTTGATTCGAGCGACTCATATTCCTGCATTCCAAAATCCATCGCCCATCGTTCTCCGTCTGCATCCATTACAAAAGACCCGATATCCATATGTGCATGATTCTCCGAAGGAGTTCCTCCTTTCATACCAACAAAAATTGCAGCCCTGTCTGTCCACGAGCTACGCATAAGGGCTACAGGTGTTGCACCATGACCAATCCAGGTTAATGAATCCGGCGCCGGTGCCTGTAGAACCGATAACCCTGCTTGCCATATCAATGCAGCCGGTAACAGTCTGTTCCTTACAATATCCTTTTCTTTGGATTGCATTAGCCGGCTTCTTTCAACCCACAAAAGCGAAGGGTTGTTTAGTCGGGAAGCAAACCAAAACATAGCAGGCTGCAAACCGCCGCCCATTCCGGCGTCGGAATAATTAAAAGGAATACCCGTGGGGCCCGTCATGTTTTCCAGATAACCGGCTGTCTTGAGAAATCCGGGAATCGCATTCAATCCAAAGTCCTGATTAAAAAGTTTTTCCAGGGCGCTTATCAACATCACGTTAAAGCTGGTACCATATCCCCAGTAAGCGTAGCCTTCGGGATAGGCTCCATCCGGACTATATTCTTTCATTGCCGCAGGAACGGATGTGATAGCCCGGTTAATCAGCGATAAAGAAAGGAGGGAATCATTTTCATACACAGCCATTGCACCAAAAGTAATTCCTGCGTTACACACCTGATTCCAATTGTTATTCGTACGTAGCCAATAGTTATTTTGGGCATCCAATGAAGGGAGTAACCCCTTATCAATAATCGCTTTTGCGATCCGTTGCTTTGCTGGGTTCGAAAGTTGATGATAGGTCCAATCGTAACCAATTGCCATCGCCATCGTCATCTCCGCCACATCCAGAAAATGCGAAGGGTTCCAGTCGGAAAACGCAGCTACTGCCAGCATCTCCTTTTCTGTTCTCAACCCATATACTTCTTTGTTTGTCATTCGCCAGGCATAGGAAAGAAAGAAGATTCTGCGTAATGCCTCTCGGGAAACTGCCAGCAGGCGTCGCCCGGTCATTACTCTTGTAACCGGCTTCTTCTTCAACAAACGATCCGCTTCTTTTATTATCGCTTCATGCAGCGTCCTCCACGCCGGGTCGGCTATTGCTTTCTTTTTTATTGCGGCTTCCTCGCCGGCAAATAGCAAAATCCGGGGATGGTTGGGGTAATCTGCCCAGGAAGCAATAGTGTCTGTTTGCGCGAAGGGAGATTGTGATGAAAATATCAGAACGAACAAAACCAGACAGCCAGGGATTTTCGATAAATTCATACAACAATGCTTTTTGTTTCCAACGAATAACAATCTGTTCAAAAAAAAATTTGAAAAAATTCGTCCGATCAATTTGTCTTCCTGAAACGGAAAGTATATACAAAAGGTTTCAACACCATCCCATGAGAGAGCTCCGCGGGATCATCCCGGCTAATCTTTATGACAACAGTATTACGATCGTCCAAATGAAGCATGGCTTTTGCACGAATGGATTTGTTGGAACCTGCATTCATTACAGTGTCGCCTGCCTTACCTATCGCCGGATCATCTTCCTTTAAAATTTTATACACCTGCGTTGCTACTGCCGCATCTTCAGTTATCAATTTCATATCTTTTTGTAACAAACAATTGGCACAACCGGCAAACCCGTTAAATACGCTCAGAAATGCAGTGTCGTTTGACTTCACATAAAAAAACTGCACATAACTCTTAATAGTGGCTTTGTTGTTGCCAGAAGGTTCTATTTTCAGGTAACCCTTATACGAACCTGCTGCCGGCCGCACCTCAACCAATTTCCATTCTCCTGCAAAAGCATCCAATAAATTTACTGTTTCTGCTGCTTCCTTTCGGTTATCACCCGGAGGTGCAACCGTTTCCTTTTCTGACACTTTAGCTGAAGGCTCATCATTTGTGTTCACTGCAACTTCCTGTTCCGGTGTTTCCACCCGCTTCACTTCACGGTGTGCAGGTTCGCCTGTTATATTGTTGTTCCTCGTTGAGAAAAAAATAACCGCAAAAAGCAGAATCGCCATGCAAGCAATAACAATGGAAATTTTCTGCATTTTTGAAAGAGATACTTTGCTTTCGCTTTTCTGCCGTTCCGGAGGTGTCGCCTGAAAAAAATCTGATGTAGCTTTTCCATTAAGTTCCTCAATCAATTGTCTTAATCCTTCATCAAAGCTTTTTGTAAAATCAATATGTTGAAGTCGTTGTAAACGGAAGGGAGTTTTACTATCATGCAGAATAACAGGAATTACTTTTTTATCCTGTTCCAACGCATAATACACTTCATCCAGCACATTGTTGGACACAACAGATTGCTCTGATTCAATAAACAACAGACAATCGCAGGTTTCGAGCGCCTTTTCTATTTCGAGGTCCCATTCCGATCCCGCCCTGATATCTTCCTGGTCAATCCAAACATTATATCCTGCCTTTTTAAGTTCGGATGCCAAACGCAAAGCAAAGTCTGAACCATCAGCCCTCGAATAACTAAAGAAGACTTTTTTATTCTCCATATTTCGCGGGTTTTCCTTTTGGCGGAATGGTATTCAAAATAAAATCGCGCAGGTGCTGGTTACTGGTTGCCAGGTCTTCCTTGCGCAGGTACATCATGTGGCCACTCCGATATCCTTCCCATTTCATACGGTTTTGGAATTTTCCGCCAGGATCTATTTGCCACAAATTATATTTAGCGTTGAAGTAATCGCACGCACCATCGTAATAACCGCTTTGCACCAGGATATGGAGATTGGGATTTTGGGCCATCGCCTGTTGCAGATTTTCACCGGTGTTATTGTTGGCATTATCCCAGGGCATTACATTGCCAAACATGTTATAATTTAAGTCTGTTTTATAATTCAGTTCATCGCGCAGGTAAACGTTAATTGCCGGAGTAAAAGCATGCAGCCAGGCCGTGAGTTCAGCATTGTAATCGGGTCGCTCACCAGCGTCTTTTTTATCTTTACCAAGGTAGCGGGAGTCAAGCCTGCCGATGGTGTAACCTTTATCCCGCAATAACTCCTTCCAGAAAAATGAAGTAGAAATGGAGAGATTATTTTGCAAGACCACTTTTTCGTTTAGTCCGGAATAACGGGAAACCTTAGCTGCAATTTGCTCTCTCTCCGAACTTGAAAGTGAGCCTCCGCGTGTTAATGCGGGGAGATATTCGTCTATGGTAAACTTTTCCACTTCGGGCAGTAATGAAGAAAGGTCTTTTTGCTGCAGCGCAGGTGACAGCGCCTTGTGATACCAGGCTGTGGCAGCATAGTAGGGCAGTGACAGTGCAGCATTCATCACCGATCCGCGTTCAATTCCCAAACCTGTTGGCGACACCAGTATTACCCCATTCAGGTAAATCCATCTGCTTTTTTGTAATTCCAACGCCAGTCCGGAAACCCGTGTAGTTCCATAACTTTCGCCAATGAGGTACTTGGGTGAAGCCCAGCGATTATAGCGACTTATAAAAGTACTGATCCATCCTGCCAGATATTCAACGTCGGCATTAACGCCAAAAAATTTTGAACGGGGAATATCTTTTCCTGCCATTCTGGAAAAACCGGTATTTACCGGATCAACATAAACAATATCTGCCACATCGAGAATGGAATGCGGATTATCTCTCATGCCATAAGGTTGAACAGGATAACCCTCGTCATCTATATTCAATATCCGGGGTCCGGTATAACCAATCTCCATCCAAACCGATGGCGTACCCGGCCCGCCGTTGAAAGAAATTACGAGCGGGCGTGACGAACGGTCGCTCACATCAGCACGTTCGTAGTAAGTAAAAAAAACGCCGGCAATGGGCACGTCGTTCTCATCCCACACAGGAAGGCTGCCAGCAGTAACGGTATAGGGAACCCGCTGCCCGTTAATAACTACCGAACGTTTTAACGAAATCGTTGAATCAATATTCAGCTTGCGAAAAACCGCATCCTTTATTGGATTTACTGCCGCCTGTTCGGCAGGCATTTTTGATGACTTTTGGGAAAACAGCAACGGAACTAATCCAAAGACAAACAGGCAAATAATAAATAGCTTTTTCATACTGTTCCATTTTAAACGCCAACCGGATGTACTTAAAATTATTAAATATTCTTCATCTAACACGTCTCCATTATTCGCGGATTGATATTTGAGATGCCCAAAAACTAATCCGAGAAAAAATTATTTTTGGGTATTGCAGCCTGCATATAACTATCAAAATACCTAATCGTCTCATCTGTATGGATAACAAAAAAGAACTGTATAGTATTCCGGCGCGGTTCAGGCGTAAAGAAAACCTGCATATTTTGCTCTGGCTGTTAAAGGATACGTGCTGGGCCCTGGATTTTCATTTGATGGGGATGTTTATGATTATTCCCACATTAAGCGTGGCAATCAGCATTACGTGGCAAACCCGAAAGCTTAGGTCCGAGCTCATCCATAACCTCGCTGTGGTGTTGTGGATAACCGCCAACTGCTTGTGGATGACCGGAGAGTTTTACGGATGGGACGAAGGAACCTGGGGCTCCCGACACCTGGCACTAATCCCTTTTGGAATAGGACTTAGCATCCTGGCTTACTACTATATCTTTTTAGGACATAAAAAAAGCTTCCGAAAGGAAATGGTGCTGAAGGCAGAGGCGTTGGTGAGAGAGGAAGACTATCAGGAGGCAGAATACAAATAACAAGATATCTCTTTCCCCTTCGGTGAAAAATCCCTTTTCCAAAGCAAAAATGCCGTAAAACACAACCTCTAACGGTCAAATCTTAAACCTTTCCTGCAAAGCGTATCTCAAACCCAAAAGATTTACCTTTGCGGCCTTCAAAAATATTAGAATGTACAGGACACATACATGCGGAGCATTACGTTTACAAGATGCAGCCAAAGAGGTTACTCTTGCCGGCTGGGTACAGACCATCAGGAAGTTTGGAGCGATTACCTTTATTGATCTGCGCGACAGGTATGGCATTACCCAGTTGTTGTTTGGCGAGGAGCTCAACAGGCTGTTGGAAGCCAACCCTCCCGGCAGGGAATTCGTTATCCAGGTAAAGGGTGTTGTGATGGAACGCAGCAATAAAAATGCTAATATTCCCACCGGTGAAATTGAGGTAGCAGTGCTTTCTTTTAAAGTGCTCAATGCATCGGTTACTCCTCCGTTTACCATACAGGACGATACGGACGGGGGTGATGATCTCCGCATGAAATTCAGGTACCTTGATCTCAGAAGAAATGTCGTTAAACGAAATCTGGAACTACGCTATGCCGTTAGCCGTTCTGCCAGAAATTTCCTGCATGAAAACGACTTCATGGATATCGAAACGCCCTTTCTGATAAAATCCACACCGGAAGGAGCAAGAGATTTTGTAGTGCCCTCCCGGATGAACGCCGGACAGTTTTATGCGCTTCCCCAAAGTCCGCAAACTTTTAAGCAACTCCTAATGGTAAGCGGATACGACCGGTACTACCAGGTGGTAAAGTGTTTCAGGGATGAAGACCTGCGTGCCGACCGCCAGCCGGAGTTTACGCAAATTGACTGTGAAATGAGTTTCGTGGAGCAGGAAGATATCCTCAACATGTTTGAAGGGCTCATTAAACGAATTTTTAAGGATGTAAAAGGATTGGACTATACGGCCACAGTGGAAAGAATGAGTTGGGAAGATGCCATGTGGCAATACGGAAACGACAAGCCCGATACGCGTTTCGGTATGCAGGTGGCCAATTTGAAAGTGCCGCGGCATGTGTTTCCGGAAAAACACGCTTTCATTGTGGAATCGCCCGTTGAAAAAGGCGGATTTAAAGTGTTTGAAGAAGCAGAAACAGTTTTAGCCATTGCGGTTTCCGGTTGCAGCGAATATTCGCGCAAACAAACCGATGAACTAACGGAATGGGTTAAACGACCACAGATTGGTATGAAAGGACTTGCGTACATTAAATGTAATACCGATGGCAGTTTTAAGAGTAGCATGGATAAGTTTTATGATGAAACGCAACTGCAATCCTTTGCCGCATCGGTAAAAGCAAGTGCCGGCGACCTGATATTAATTCTTGCCGGCGCGGAAGAACGAACCCGGAAAGCCATCAGTGAACTGAGACTGGAAATGGGTAAACGGCTTGGGCTTCGAAAAAATGATGAGTTTAAACTGCTATGGGTACTGGACTTTCCCTTATTTGAATATTCGGCGGAAGACAATCGCTGGGTGGCAAGGCATCATCCATTTACTTCTCCCCGGCCATCCGATGTGGATACGATGATTCATCATTCGCCTCTTATTGAAGATGCATCTAAATACCTCGAGCATCCGTACGCTAATATTAAGGCCAATGCCTATGATATGGTGTTGAACGGAAACGAAATTGGCGGTGGATCCATCCGTATTTATCAACGGGATTTGCAGGAAAAAATGTTTGCTGCGCTGGGCATGAGTCCGGAAGAATCACAACACAAGTTCGGCTTCCTGCTGGGTGCATTTGAATACGGCGCACCACCACATGGGGGAATTGCCTTTGGTTTTGACCGTCTCTGCTCCATTTTGGGAGGCAGCGAAAGTATCCGCGACTTTATTGCGTTTCCAAAAAACAACAGTGGCAGAGATGTAATGCTGGATGCCCCATCAACAATTGACAACCGGCAACTCGAAGAACTGAATATCAGGCTTACGGACAAAAACCATCCTTCACATTAATACGAATATGAAAACTACGCTGAACATTACCCATGTTTTATCCTGGATCAATCTCATTATCGGAGGCCTGCTTGTTGCCGGTGGTTTGCTCAGCATGCTGGCTACACCCAACGCTTCCATCTTACTGGTTTCTGTGGTGCTAACCGGATCCATTGTGCTACACAGCTATGCTGCGTTACAATTGCGCAAAAGTATTATCCACCCCAATAGTCCCTTAAACAAACAAACCCCAACCGGTATCCGGTTTATTGGTTTTATGGCCTTGTTCTTTGCCATACTCAATATTGGTAATGCCGTAGTGATTATCCAAAATGCGCCAGAAGTGATAAAGCAGATTCAACTTCCGTTTAAACCCGAAGGCGTTGACCTGGTGTCCATGATAAGAGGAGTTGGAATTTTCTCGCTGCTGTTCAGTATAGGAATTGCCGTTAATGTGTTGCTGAACATTCGCCTGCTGAAGTGGTATATGGCTAAAGAACAGGAGTAAAAGGCAGTCCACGCAGGACCGGCAATTGTGTGCCTTTACGCCTTTATTACATCCCTAACAATTATACTTTTCCTACCGCTTTGCCGTTAATAGTTCCGGCGCCACATCGTCGCCAACAACTAATTTTAGGAAATCCTTATCGCCAATCCCTTAAGTGCGACTGTATCTTTGCCACAGCATGTTTAAAATCACTCATATGAAAACCATAAAATTATTTTTGTTGCTGCTTCCCGCAGTATGCTTCGTATCGTCTGCAGCACATTCCCAGTTTTTAAAAAAGGTATTGGGTGAAAACAAGGACTCCTCTCGTGTACTTGGGCAGGTATTGGGAAATGGCGTAAGTAAGTTAAGTACAGATGATGTTGCTTCCGGATTGAAAGAGGCGTTGTCGGTGGGTGCAGAAAAGGCAGGGAAAAACTTAAGTTCACTAAATGGTTATTTTTCCAATGCGGCTATCAAAATACTCATGCCCGACGAGGCAAAAAAAGTGGAACAAAAATTAAGAGCAATCGGACTGGGCAAACAGGTTGACGAAGCTATTCTTTCCATGAACCGTGCCGCGGAAGACGCCGCTAAATCGGCCACTCCCATTTTTGTAAATGCAATTAAAGAGATGAGCATTCAGGATGCAATGGGTATTTTGAAAGGAGGTGACCATTCCGCTACTGACTATCTGAAAAAAACGACAACGGCTGCTCTCACGAGTTCCTTCCGCCCGGTGATCGAACAATCACTCGAGAAAGTGGATGCCACAAAATATTGGAATACGGTATTCTCTGCTTACAACAAGTTTGCGATAGACAAGGTCAACCCGGATCTTTCCGCCTTCGTAACCGAGAAAGCATTGTACGGAATATTTTTTCAGGTAGCCCAGGAAGAACAACAGATTCGCAAAAACCCGGCAGCAAGAACTTCAGAACTATTGAAGAAAGTATTTGGTTCAAATTAACGCGTGCAACAATCCAACTATACCCTGCTGGCTCCGTTAGTATACCAATGAATGTGTTATTTTATCCAGAGAAAATAAACAACCGTCCACACGGCAATAAAAAACAATCCGGGATATAGAAAGTCTTTTACTGTTTTCTTGTCTTTTTTAACCAGTAATAGATATAACAGGTAAACAACAAAAACTACGGTCAGTCCTAATGCAATCAATGGGTAAGTCATGATTAAAGTTTTATTTCTCAAATTTTTGCTGTCAGAAAAACTCTTTTGTGGTACCATCGTCATAGCCCAACACCACTCTTGTAGCCATTTTTACAAATAACCCGTTCTCAACTACACCCGCAATATTATTAATTTGTTGTTGCAGGGTGGCAGGTTCAGGTATTGAACCAAAATGGCAGTCAATGATATAGTTGCCGCTGTCGGTAATAAAATTTTGTCCGTCTTTTTTTCGGAGTGAAGGGGTGCAACCCAATGCTGCAAGTTGTTTAGCCGTGTGCTTCCACCCAAAAGGAATTACTTCTACGGGGAGCGGAAACTTTCCAAGTGTGTCCACCCGTTTATTTCCGCCGGCAATTACAATAAATTCCCGGCTTGCCGCAGCTACAATTTTTTCGCGAAGCAATGCCCCTCCTCCTCCTTTTACCAGGTTCATTCCCGCATCAATTTCATCGGCGCCGTCAATGTCTATATCAATACTCCCAACACTGTCTATTTCTTCCACCACAATACCGCATTCACGCGCAATTTTTTCGGTTTCTGCCGACGTAGCCACCGTAGTAACCCGCAAGCCCTGCTTTACCCGTTCAGCCAGGTATTGAATTGCCCAGTACGCCGTTGACCCCGTACCCAATCCCACTACCATCCCGTCTTTAATATACTCCACGGCTTTATGTGCAGCCGCTTGTTTTGCATCCATATTAATCTATTTTTCTGTAGTACAAATTTCGGGCTTCTATCTTCATTCCCGGATTATGACATTGAATCGCAAATTTACCTTCTTTATATTCACTGTCGCGGTAACTCATCACCAACTGACCCTTTACCCAAATATTCAAGCTGTCACCTACCCCCCTTACTTTCATGTCAAACCATTCTCCGTCTTTGGTAAGCAGCGCCGTTGCCTTACCGGTAGGCTTTCCCGGCTTCCACAGCCAGCCCGTATGTGCCTCCTGGTTATGGCATATTTGTGCTTCATAACCACGCGGATACCCGTTGGGATTATCCGCAGGCTCGTGTGCTCTTACATACAATCCGCTGTTTGCCCCTTGCCCATGGTCCGTAATCCGGAACTCCCCTTTTACTTCAAAATCTTTTACAACCGGTGCGGCATATAAATGTCCTCGTCCATTTTGCCCAACAATTACACCATCTGCTACGGACCATGTTGCATCACCGCGAACCGTCCATCCTGTTACATCTTTTCCATTGAACAAGGATATCCATTTCGGTTTCACTGACCAGCTCCACGCTATCACACAGAAACAAAGCAAAGCGAAGGTAGAAGTACGAATATCCATTGATTTTTTTATTTTTCGGATCAATAATTCGAAATCGTTAGGAGATCAGCTTTTGCTTCCCATACCGGAAAATCCACGAAAAAAAGTGTTGCCAGAAGAATCTAATCAGTCCGTCTCATGGATATTAAGGGTTGATATTCTTCGCAATGATGCCAACACTTACCGCGATAAAGAAACTGATCAATGAACCAATCAATACATATTCTGTTTTTTCTTCCTGCCGGTCTTTTTCGCTAAAGCGAAGCAATCCCTTGGCTGCGATCAGCAACCCTATCGCAGCATACTGATCCTGAAGTAAGAATGTGAGAATCAGTACGCGTTCCAAAATCCCAATCCATTTACCGGCATGCGCTAAACCGGCGCTCCGGGGCAATTGATCACTCCATTTACGCGTCATTTGTCCAATCATTATACCCGCCGGAAAACTTACAAAAATATAAGCCGCAGCATACAACCAAAAGATCGTATTGCCTTTAACCTGTTGCAGCCATTGCTGCAAATCGGTAAATGTAAAAAAAGCAAAGTACCAGCAGGCAACAATCACCAGCAAGTGCAGGAACTGGTCAATTAAAAAATATACCACCTTCTGTGGGCGGTAAGATTTCCAGCCATCAATCAGCGTATGTGAAACAAATATTACTATGCCAACGGGCCAGTAGCTAAACCCGATGAAGATTAATGTGAGCAGTGATGTAACGAGCGTGTGCAGGTATAACCAGGGAGATGAAAAATGGTTGGCGTTGCGATCGTTCACCCATTTCCGGGGTTGCAAAACAAAATCGGCCAGCAGATGTGCCAATACCATTTTTATCAGCCAGAGTGTACTCATTTAAGGTTAAATTGTGTGATGACTTCGTGATATTCGAGCAACAGCTTTTCTATCTCCGGCCAACCTGCGGAATGGGCGTGCTTGCTGATGGTAGATTGCTTCTTTTTTATTTTCTTCGAAATCTGTGCCTGTGTCTGTTCTTGTAACAACTCTGCCACTACCTCAGCCTGCCTGGGCGTTAAGCGCTTCAGTATATAATCAGCAAAACTACTCATAACCCTGAAGGCAATATTTGCTTTTACATCAGTTGATACTATCCATAACCTTCCT
>JADZFY010000237.1 GCA_020854215.1 Chitinophagaceae bacterium | reverse complement strand
TTAAAGAAAAATGATAAGCGTCCGGCAACCGGGTACTGGATTAGACATAGTCCATCTACCGATATTGCCCAAACATCCACCCGCAGCAACCTTACCATCATTCAGGAAGTATATTCAATAAAATAACAGGAAATGCCGTGCGGATCGTTCTGATTCCGGTCGGCCATCTTCCGTAAACCGCCGGTAATTATTCCCCTCCCAGGCGTCGGGCTACAACTGTTCCCCCATTTTTCAGACACACTGTCCTTTAATCCCTGCACTGCCTGTTCCCCGTCACTTCGGTGTCCTCAAATAACATTACTGTACCGTCTTCCCGTGGGTTGAAAAAATAAATGCAAAATTATTACTGATTATCAGCATGTTACAAATGTGCGTCTAAAAATAGTTCCTCCATTTTTTGGTAATGTTAATCGTTTCGGACTACCTTTGCGCTCCAATTTTTAACCGGTAACCGAAGGGATGGCGACGGTACCAACACTCAGATCGGCAAGACTGAGTAAAAAAAGAATAAAATGAGTAAACTACATTTCACTACCAAACATGCGAACGCAGCTACCGTACAACGTAACTGGTACGTTGTGGACGGCACCAATCAAACTGTTGGTCGCATGTGTGCCCGTATTGCAGCTGTATTACGCGGCAAGAACAAAGCGTATTATACCCCCCATGTAGATTGTGGGGATTTTATTGTGGTGGTTAATGCCGACAAGGTAAAGTTCACCGGCAATAAACTTGAAGACAAGACCTATATTAACTTTTCGGGATATCCGGGAGGGAAAAAGGAAGAAACGGCCAAAAACCTGATCAACCGTCGCCCTGAGGTAATCATTGAAAGAGCAATAAAGGGGATGTTACCTAAGAACCGCCTGGGACGCAAGATGTACAAAAAATTATTTGTGTATGCGGGCAATGAACATCCGCATGCAGCACAGCAACCCCAACCATTGAAATTTTAATTAGTAAAACTGCTAATAGCGGTTTCGCTAATAGCTCAAAGCGTAGAATAAATGGAAAAACAAAAAAATAGCGTTGGTCGTCGTAAAGAAGCAGTGACCCGTGTATTCCTTTCAAAAGGAAACGGAAAGATCATTGTAAATGACAAAGACTATAAGCAATATTTTTCCCTGATCTATTTACAGAATCAGGTTGAACTTCCTTTAAAAACTATTGAAGGAACCGACAAGTTTGATATTAAAATTACCGCAAACGGTGGTGGTATTAAAGGTCAGGCTGAAGCTGCAAAGCTGGGAATTGCCCGTGCATTACTGGAGGTAAGTCCTGAATATCGCCCGGCATTAAAAGCAGCGGGTTTGTTGAGACGTGACTCCAGAGGAGTAGAACGCAAGAAGTTCGGTAAGAAGAAAGCAAGAAAGAGCTTCCAGTTCAGCAAACGTTAGTTCAATATTTCCCGGTGTGGAATATTGGTACGTTATTATAAATTTTCAGATTAGCACATTTTCAAACCAGTCTGCAGCCCCTACCGAATGAACATCACAAAATCTTTTAAGGTTTTCATTCGGACGGGTTTAGCAGGTTTTCAAATCAGATAAATGGAAAATAATACTTCCCTTCAACAACAGCTCCTCGAAGCCGGTGTTCATTTTGGTCACTTGCGCAAGAAGTGGAATCCGAAGATGTTGCCTTACATCTTTGCTGAAAAAAAAGGTATTCACATTATTGATCTCAATAAAACAGTTGAACACCTCCAGGAAACAGCCGCGGCATTAAAGAATATTGCCAGAAGTGGTAAAAAAATAATGTTTGTTGGTACAAAAAAGCAGGCAAAGGAAATTGTAACAGAGTGCGCCAAGCGGGTGAATATGCCGTTTGTAACGGAAAGATGGCTGGGTGGTATGCTCACCAACTTTAACACCGTACGCAAGAGTGTGAAAAAGATGCAAAGCATTGAGAAGATGCTGGGCGATGGCACTTTCGATAACATCACTAAAAAAGAAAGGCTAACGCTAAGCCGCGACAGGGAGAAGATGGAGAAAGTATTGGGCGGTATCGCTCAGCTTGGACGTGTTCCTGCCGCTTTGTTCATCGTAGATATAGGTCATGAGCATATTGCGCTTGCTGAGGCTAAGAGATTAGGCGTGGCTACGTTTGGCATGGTAGATACCAACTGCGACCCCAATAAGGTAGATTTTGCTATCCCGGCAAATGACGATGCCACTAAATCCATCGCTATCATTACCAACTATATTGTTGCGGCTATAGCCGAAGGCTTGGCTGAAAGACAAAATGAAAAGCTGGAAGAGGAAACCGAGGAAGAAGTAGTAGAGAAGGGTCCGAGACTGGACATTGATGAAGCCGGTGGCGATAAAGACAGGGGTGGCAGAGGTGCCGGTAGCAGAGGAGGAGTTCGTGGAAGTGGTGCTGCAGGTGGACAAAGAAGACGTACAACCGGAGGACCGGCGAGACGTCCCGGTGGAGGAAAATAGGAACTGTCCTGATTATTATTTTTTCTAATTAAACTATTGTCTGATATGTCAACAATTACAATTACAGCCGCAGATATTAATAAGCTACGCCAGATGACTGGTGCAGGCATGATGGATTGCCGTAAGGCATTAACGGAAACGAACGGAGATTTTGAAGAAGCGATTGACTGGTTGCGCAAAAAGGGTGCAAAAGTAGCTGCGTTGCGCGGAGACCGGGAAGCGAAGGAAGGCGTAATCATTGCTCAAACCACTGCAGATAATAAAACGGGTATTTCGGTTTGTATCAGCTGTGAAACAGATTTCGTTAGCAAAAATGCAGATTTCATCGCTTTTGCTCAAAGCATCGCCGACGCTGCAATAGCAAACAACGTAAAAAGTACCGACGAACTGAACGCTGTAACCTTAAATGGCGCGAAAGTAGCTGATTTGGTGAATGATAAATTAGCCAGCATTGGTGAAAAAATCGGGATCAGCAAATTCGAACGTCTGGATGCACCTTACGTGGCTTCTTATATTCACGGTGCTAACCGTATTGGCGTACTGGTAGGCTTTAACAAAGAAGCAGCCGACGCCGGTAAGGATGTAGCAATGCAGGTTGCTGCAATGAATCCCGTAGCTGTAGACGCAAACGCTGTGTCTGCTGATATCGTGGCGCGCGAAAAAGCAATCGTAACAGAACAGATCAAAAATGATCCTAAGATGGCGGGTAAACCCGATGCAATGATTGATAAAATTGCAGAAGGAAAACTCAATGCTTTCTTTAAGGAGAATACATTAACGGCTCAGGCTTTTGTTAAGGACGGTGGAAAAACCGTTGGCGAATTCCTCGCCGGCGTAGATAAAGACCTGAAGGTGCTTGATTTTAAAAGAGTAGCTTTAGGATAAGTACAATACGTTCGTGAATAGATATTGCATCCCGGCAAAAGTTTTGCCGGGATTTTTTTTGTTGTGCCTCTTTTCTTTTCACAAATCACCCAGTTGCGGGCGTAATACGATGTCCTCTACGCATGCCTGGGGTGATAGTTGCGCTGAAGCAAATATCATTTTGGCAACATCATCTGCTGTCATAATGCGATGACGCTCAATATTGCTTTCTGCCCACGAGTCGGTATAGGCTGCGCCTGGAAATACAGTAGTTACCTTGATGCCGTGCGGTTTCATTTCTTCGCGCAGATTTTTAGAAAACCCGGCCAATGCAAATTTACTGATGCTATAGGCCCCACCGTTCTTATATGCCTGAAATGACGCGATGGAGCACATGTTAAAAATGTGCCCCCTCTGTGTTTCCATCATCGCAGGCAAGAGTGCACGGGTGAGATGATAGGCACTAAAAAAATTTACAGCCATCATACGCTCCATATTGCCATCGGGTTCGTTATATACGCTGCCCGGCTCAAACAAACCAGCATTGTTGACCAGCACGTCAATTGGCATACGCATCTCCTGAATCCATCCGGCAAAATCGAGCACCTGTTCTTTCTTGCTTAAATCAAAGGGTTTGGCTTTGATACTCACATTTGGGAACCGTGTTGTTAACGATTCCATCGTATTGTACAAACGCACGGCATTATGGGAGCTGAGATACAGATTGTAGCCGTTAGCTGCAAACAGCTCCGCAATTGCTTTTCCCAATCCCCTGGACGCACCGGTGATAATAATATTCATAAACAAATTTAAAATAGTATAAACCGCCGCAATTCACGGCTCATCGAAACCGGGGCACCCCGGCAACTTCCAAATCTACACACTTATGCCAAACAGCGTATTTTTGCTGCTTTGTTTTTATGATGACATATAAGCACCTGTTTTTTGATCTGGATCATACACTTTGGGATTTTGAATCGAACGCAAGACAAACCATGGAGGAAATGTTTAAAGCGTTGGATATCTCCAATCGTGGGGTAACGAGTTTTGACGCGTTTTATGATCGTTACATATACCATAATACCCGATTATGGGAGCGCTATCGCAAAGGGTTTATTAAACGCGACGATCTGCGATGGAAACGCATGTGGAATACCCTGCTTGATTTTAAAATTGGAGATGAGAAACTGGCAAGAACAATGGATAATTTTTTCCTCGACAAACTGCCAACCCGCACTTTGCTTTTTCCGCATGCTATCCCCATCCTGGAATACCTTAGAAACAAAGGTTATGCCCTTCACCTGATCACCAATGGGTTTGAAACTACTCAACACAGTAAGCTAAGACACTCGGGACTTACCGGATTTTTTGAAAAAATTATTACATCGGAAGGGAGCAACAGCTTAAAGCCACAAAAACAAATTTTTGAATATGCGCTCCAAAAAACCGGAGCAGAGACGAAAGAGAGCATTATGCTGGGTGATGATATTGAGGCCGATATTATTGGAGCTAAAAATGCGGGTATAGACCAGGTGTTCATCAACCATAAACATATTCAGCCTCCGGTTCAACCCACTTACACAGTGTATTCATTGAAAGAACTGGAGAATATTTTTTAGCTGCCTGCTTGCTATCCGCTACCCCACGGCGCTTACCGCGAGAGTACTTGCAGGCAGTCCGGCTCTTCACATTATCACATCGTCACATTCCCATATTATCACAATCGTGACCCGACGTTCCTTTTGTTGCATACCGGCTACTGCAATTACTTCTCCCAACTTGCCAGCACTGTTATTCCTCCCTTAACTACCTGGTTCATTTGTACATGAACTTTTGTACCGGGTGGCAACAATACATCTACGCGGCTCCCAAACTTAATGAATCCCAGTTCGCCTCCCTGCTGTATCTTTTGCCCGGGCTTAAGGTAATTAACAATACGCCGGGCAACAGCTCCTGCAATTTGTTTAACCAAAACCGGAGCGTGGGCACCCTTAATGACCACTGTATGTCTTTCATTTTGTGTTGACGACTTTGGATCCCATGCCACCAGGTATTTCCCCTTGTGGTACTTGCTGTACACTACGTCGCCACTAACAGGCGAAAGATTTTGGTGCACATTGGCAGGGCTCATAAAAATTGAAATTTGAAGCCGCCGGTCTTTAAAATACTCGTCATCCACTGCTTCTTCTATAACTACTACTTTTCCATCTGCAGGTGCAACAATTTTTTTATCGTCTGTAGTAAGTATACGTTTCGGCACACGAAAAAACGATATAATAAAAAGAAAAAACAGAAAAGAAAATATGAATATCACCCAGGCAAGCCAGCTAAGATTGAAGGGCAAAAAATAAAACAGTACCGTATTAATAACCACAAAAAATAAACCGCTAAGCGCAATGGTTTGATATCCTTCCTTATGTACTGTCATGTGTGCAGGTTGACTAACAAAAATAGGCAATGCCAAAAGAGCATCAAAATTTTACAGCTATTCATTTTACAACGAACATCACATACACCCATATTACGGGAATAGCAATTAACAAGGAGTCAAATCGGTCTAAAAACCCACCATGGCCGGGCATGATATGCCCGCTGTCTTTTACATTAGCCAATCGCTTCAGTTTGCTTTCCAGCAGGTCGCCTGCTGTACCGGCAAGGGCAGCTAAAGTAGCAATGATGCTCACATGCATTACTGGAAACTGCATGTAGTAAGCCAGCATCGCCATAGTAACAACACATAAAATCACTCCGCCCGTTGTACCTTCAATTGTCTTTTTTGGCGAAACTTTTGAAAAAGGTGTTTTGCCTATCAGCGAACCGGTTATATAAGCCATAGTATCATTAATCCAGATAGAAACGATAACGATTATTGGCAAAACCCAGCCGGCCTCAACCACCGTGCCGTCACTCACTATCCAAATATCTTCGATAGACCGAATGCTGATCAGCAACGACCAGTTTAAAGAAATATACAATAGTCCCAATACCGAATAGGTGACATTTTTACCAATAATACGTTTTGAAAAAAGTATTTCTGTAAGAGGAAGTGCAAAAATCAAGATCAAACCTGTCACCAGTCCAATGGCGTGCAGTGTAACACCTCCCACCTGATAAATGTTGCCTGCACTGTACAGCATCAATGCCCATCCCGCTAACATTATTCCGTATGCGTGAAAGTAGGATATTTGGCGGTAGGATGTATCTATTAATTTTATCAGCTTCTGGTATTCGATCCAGCAACCCCAATGGATAACCGAAAATAAAATCAGGAAACTCCATTGGTTCCATAATAACCCAACCAGCATGATCACCACAAATATTAAAGCCGTTAGCGCCCTGGTTTTAAACACCTGCCAGTTCATTGCCATTGTTGGTAGTTTTTATTTGATTTCTTCCGCATGCCATTCACGCAAGCCACTGTTCTTCCTGCGCTCTGTCTTCCGGATCGGTATATTGCTTCACCGCGAAGCCGGAGTATTTTTTAAACACAATAAATAATGCATACAAAACTATAACCCCTATGATACCCCACCACACCGGATAGGTTTCATTCATCGCGTCTTTCAGAGGTTTGCCCTGCCTGATGAGTACATACATTTGTGTAACTGCAATGGCGTTGTTAAAAAAATGTGCCGCTACCGTCAGCCACAGGCTTCGGGAAAAGAAAAAAATCAATCCCAATACCACGCCAAGGCATAGCCTCGCCAAAAAGCCGTAATAAGAAAGATGGATAGCGCTAAAAATCAGACTGGTAATTATTATGGCCAACCCCGGCTTATTCAAAGATCGGGTTAGCAGATTTTGCATGCCGCCACGAAAAAACGTTTCTTCAAATAAAGCCGGAAGTAAGGCAATCATAACGATGGCTACGGCGTAATCACCAAATGTGCGGATGTTGGTAATTGCCTCTACCTGGGCGCTATAATTATCTTCCAACTTTTTAAAATAGTCTGCTGCATATTGTGGTATCGGTATAAGTTCGTTAAGGGTAGCGAGGGCCGCTGCGGTTACAGCAGCAGCAAGCATGATGGCGAGAGCCAAAAGAAGTTGCCTGTAATTGAACCGCATGGTAAACCCCAAAAATCTTCCGGGGCGCCGGTTAATGATGTACGCGGTAAATACAGCCGGTAGAAAAAAAGTAACCGCAGTGGAAACCGCCTGAATCACCCGAACGGCATTTGCATTTTCAGGATTCGATAACTCACTCGCCATACTCATCACGCCCTTGCCTGTCATCATAACCCATATTGGAATACTCAGCACACTCCCTGCCACAAAACCGGCAATCCATAACCCAATCAGTATCAAAAAAGCAGAAGCGTAAGAAACTCCCTTCGCGTATGCGTCGTACATTATTTTATAATTAGTGTGTACATTTGCTGCGGATTTGACCGGATACCCAAAATCTTAAGCATTGAATACCAGTAACCCGGATATTGTATCCTATTCACAAAATTCGCATGCCCGGTATGCAAATTATTCCATAAACGCAAGATAAGACAGTTCACTCAATGCCGGTAAAAATTGGCTCCATAGTACTTCCTGATTTTCCATTGCTCCTTGCACCGATGGAAGATGTCAGTGATCCTCCTTTCCGTTACGTATGCAAACAAAATGGTGCCGATCTGATGTACAGTGAGTTTATAAGTAGTGAAGGCCTGATTCGTGACGCCATTAAAAGCAAACAAAAATTGGATTTCTCGGAGTTTGAGCGTCCGTTTGGAATTCAAATTTTTGGAGGAGATGAAGAAGCATTGTCGCTGAGTGCCAAAATAATAGAAGCTGTGCAACCCGATCTTGTTGATATCAATTTCGGATGCCCGGTAAAAAAAGTAGTTTGCAAAGGTGCAGGTGCAGCGGTGTTGAAAGACATTGACCTGATGGTACGCTTAACCGAATCCGTAGTAAAGTCCACCTCGCTGCCGGTTACCGTAAAAACCAGGCTGGGATGGGATGACAACTCCAAAAATATTGAAACGGTGGCTGAACGATTACAGGATGCAGGTGTACAGGCGCTCACTATCCACGGCCGCACCAGGGCACAGCTATATAAAGGCGAGGCAGACTGGTCGTTGATTTCGGCTGTAAAAAATAACCCGCGTATTCAAATTCCCATCTTCGGCAATGGAGATATTGACAATCCGGAAAAAGCAGTGACCTATAAGAACAAATACGGCGTAGATGGCATCATGATAGGAAGAGCTGCTATAGGGTATCCGTGGATTTTCCGGGAAATCAGAAATTATGTTTCCACGGCAACGCTATTGGCGGCCCCCACAATTGAAGAACGTATAGCCGTTTGCTGCACGCATCTTCAAAAATCAACTGAGTGGAAAGGCCCGGTTTTAGGTGTGTTGGAGATGAGAAGACATTATGCCAACTACCTGAAAGGTTTACCCCATATCAAAGACTTCCGCATGCAACTGGTTACTGCGAAAACACAAGACGCTGTAGAACAAATTCTACAGGAAATACTGGAGAAATATGCAGGCATCAACGATGATGCGCTGGTTTAGAAACACTTCACATTCAAGCCTCAAAATGCAATAAGCGATAATTATTGATCTGCATTTGCCTTTGCCGAAAGTGCCAGCCACCTGCTCACATCGCTGCAATGACGGAACTCTTCATCTACAGAAATATAGTAGGTAGGCATTTTAGTTTGAAACCACTGATTTAATACCTCGCCTTTCTTTTCTTCCAATACCCGTTGTGCCACTCTGTTGTAGTCATCTTTCAGGTTCTCACGATGCGGTTCTGTTTTACTTTGGATATAAACGATACGGGCGCCCTGCTTACCGGTAGGATCGGTAAATGAAATAGGTTTAGAATACTCACCCACCTTGAGTTCATTATACACCGGAAGTAAACTTTTATCTAAATCCTGAATGGTGAGATAGGGTGCTCCCTGCGCATTCGTGATAGAACCTGCCGTAAACTTACTGTTTTCGTCTTCACTGTATTTGTCTACTGCTTCGCCAAACGAAAGCGTTCCTGCTACCAGTTTAGCTCTTATCGTATCCAATTTGGCAATGGCTTCATTGATTTCAGTTTCAGTAATCTTAGGTATTTTCAGGATGTGGCGTACTACCACATCATCTCCCGTTCTGCTCACTAATTGAATAATATGATAACCAAACTTTGATTTAATCACCCTTGAAATCTGTCCTTCCTTCAGGCCAAAAGCGGTGGAAGAAAAAGTAGCGTCCACGCCTTTATCATTGCGGTTAAACTCAAAACGGCCACCTGCTTCCCGTGTACCCGGATCATCGCTGTACAATCTGGCCAAACGGTCAAATGTGGTGAGCCCGGCTTCAACCTGTTTTTTGTACTCTGCCAGCTCATCCTGCGCATATTTTTCCAATTCCCGGCTGGCTTTGGCATAGGCCACCACTTGTTTAATTTCCAGTTCCGTTTCGTAAAAACGCAAACTGTCTTTCGGAATTTTTTCAAAATAATCTCTCACCTCGGTGGGGGTAATTCTCACATTTGCGATTATGGATCGCTGCATGGCGTCCGCCAGCTTTTGTTCTTTAATGGAGGTGCGGAAATCTTCCTTTATTTGGTAAATACTCCTGCCGGCAATTTGTTCCAGCGCGTCTTTTCCACCATAGGTGCTAATATAATAGCGGATCCGCTGGTCGAGTTCGGCTTCAATTTCGTCATCACCAACCGGAAGGGAATCTTTTTGAGCCTGTAACATCAGCGCCTTCCGTACCATCATTTGTTGCAGCAACATGCAACCGGCATCAGGAGGCGGCTCGTGTCCCTGTCTTTTCTCATCTTCAATATAATTGGTGATTTCCGATTTCAATACAATCTTATCGCCCACTACGGCTATGATTTTATCTGCCAGCACTTTTTTCACCTGTCCCTCCTGTGCCATTGCCGAAGAGGCAACAAGCACAACACTGAAAATAATTAGAATTCGTTTCATAAATAACCTTTCCAAGCCGTTCAAAAATAAAGGCATTTCATCGGGGTGGCAATACAGCCTGTTGATTTAACAAAGGTTTACAAGCTCCTTTTTTCTTCTTCTATTTCAAATGCTTCCACCACATCACCTACTTTCAGGTCGTTATAATTTTTAATGGTAAGACCACATTCCATTCCGCTGGTAACTTCCTTCACATCATCTTTATAGCGCTTCAACGAACCCAATTCTGCACTCTGTCCCTCTCCGGTGGGGTAAATTACAATTCCGTCACGGATAAGCCTTACTTTAGAATTGCGGCTAATTTTACCATCGAGAACCTGACAACCTGCAACGGTAGCTTTGTCAAATTTATACACTTCCCTAATCTCCACATTTGCCACTATCTTTTCCGTTACGGTAGGCTCCATCATCCCCTCCATTGCGCTCTTCAACTCTTCAATAGCGTTATAGATAATAGAATACGCCTTGAGTTCCACACCTTCTTTCTCAGCCAGCTTAGCTGCCTGAGAGGAAGGACGCACATTAAATCCTACGATAATCGCATCAGAAGCGGCAGCCAGCAACACATCACTTTCCGTAATCGCGCCCACCGCTTTATGCACCACCGACACCGCAATTTCCTCGGTTGACAATTTCTGGAGTGAATCGCTCAGTGCTTCAACTGAACCATCCACGTCACCTTTAATAATCAGGTTCAGTTCTTTAAAGTTGCCCAGTGCAAGTCGTCGTCCAATCTCATCCAGGGTAATATGTTTCTTGGCACGGATACCTTGTTCCCGAAGAATTTGTGCCCGGCGGGTAGCGGTGCTTTTCGCCTCGCTTTCATCAAGGAACACCTTGAATTTCTCCCCTGCCTGGGGTGCACCATTTAAACCGAGTAACTGTACCGGACTTGATGGCCCGGCTTCGTCAAGGCGTTGGTTGCGTTCATTGAACATGGCTTTTATACGACCAAAGAACTGACCACTCACAATAATATCTCCCTGATGCAGGGTACCACTTTGTACCAGCACGGTGGCTACAAAACCTCTTCCTTTGTCCAGTGAAGCTTCAATGATTGTTCCGGCCGCCTCTCGTTTTGGATTCGCCTTTAATTCAAGCAGTTCGGCCTCGAGCAATATTTTTTCCAGTAAAACATCAACGTTTAAACCGGTTTTAGCCGATATCTCCTGACTCTGGTATTTTCCACCCCAGTCCTCTACCAGAATATTCATGGCAGACAATTGTTCCTTTATCTTCTCCGGATTCGCTCCTTCTTTATCTATCTTGTTTATTGCAAAAATCATAGGTAAACCCGCTGCCTGTGCGTGGCTTATTGCCTCACGCGTTTGGGGCATCACAGCATCATCGGCTGCCACCACAAT
>JADZFY010000236.1 GCA_020854215.1 Chitinophagaceae bacterium | reverse complement strand
TTAACTGGAAGCCCGAAGTAAATGCTTTAGACTGCGGATTTTCGATAGTTCCCCTGTACCAAAGATTCATTGTTACCGGTTTCGTAATTCCATGGAGCGTAAGATTTCCTGTAAGCAGATATTTATTGGTACCTGACTTTTTTATATCGGTGCTTTTAAAGGTCATCTTAGCATATTTTTCAACATCAAAAAAATCAGCGCTCTTCAAATGGTCATCCCGCATCTGTACTTCTGTATTAATTGAAGCTACATCCACCGAAAGTTCAAAAACTGCGTCACTAAAATCAGGCTTGCCGGCAACTACGGTAACATCAAACGTCCTGAACAATCCTGCAATATCAGAAATACCCAAGTGGGTAACCGTAAACGTTAGTTTAGAATGCATCGGGTCTGCCTTCCAGGTTGTTTGGGCAAATAAAGAAACCGTTAAAATTAATGCGGAGAAAAGAGAAAGTAACTTTTTCATTTGTTTTCTTTTTTTATTTAAAATTCCTGATCGCTTATTGTTTTGTCAGTTATCACTGCGTTGTTTATCATTTGTCTTTTTTCATCTGCCGTTTAACTACAATTACCTTCCACAGAACAGGCTCCTCCATTTCCGGCCAACTCAACAATCCGATCCTGCTCAAACGACTGCCAACTCTGTTGCAATGCCTGCAAAAATAAATCCGGTGACTGTGCGCCAGAGACAGCATATCTGTCGTTAAATACAAAAAACGGAACACCGGTAACTCCAATCGTAACCGCCTCCTGCTCATCCTTCCGCACGGCTTCGTCAAAAGCATCGGATAAAAGCATATCCTCTACCTCGCTCACCTCAAGGCCAATCGCGATGCCAACCTCACGAAGCACTTCAGTGCTGTCAATATTTCTACCTTCCGAAAAATGAGCTTTAAATAGTAGCTCTTCGGCTTCATTCCCCAAACCTTTTGTTGTTGCCAAATGAATCAACCTGTGTGCATTAAACGAATTAGCTACAACCACCTTTTCAAAATCAAAATTCAACCCCACTCCTTTCGCCGCAGTAATCACGTGCTCGTGCATACGATCAGCAGCTTCGCGCGACATTCCTTTAACCGCTGCAATATGGTCAACCGCATTTACTCCGGGTTGCGTTTTAAGATCGGGATCCAGTTCAAAGCTTCGCCAAATCACTTCCACCTGGTCTTTATCCCCGAACTGACTAAGTGCCTTCTCAAATTTCCGCTTGCCGATATAGCAAAACGGGCAGCGCAGATCCGACCAAATATGTATTTTCATTTTTCCCCTCATGTTAAAAATGTGTATTTAATGATGTAATATTTTCCATCCTGCCAGCCGGTTATAATTATGTTTGATACTCAAACGTATTAACAGCAATTGCATGTGCTCCAGTACCCGGCTTAAGGATAAATCTCCTGCTATTACCGGATTAAAACCCGCCGTTTGAACTAAGTCCCTCACTATTTCCAGTGCATCGTCGTCGTTGCCTGCAATAAAAGCGTCCACTTGTTTACCGTCAATTTCCGGTTGGTTAAAATCTGCCGCAAACATGGTGTTGAACGCTTTAATCACCTTAGAATTTGGAAGTAACTTCTGCAATTCCTCTGCAGCACTGGTATTCAGGGGGGTTAGCAATGCGTCGCCATTATTGTTTACCGGATTGGCAACACTGATAACTATTTTTTGATTGGCAACCTCTCTTATCGTATCTGCAACTTCCTTTTCTGCCGAATATGGAACGGCTGCGATAATTACATCGGCTTCCCAGCAGGCGTTATAACTGCAATCAACCGATACCACATCAGCCTGCGGGACAGCATTGCGTAATTCTCTTTTCAGTCTGCCGAGTTTAGTATTGTCTCTTGAAAACAATAATATCCGGTAATTGCCTTTAGACAGGCTTTTTGCTATTGCCGAACCCATCTTTCCGGTTGCACCCAATACCGCTATCGTTTGTTTTGTTCGCATTTGCTATTGAAAAAGATGTTGCAAAACTACGCCTGCGAATGGCTTTAAACCATTGCGTTTGAGCAAGAAATATTCTTGATAATTATCAACACATGATCTTGATAAAAATCATTCCCACCTTTCTTTTATTTTTCGACGCACCCGGCTTAGCGTCTCAGGAGTAAGTCCCATATAGGAGGCGATCATGCGCTGCGGTACGCGCTGTACCAAACTGGGATATAGTTGTGTGAGTTGTATGTATCGCTCTTCCAGCGTGAGGCTTAGCATGGAAGTAATTCTTTTTTGCATAGACATAAACGCACCGGTTAACTGCAGGCGAATATATTCTTCATATTCGGGTACGCGCTGTAATATTTCCTCCTGGGCGCTTTTGTTGAGCAGCACCAGTTCCGAATCTTCCAATGCATCTATATTGTAAGTGGCCGGCTCCCCGGTCATATAACTGTACATATCTGAAATTGTCCATCCTTCAAATGCAAACTGAATGATATGCTCCGTTCCTTTTTCATCAACAGAATATGCTCTCAAGGCTCCTTTTTCAACAAACGCCGCGTATTTCGCCACATCGCCCTCCTGCAAAAGGTATTGGTTTTTCCGGATTTTTTTAGGAACAAGATACTGCCGGATCATTTGCTGCTGATCACGGGTTAGCTTTACCTTCTCCGTCATATTTTTAAAAAACAATTCATACATGGCGTATTTGAATTAACCCATTGTAAAGAAGAATTATTCGACTCCTGTTGAGGCAATTACATCAACAATCATTGAACTCCCTGTTGTTCTTTTCCAATCTGCATAATTTTTTTTCTTTCACCCACTATCCAAACCATGTCCCCCCATTCAAAAACGGTTGATGAGTCGGGATTCAAAATTCTTTCATTTTCCCGTTGTATGCCTACCACCAAACCGTTAGTTCGTTCCCTCAATCCTGAGTTACGTATCGTTAACCCTTTTAACCTGGAATGTTCATCCACGAGCACTTTTTCGAGAGAGATATCGCTGATGTCCAAATCTTTCCATGTGAGATCAACCCTGGTGTCAAATACCGGTTTAAAAACTTGTATCTGCTCATCCGTTGCAATAATCCCTACATGATCAAAAGGCAACAACCGGTTACCTCGTCCGGGGATATTAATGAGCTGATCTCCCCTTTTAATGTAAACAATATTGATTCCATATTGTTCTCTCCAGGCGAGTTGCATCAATGTTTTACCAATATAATCCGCATAAGGATTCACTTCCATTTCCACAATATGGGCGTCCCACGGACCGAGGTCGGGACGAAAGTCCACTTTTCTGTCCGAGCCAACTGGCAGTGCAGCGGCAGCCTCTCTGGCATTAAGATTGGTGATAAAGCGACTTTCGATGCGCTGATAGAATTTTTGAATTCTTTTGGAAAACAAAACAAGCACTAAAATCATTATTGGGATGGCCACAAGAAGCGCAACCTGTGTGGAAGTAAGCCTGTCTATCCAAAAACCAATAATCAAAACCCCTGCAATACTCCTGGCTATTTCAACTATTAGCAAAGGACCGCGATTGTATTTCTTGTCAATCCAAAGTTCCTTGTATGCCTGATTATTGGGTCTTTTGGCCATGAACGCCCACAAAAACGGCGCAGCAGCACCCAATGAAATACACAAAACAATAATGATTTGCAATGTCTCGCCTTCCACTCTCGTACGCACAAAGGGAAGAAGAAAATTGGTGGAAAGCAGCGACAACGCCAGAATAATAATTCCATTAATAATTGCTATCCTACTATAACTTTTCAATACGATCTTCCAGGCACTTTCCGCCTGAATACTTTGCGTACTCGTTGAGTAACGGTTAAGACGGTTCACCCATTTGTCCGGAAGCAGTTTTGCAATAAAATTGTAAAAAGGCTCAGTATATTTAATCATATACGGAGTAGTGAATGTGGTAATGGCCGAAGCACCTACGGCAACAGGAAAAAGAAAATCTGAAATAACGCCCAAAGAAAGCCCTAATGTTGCCACGATAAACGCAAACTCCCCTATTTGCGCCATACTCATCCCTACCTGAACCGATTGTTTGAGTGGCTGCCCCGATAAAATAGCGCCTAATGTTGTACTGAATAATTTTCCAAAAAGAGTTAGGAAGGTTACGGCAAGTATCGGCACGGCATATTCCACCATCGCTTCAGGGTTAATCATCATCCCCACCGAAATAAAAAATACGGAACCAAATAAATCTTTTACGGGTTTAATCAGGTGCTCCACTTTTTCCGCAAGTGTGGTTTCGGCAATAATGGATCCCATAATAAAAGCGCCTAACTCTGCCGAAAATCCTACCTGTGTGGCCACCACCACCATACCCAGGCACAAGCCTAATGCCAGGATGAGGAGGGTTTCATCATCCATGAATTTTTTTGTCTTTTTTAAAACTGTAGGTAACAGAAAAATACCCATGATAAACCACAAAGCCAGGAAGAACAGAAGTTTCAATACCGTTAACAGGATTTCCACGCCTTCAAACTGCTGGGTAACCGCAACGGTTGAAAGCAGCACCATCAGCAATATCACCACAATATCTTCTACTACCAATACCCCGAATACAATACGGGCATATTGCATCGTTTTTATGCCCAATTCGTCAAATGCCTTAATAATAATGGTGGTGGACGAACTTGCTAACATTCCCCCCAGAAACAGGCTGTCCATCGTGGACCATCCCAGCATCTTACCCAAAAAATAACCTGTAATAGTGATAAACAATATCTCAACAAAAGCGGTAATAGAGGCTGACCCGCCCACCCGCATTAATTTTTTAAAACTAAACTCCAGACCCAGGCTAAACAACAAAAAAATCACACCGATCTCTGCCAGTGTCTTCACATTTTGATTGTCGGCAATGGTAGGTGTTAGCTTGAAATACGGGCCCACCAAAAAGCCGGCTATTATATAGCCCAATACCAGCGGTTGCTTTATTCGCTTAAACAATAGTGTTACCACGGCACCTGCCATCAAAATAAGTGCTAGATCCTGAATCAACGCTGGTAGATGCCCCATTAAAACTTAATTAGTACCGTTTATAAAATTTTGAGAATGAACAAAAATATTAAAAAAAACGGCCAGTACCCCAAACCCGCTCACAGATGACAAAATAACCTTTCGTTTACGCACTATACACCCAAAGCACGCTACAATCCTATTCTATACGCTATTTGCTGCATAGACTGATAAAAAATTAAAGACAACTTTATCAACAATTGAACGCCCCAAAGCCACGTGGCTTTGGAGTTTAAAATGTGCCATTTCACAGATTCCAATGGTTTCAAAGAAATCCGCCAAACAACAAAGGAGATTTATTTTACTCGTATTCGATATATTTACTCCTAAACCAATTTTATTTCACCAAACTTACGCTTAGAAATATGAAAAAAACTGTTTTTACTTTTCTGCTATTCACTTTACCCTCCGTTTTATTATTTGCACAGATTGACGACAAATTAAAAGAAGACATCCGTAACACGGGATATGTTCATAGTCCGCTCCCCCTTGATTACAGTAAATCATTTGAGACTTTTGGATTAACCAAGAAAGTGCTGAGTGCAGAGATGCTTTGCGATATGGAGTCCATGAATAGTTGGTCTCATAAAGGAATTGGAAGTGTTAGGGTTACCAACGAAAGAAGTATTTCAGGCAAGCAAAGTCTGCGACTGGTAGCGCCTACTACCTACCCTCAGTTTCTGGGTTGGGGCCTCGGCTTCGGCACTTCTTTAGCCAGCTATAACGTAGGCGGCGCCAACTGGGAAAAATATAACCGCATCAGGTTTTACATCTATCCCAATTGCGAAGGCGCCCGCAGCATTTACCTCAACCTGTATGTAGTTAACGATGGTAAGACAAAAGTTCCAGACAAATATGGCCGCGAAGGTTATCATGAAATCAACCTGATCAATGGCCAATGGAACGAGTGTTTCGTGGAAATGAGCGAACTCGGCAGAGATAAGGTTACGGAGCTACAGTTTGCTATTGAGGTGTTTGGTAAGGAGCGCACGATGGGAGACTCACTGAAATTTGACATTGACGCCGTAACCCTCGAAAACGTTGAAAACCCCGAAGTAGTGAGCGGCTGGAAGCCCGCCGAAAACCGAATTATCTTTTCTACTACGGGCTACGGAGATGAAAGTCAGAAGACCGCCATTGTAAACGTTAAAAAACACAACGGAACCTTTCAACTCATAGACCATGTTACCAATGGCGTAGTTTACCAGGGAAAAATTCAATCTCAAAAAACCAGACTGGGATCATACGAAACCATTGATTTCAGCGATTTTAAAAAAGAAGGCAACTATTTTATTAAAGTAGGAGACGTTACCACGCAACCTTTCTTTATTAATAAAAATATTTGGGACAATTCTGCATGGCGTGTGTTGAATTTTATTTTTTGCGAGCGTTGCGGCTACCCGGTACCCGGCAAACATGGTGCATGTCATTCCGACCTGAATGGCACCTACAAGGGGAAACTCTTTGCCATGAACGGTGGCTGGCATGATGCCGCAGATATGTCGCAACAAATACTGCAATCTGGAGAAATCGCGCAATCGCTGCTTGAAATGGCGGAAAGAGCTAAGGAAAAAGGAAATAATCCTTTATACCTGCGATTAATGGAAGAAGCCGAATGGGGAATAGATATGATCCTCAAGTCGCGTTTTGACAACGGATACCGGGCCCAAACCTGGGGAACAAACCTTTGGACCGATGGTTTTATCGGCACCAAAGACGACACCCTCCGCTGGCGCCGCATCAGTGTTCACAACCGCGCTTTTGAAAACTTTGTTTATGCCGGCATTGAAGCATACGCTTCCATTTTGCAGGAGAAAGATCAAATGCTAAAAGAAAACCTGCGCAAAGTTGCGATAGAAGATTTTGCATTTGCAAAACACCGGTTTGACAGTTTGAGCTTTAAAGATCTCAGCAGCATCGGCGGAGGTGGTGACCACGCTGCTATGGCATCCAACAGCCAGTACAAAGCCAATATTTCTTTTGCCGCCAGTATGTTGTATAAATTAACAGGCGATCTCTATTATGCACGGGAGGCAGCCGAAGCCATTCGTTACACCATAGATTGCCAACGTACTGAACCACTGAAGGACAAGGATAAATTAAGAGGATTTTTTTACCGCGATCTGGAAAAGAAATCCATCGTGCATTATACTCACCAGTCGCGTGACCAAACCTATATGCAGGCATTGACCCTGCTTTGCGAAACACAGCCGAATCATCCGGACTACAACAAATGGAAAGCATCCATTCGATTATACGGCGATTATTTGAAAACCATAATGCAATACGTGCAACCCTACGGAATGGTGCCCAGCGGTGTGTATCACATTGATGAAGTGAAAGACTCCGTAAACTTCTATAAAGTGCAGGTAGGTATTTTCCGCGGGGCAGCTCAGGACTACAAAGAACAATTGGAGAACGGTGTAAAGCTCGATCAGGAGCATTACCTGCGCGTATTCCCTGTTTGGTTTTCATTTAAAGGAAATGCAGCGGTTCACCTTTCCACAGGAAAAGCGGCTGCGCTTGCCGGAAAGTTCCTCAATGATAAAGAGCTGATTAATATTGCAGAGCAACAATTGTTTTGGATCGTTGGGAAAAATCCTTTTGGTCAGTCTATTATATGGGGCGAGGGCAGCAATTATCCTCAACTGTACACCGCATTGCCGGGAGAAACCGTTGGTGCAATTCCGGTAGGCATGCAGTCTAAGTTTAATGAGGATACCCCCTACTGGCCCCAGTTCAATACGGCCACGTACAAAGAAGTGTGGGGAGCACCCGCCGCCCGTTGGCTTTCATTAATTGCAGAATTTTAACGGAATTACAATGTCTGCCAATCCCGCTTCAAAAAGTATCGTTTTCAAACGTGATACAGGTATTGACCTGCTGAGAGCACTTACCATGTTCATCATGATATTTGTAAACGATTTCTGGAAAATTCATGATGTACCCCGCTGGATGGAACACGCCAAATTTGGTGAAGATTTTCTGGGATTGTCAGACGTTGTGTTTCCAATATTTCTATTTGTTGTCGGGATGTCTATTCCACCCGCGATAGAAAAAAGATTCAGTAAAGGGCTGTCCGTTGAATCTACGCTGGGGCATATTTTTTCCCGCACGGCAGCGCTCCTTGTGATGGGTGCATTTATTGTTAATTCGGAAGAAAGACTATCACCCGGTGTGAGTTATTCCATTGGGGTGTACTGGATACTGATGGTGACGGGTTTTATGCTGATATGGAACCAGTATCCGTCAACTACCAACAAAAAGCAACAGACACTACATACCATCCTGAAAATGGCGGGGTTAATGATTTTACTTTACCTCGCCATTACTTTCAGGGACCCGAAAGACGGCGTATTCAGCGCCCGCTGGTGGGGAATTTTGGGAGCAATAGGCTGGTCGTATTTATTTTGCGCATTCGTGTACTTGTTCACCCGTTCCAGGTTAACCTACCTTATTCCGGTGTGGATTGTTTTGGTATTCATTTGCATTCTCGGCTCGCGGCTGAACGATGCTCATGGCGGACAGGCGATATTGCAACTGCCGCGGCCTAACTTTTATAGTGATGTACTCGGTATTTTTCATCTTGGAAATGGTGCATTATCTGCCTTCACCATGGGAGGAATAATTTTTACCTTACTAAGGACAAAATATATGCATCTGGCAGACAACAGAAAGACGATCTATCTCATCGTAGCAATCATACTTTTCCTGTTGGCCGGAACTATTGCACATCAATTCTGGATAGTGTCTAAGCTCAGTGCAACACCCACATGGATATTTTATGTAACGGCAATTGCCATAGCCATCTATAGCTTATTAAGCTGGCTTTCCAGTAAAGGAAAAGCGGGTTGGCTTAATGTGATAAAGCCTGCAGGAACAGCAACTTTAACCTGTTATCTTTTACCCTATATTTCATACGCGCTGGCCGACCTCACCGGTATAGTATTACCCGATTGGCTGACGCATGGTTTTATGGGGATTGTTAACTGCCTTGGTTTTTCGTTAATCATCATTGGTGCTACCTGGTTGCTGGGACGGATACCTGTCAAATTAAAAATCTAATAAATAATCTATCATTAAACATAGAAAAATGAAGCATCGAATTTTCTCAATCCTCCTGCTGTGCACAATAAGTTTTATGGCGCGTTCAGAGCGAAACCAACCGCCTAAAAACAACTATCCCATGTTCTGGACCTGGCTGGACTATCGCCCGGGAATGAATTTTGATTCCGTATGCCAGGTAATGAAAGCAACCGGATTGGACGGACTGATGCTGAATGCACCCACACCTGATGATTATCGCGCTGCTATCCCTGTTGCTCATAAATATGGCATCGAAGTATATGCGTGGCTGTGGACCATGAACCTGGAGCACGACAGAGACAGTATTTTAAAAGTACATCCCGATTGGTTCAGTGTTAACCGTAAAGGTGAAAGCCTGGCCAACACCAAGGCGTACGTTGACTATTATAAGTTCCTTTGTCCCGCTATTCCCGAAGTGCGTGAGTACATTAAAGATAAAATTCGCAGCTACTGTGAGGTGGAGGGATTGAATGGCATTGCAATAGATTACCACCGGTTTGTAGATGTGGTTTTGCCCACCACCTTGTGGCCCCGATATGGAATCGTACAGGACCGTGAGTACCCTCAATGGGATTTTGGCTATCACCCCGCATTGATCAAAAAGTTTAAGGAAAAATTCAATTACGATCCGCGTGAGCTGAAAGATCCATCTACCGATGAAAAATGGCTGCAGTTTCGCTGCGACCAGATTACCGAAGTAGCCAACGAAATAGCAGAAGTGGTGCATTCCTATGGAAAAAAGATGGCTGCATCTCCCTTCCCCACACCTGCGATGGCGCGCAAGATGGTTAGACAGGACTGGGGCAAATGGAATCTTGACATTGTTTTTCCGATGGTATATCATAACTTTTATACCGGTGATTTAAGTTTCATCTCGGATTGCACTAAAGACAACGTGAAGCAAAAAAATTCGATGACCACGCTATATTGCGGCATGATGGCTTCTAACAGTCCGGTGATGTTTGATTGCATGGACTCCGCATTTAATAACGGCGCACAGGGTATTGCCATCTTTACCATTGGAAGCCTGCGTTCACAGGAAATACGGGCTGGTTTTAAGCATTATGCCGATAGCGTACGTAATCTCCGTGCTGCAAACCCAAACTGGCAGGCTTCCATTAAGCCGGGTACTGTAAATGCCAATCCTTTTGATAACAAAGGCATCATGGCAGCCGCACAACTGCGTATGCAGGCTTATCTCAGTTTAGCCAAATTGGCCCGGCGTGAAGATTTGAAAACATCGAATTGGGAAGAACTCAGAAAAACAGCCGAACGGGCGATGCAGGTGAACAGCAGCAGCGATTATATTAACCGGCTTACAATGGCCATGTTTCCGAATCAAAAAATTAGTCCGGAAGCAATCGCAATAGCAGATCAGTTTAAGCGCGACAGCAAGGATATTGGATTACAACTCGGAAAATACAAGCTGTCCAAAGAATACGGTGTAACAAAAGTGTACCAGGTTACCGACAAAGTAAGCAAGGTGGTTTTTGATGTTACTTTTTACTTCTACGGCGGCGTTATCTCCGGTTGGAGTGTTGCTCCCGACGCGCCATCCTACGAAATCTATAAAAAGAAAATATAATCGTTTTACCTACCCAACAGACAGGACTATCAGTCAGATGACTTGCTGACTGATATCCTGCCTTTGGATGACAGTAGTCATAGCCCGCCCCGATTTGGGGTGTTTATTTTGTGTTGTTAAAATTACCACAAACAAAGACACTGCTCATTCAAACAACAAAAAACGATTATGAAAAGACATTTTTTATCCTTCACTGCGCTCCTAATGGGCGCAGTTTTATGGATGGCATGTAATAGTGCTCCTTCAGAAACCGCAACAGAACCCGGAGCTTCCGCCTCTGCCACTGCCCCGAGCGGACAATCAGGTGTACAGGATAACGACTCTCAGAAGGACGTCGTTAAAATAGCAGCAGGCAGCGCCGATCATTCTACGCTGGTTAAAGCACTTCAAACCGCAGAATATGTGGACGCACTTTCCAATGCAGGGCCGTTTACCGTTTTTGCACCCACCAATGCCGCGTTCGACAAACTTCCGGCAGGAACCGTTGCCGATTTGCTGAAACCGGAAAAGAAAGATGATCTCCGTAATATTCTCGAATACCATGTTTATATTGGAGTATTAAGACCGGAATCATTTGCAGACGGACAAACCTACGGACAAGCCAACGGTAATAACATTACCATTGCAGTGAAAGACGGTAAAACCACGGTTAACGGAGCCAATATTGTAGCTTCAATTCCGGCATCCAATGGAATTATTCATGTAATAGACGCGGTATTATTACCTCCCGCAAAATAAAACAGAGAACACCAAATTAGAAAGGGCGCCTCTTCCGTTTTCGGGGGGTGCCCTTCGTTTTAATGGAACCTGTTTTGCTTAATAAAAACATTTACAGCATGCGGAACCGAAGCCATATGGTAACTCACTTCTGCCTTCCCGATATTGACAAATCCTTTTCCTTCAAACAACCTCACTACATACGGATTGTTGATAAATACCTGCGACCAGTGTATTCCGTTTTCCTCGCAAAAACGCTCCCGCTCATCAAACAATTGCTCACTCAAACCCAAACTCCGGTATTTAGGATGAACAATAAGCCGGCTAAAAAAAGCAAACCTGCCTACCCCGTCATAAGGCAAATGCTCAACGGCGTTGAAGTAGGGAAATTCAGTTAAATCATCAAACAGATTCAATCTTGCTGCAGCTACTATCCTGCCTTCTTCATTAGAAGTTATCCAGTGTAGAGCGCTGGAATCCAGATTGTCATACCATCCATTAGGAAACAATTGCCGGTTTACAAACTCCGTGTTTCCGGAGTGCTCCCACACGTCCAACCTCAAATCATAAATATCCTGTAACGCCGACGCGTCAGTTAAAAGCCCCGTAGTGAGTCTTTGGCTTTCGCATACCCATTTGGTTATGCCGGGTAACCCAACAGTATTGTTTGTAATATTTCTGTCTGTAGTCATCAAAAGCCGTGAAGCTTCCATTGCCAGAAGTGAATTCATCTTATAAATCGGGGAAAAAAATTATAAATACGGAGAACATAAACCTTTTCGACGCAAGAAAAGGCGAATCATCAATATCGGAGAATACCGCTTCGTCGGGAAACGATGCGTTGTAATATAGTGATGGTTACTTTCACGATGCGAAACTAAAACGGAATTTCTTGTCAGCCTAATTTCTTCTTAAAATTTCCGTTGCTCGTAAATGTGATTTAACAATACCACGACTACCATGCTGTTCGAAGTCTCTGACTTCGAACGTTTATGTTCTTCCGGGACTCCGTCTCGAAAAATCAAACAAAATTTCCTATCAAAAGTTAACCGTAAGGTGAACAACAAGATTCCTGCCCTGCCTCGGAGTTTTCAGGATATCCATGTGGGAATAATAATAACGGTCGAATATATTGACAAGCATAATATTCACATCCAGCGTTGTTTCTTTTAAGGAAACAGATTTACCGGCTGCCAGGTTTACAATAAAATATGATCTGCTGGGTAATTCACCGTAAAATGCAGTACTTACATGTTCCTGCCTGGCTGCATACTCAGCGTCGGTACTAAAATGAAAACCCTTCCATTGTACGCCAACTTTATTTACGGATTTAAACGGGGCTATTAACGGAAGTGCATTATTATTTGCATCACTGCCACGGCTGTATGTGTTGCTGCTCCTGATTGTCAGAAATGAAATTGGCTTTACCTGCAAGGTTGCTTCCGCACCGTACAATGCAGCAGATGAAATATTACTGTATTGTTTCACGCCTTTAGCGCCGTATGTCATCGCACTGTATCCAGGCATGCTCATTCCTGCAATATAGTTGTTAAACAGGTATGCAAATATCTGCCCTTCTGCTACAATGATGTTTTTCCCAAATTGTACGCCTGCACTGAAATTCCAGGAAGCTTCATTTTTTACCGCCGGATTTCCAATATAGTCGTATCCATCGGTGCGGTTAAATAAATAGAAGCCATACATTTCCTGCAACGTGGCACTGCGCATTGCCCTGGCAACACCGGCAAATACCAAACCCGCATCGTTAACCCTGTACTTTCCATTGAGGTAGGCATTATACAACAAAGTATTTCGGTTGAGGTTACCACTATGCATACCCGAAAGTGTTTGTTTTCCGGCCTCACTGTACAGAGATGACCCTGCAAAATCCGTCCGCAACCCTGCAACCAGTTCTATTTTTTCCGAAAGCATCACTTTGTCGGAAACATCCAGTCCGATTACACTACGCTGGGCATCCGGCATGGTGAGCATAAACATAGGTGCTGCCCCCTCTGGATACATCGTCATTTCGGCATGTAACCGGTTTTGGTAGCCGTTTAAACGTGCAGTAACGTGATGCTTCCCGGAGTGCGTCCATTGCAATTCGGAATAGAAGCCCATGGTGCGTGAAGTACCCGGCATGTCCATGTGAACGGGAATCTGATCTTTGGGTCTGTGGGTGTCATCCATAGCATGGTTAATGGTATTAAAATACCATTTCGTTTCCCAGTGGTGCAGCGATTTGTGGTGAGGTTGATAACGATGAGACACCGAAGCTATTTTGGCTTTGGCAAAAGCCACATCCATCAACAAGGCCGGATAACCGATATTCCATCCCTCATCCTGAATATAGTCTGCATGAATAGTATGATTTTCTGACAACCGGTATATTGCCGAAAGTCCTCCATTCCATTTAGAAAATTGAGAAAACGCAATCTCAGATCTTCCTCCGGCCAGATAGTTTTCAGCTTTACGAAATATACCATTGCCCCGGATCGCAAAGCGTTTTCCACTGTACTCAAGTGCGGCCAGTGTTTGTAAGGCATACGCATTGGTTTCAAATCCTACTCCGGCCAAACCAGAAAAGGTTTTGTCATTATTCAAACGCGGTTGCTTCAATTTAAAATTAAACCCGCCACCAATAGTGCTTCCGAACGACTGGTTATTTACGCCATAGTTTACTGATACGGTTTTAAGGTTATTAGGCTCTATATAGGAGCTAACCGGATCCATCCTGTCGGTACAGGCTCCAAAAATGGCCATCCCGGATATGGTAACATTTATCTGACCCGCATTAAGACCACGAATGGTGGGCTCCCATGCATAGTTCCCTCTGCGTATCATACTCACACCTGATATACGTTCCAGCAATTTATCGGTAGAAACCTGAAGATCGGTTCCCTGTTTTTTCTCACGGCTGTTGTTCAACTGTCCATCCTGCTGTACAACCACCTCCTTCAGGATAACTACATTACGAAATGACGAATCCTCCTGTGCCGGGAGCATTAGTGCACCCGGCAAAATCAATAGGAGAAAAATGAAAATTTTAAACCACATAACGGTATTCATTTGGTTATTCAAAAGGCAAGTCCTTCGCAATGTTTCAATTTTTTAAAACAAAACATCGAGGAACGTATCATCTTTGATGACGCTTCCTTCCTTCTTTATTGCAAAATGCAAACGCCATTCTCCGGTCATCGTGAAATTCACCTTTCCCGTGTAATGTCCATTACCAGTTGAAACAGGATTAATATTATTGGGAGAACCATGCCCCATTGAAGGCATTTCCGGTGTACATTCTATAACAAGTCCATCAACCGGTGGAAATTCATTTGCAGAAGCCTGACGATGAAGCAGCAATTGCAAATCATTAAGTCCAACCTGCCATTTTACAGGCGGAACAAGGCATAACACATATTTAATGTCATCGTTTCCTTTAAAAGTTACTACCTGTTTCTTAACCGAATTACCGATGGTTACAGGAAAGATTTCCTCGAAATCATTGACGGCCACCTTCAGTTGCCACGAACCCATTTCCGAAGTAGGCATCGTAAAAATAACTGCACCTTCGTACAGCTTGTTAAGGGTATTGTAAGCGGGCTGTTCCACCGGGCTACTGTGCTTCATAGTACCCATATCCATCACAGGCGTAAAACGCACCTTAGCATTTTTTATCTCCCCTCCTTCGTTAGCATTAACAGATACATAAAATTTGTTGTACCCCGTGATAAAAGCGTCATTATCTGCCCACAGAGTGATCGTCATATTGTTACCGGTTGTTTGAGCAATACGTACTTTACCGGCTTCTGCAGGTTTTGCATTTTCTTTTTTACATCCTGCAAAGATCAAAGCGCACAAAAAGGCGCAGGAAAATATCCTGTTCATTTGAAAAGTTTAAACATGAAAAATCAAACACAGCTTAATTTCAGCTGTAACAAAAACGGAGCTATAGATGTGTTTAAACTGTGGGGGGATGAAAAAATGGTGTTGAAATATCTATTGTACCTGCGTCCTGAAACTCTGCGTATTTACTTTCGAACGCCGTGTTCCAACCTTCAGGAACAATAGTAAACCATGATTTTGAAAACAGGAATACCGGAGCTTTATAGTCATGTTCTCCGGCAGGGTTTTGCTGTTCCTGATCTTCCACCTGTTTCAATTCTTTTGCCATCTGGCACTTACCGTTACAATGCAATTCGGGCTTCGTTTTATTAATGCAGTTTGTTGCGTAAGTTGCCGTGTTTATATAATAATCGAAAACAATAAAAGGGCTGCTCAACACCTGCGCCATAAATGACAACAGTAATATTGCAGCACTACATTGTTTAAGCATCATATTGCAAATTTGCACAAAAGTAACTCAACTGCAATAACAACAAGTGATAAAAGTCATATCATGCTGTAATTGTAATCAAATGCGCCCCAATTAGGCTAATCCAACAATCAACAGGTACCAAACAGCGGTAGTGAAAAACGCGAACACAATACTAATTCCTACGATCAAACTGGAGAGCCTTGGATTCAGGTGATATTCGCTCGCGATAATTCCTGCTGTGAGAAAAGATGGCATAGCAGCTTCAAAAATACTGATTTGGGGAATGATGCCCTTCATACCAGAAAGCCACACAATTCCATAAATAATCAATGGTGCAAGAATGAGTTTATATACCAGTGATGCAGAAACATGCCTGATCTGACTTTTCCACCCGTCAAACTTCATCTGCAAGCCTATTGAAAATAAAGCCAGCGGAGCCACCGTTGCGGCAAGTTTATCAAACAATGGATCCAGCGGGGAGATATCCATGAACAACGGAAGTATTAAAGCTGCTGCACAAGCAATAAATGGCGGGAATAATGTCACCTTCTTCAAAACCGTTGTTACAGAAAGCGTATGCTTATCTGAAGCATTCATTGCTACAGCAATACCTGCAGTGGCGAGTAAAATAAAACTCACCTGATCACATATCACAGCAATTCCAAGCGCGTTATCACCAAAATATGCAGACACCAGCGGAAATCCAACGAAAGACGTATTGCTCAAACAGGTAACTAATTTCATACCCCCTTCCGTTGGCTTGTCGAGCCTTGCTTTAGCGGCGTATATACGTACATACAACCAACCGCAGAGCCATAATACCACCGGCATCATCGCCGGAAGAATCATGGCACCCGACCATCTTAAATGAGGAAGATATTTAAAAGATACTGCCGGTAAGGCTAAATTAATAATAAGCGCATTTACTCCTTTATAGGCATCTTCCGGAAGTTTAGTAAACCGGCGAAGTAACAGTCCTGCCAGCATACAAACAGCAATCAAAATAAAATTGGTCATTAGTGGTTATAATTAAAAAACGATTCACACAACATCGAGCAAAATATAAAATACGCATTCATCCCTTCAGATGCCCCGACGCTCTGAGATAGCGCACGAAAAGATACAGTAAAAGCAATACGGGAAGAAAAATTGAAAGAAGTAAATTTCGCGATGCGGAGTTATTGCCAGTAAATGCGGGATACTTCAGCAACAGGATGAGAATGATGCCCGATAGCTACAGCCTACGGTTATTGTATTCCTTGTAGATCCGGCGTATTCAGTTTAATTTCGTACTACCAAAGGGTTCACGCAACCCACGCAACCGGCGTATTCGCCGGTTTACTTTTTGAAATACACGTTAACGCCCACACCGAATCTACTCCTTAAAAAATGTTCTTTAGCCAACACGGCGGACTGATAAATAAATAAAAAAAATACGAATCATTTCTCTCCAATAAAACAAAGAATTGGACGATATGCCAACACCCGCCAACATGAATAGGTTACCGACGTATACCACCGTCCATACACAATCGTTCGTACCGAATTTTCATGCAGCTATCTTTTCGAGGCTTCCCTATTAGATTTTCCAAACAAAATTTAACAGCCCCTTAAAGCAGCAAAGTTAAACCGGGGGATACCTGTGTCTATCTAACCTGCAGTAATTCAGTTAAAACAATTAGTTATGAAATATCCAAATATCTTACGCCGGGTGCTGACCCTCTGTGTTGCATTTGTTCTGACGGGTAATGCAGTGACGGCACAAAATAGCCGGGAAAATCAGAAAAAGGAACAGACTGAAAAGATCACCACTGCGATCGAACATCAGGATTTTACATTCAGAGCACAATCTATTCTACCGTTAAGTGGCCCAAGAAGGGAACTGAGCAGCTATTACGACATGCAGGTTACCGCCGACAAGGTAGTGAGTTTTTTGCCCTATATGGGAAGAATTTATATGCCGCCGATTGATCCATCAGAAGGCCCGTTGAGGTTCACCTCAAAAGATTTTGTGTATATGGAAAAGCCGGGGAAAAAGGGTGGCTGGAACGTATCCATACAACTGAAAGACGTGCGTACTGTTCAACAATGCACACTCAATATTTCAGACGACGGGTATGCAACGCTTGAGGTAAGGGGTAACGACAGGCAACCGGTAACGTTTTACGGCTATATTGTGGGAAACGGATAACCCTTAAAAAATCTATCGCAGTACCCCGTTATTTGTGTTTCGTCTGGACGATGCGATGGTGGCATTGTTGTACACAGTGGAAAAAATTGCTGCTCCTACAAAATGGTGAGTTCTGTCCTTCTGTTTGCGGCCCGCCCTTCCTCTGTGCCATTATCGCTCACCGGCCGCGCCGCACCATAACCTTTGTATTGTAGCCTTGAAGCATGAACTCCTTTACTGATAAGATAGTCTACTACCGCTTTTGCCCGATTTCTGGAAAGTGTTAGATTATCGGCTGCATTACCCGAATTATCGGTATATCCACTGATAAGAATTTTAACAGCAGGATTGTCATTCAGTAAGGCTACCACACGATCCAGTTCCGCAACGGACTCCGGCTCAAGTTCAAAGCGATTGATACCAAAAAATATATTATTCAGCACAACGGACGCATTGGTGGTGATCGGTTGCAAACCGATATCAATAGTATAGGTAGAATCGGGTGAAGGTTTGCTGAATGGAAAATTTTTGGAGTAAAAAAGATACCCCTTGCGATTTACATTAAAAGCATAATCTCTGCCCAGTGGAAGTGTAATAAGATAATTGCCGTTTTCGTTGGTTTGTACTTTAACCAGTGTTTGTCCGGTGCCGATGTCAATCAGTTCAACCGCTGAGGGTAAGCCCTCTTTGGTAGTGCTGTCGAAAACCGTTCCCTGCACCCACAGCGTTTTATTCGGACGGATATCGTCACGCATTTCAAAAGTATAGATATCCAATCCTCCGCGGGTATCAGAGCGGTCACTGGCGTAATAGGCGGTCTTACCATCCGCAGCCACCACTAAGCTGCCTTCATTTCCAATGGTATTAATGGGGTAACCGAGATTTTCCACGTTGGCCCAGGATCCATCGTTTTGTTTGCGCACCAGAAATAAATCATCACCGCCATATCCGGTTAACCCGTTGGATGTGAAATAAAGGGTTTGATTGTCGGCATGAACAAACGGACAACTTTCATCGCCACTTGTATTGATTAGTGGACCTAAATTTTTCGGTGTTCCCCACCTTCCATTAGGGAGCCGCAGGGATACGTAGATGTCTTTGCCGCCAAACCCGCCTGGCCGGTTACTTGAAAAATACAGTTCTCTTTTATCCGGCGAAAGACAGGGAGACGATTCCCAAAACTCGCTATTCACGGGAGTACCTAAATTTTCAGGTATGCTCCACCCCTTTTTAGTAAGGGTTGAAAAAAACAGGTCGCAACTACCCAATCCTTCCGGAAAATTACAACCTGTGAATACCAGCCATTCTCCATCCTGAGAAATATTTTGTGCGCCTTCATTAAAATTACTGTTAATGTCACCATCTATTCCTTTGGCCCCATTCCAGATACTATCTTTTCTTTTGCTTACAAAAAAATCTTCGTTGTATCCTTTCACACGTCTTGTAAACACCAGCGTTTTATCATCAATGGTTATTGAGGGGTAATATTCAAGGTCCACCGTATTAATGCTGTCACCCATATTCGCGGGTGCAAAAACATAGTTTTTAGTTTGGTGGTCTGCTTCGTATTTTACCGCAAACTCAAAGGAGCGCTTACGGTATGTTCCCGCACGGCGACTGGTTTCGTTAAGGTCGGGTATCATTAAAAACTCATTAACCGAACTAAGGGCATTTTCAAATTGCCCCAATCCGGCCTGGTTAATAGCAAAAGGCAGCTTATAATCCCTGGTATAATTCGGATCTAATGCAAAAGCCTGTTGGTAGGCGTAGACACTACTGTCGTACCATTTCAATTCTCCAAATATGCCGGCTTTGGTTAACCAGGCGTCTATATACCGATTGTCTTTTTCAAGCGCAAGATTGATTAGCCGGACAGCATCCGGGTAATCGCCATTTTGTGCTCTATCGAGTGCAAGATTATAGAAGTTGACAGCTTTTTTATTTACCTGTTGCGGATTATACTGCTGCGCATACAAATAACAGCCCATGATGCAAAATACCAACGATATGATAGTGCGGATAGTCATTACAGACGGCTAAGAACTGATAACGAAGCTATTCAAAATTTATTCCACAGTTGTTAAGAAAATAATCAATCCCGGACAAACACAAAAGGCTGGCGTGGGTATTGTACATCAAAAAACCCGAAAGCAACCGGCAACTGCTTGCCCGAATCACTTACAGGTTCTTAATTATTGAAAAGCTTATACGAAGATTGAATTTTATTTCTTTTTCTTCTGGCTTTTGGGTGCGAATATGATCATCATCCGCTTTCCTTCCAGCTTTGGCAATCCTTCGGGAGCACCCATTTCAGCAAGTCTTTCCGCAAACTTCAGTAATAACAATTCGCCCCTCTCTTTAAACATAATAGCCCGTCCTTTAAATTGAACGTAGGCTTTCACCTTATTGCCATCCTTCAAAAAATCTTCAGCGTGTTTGGCTTTAAAGTTGAAGTCGTGATCATCCGTGTTAGGAGTAAAACGAATTTCCTTCACTTCAGACATCTTAGAGTTGGCTTTCATTTCCTTCTCTTTCTTCTTCTTTTCGTAAAGGAACTTATTGTAGTCTATGATTTTACATACAGGCGGGTCGGCATTGGGAGAAATTTCTACCAGGTCGAGTCCTTGTTCATGAGCAAGTTTTAGTGCGTCCTGGATGGAATATACACCTACTTCCACATTGTCACCCACGAGTCTAATCTGGGGCACCCTAATCATGTGGTTTGTACGATGTTCCTGTTGTTGTTCTCTTTTGAAACGGGGATTGAAATTACCCCTGGGAAATTTTGGTCGTGGTGGAAATGCCATTTACAATTTTTAAAGTGATACTCCTCTTTCGGGAGGTTTTAATGGTTAATGTTATTATTGGTTATTAGTGTGTAGCTATTTATTCTGATACCCGGTTTTTGATTTGCTGTCTGATTTCCTGTACAAATTCCTCAACCGATTTTGTACCTGCATCGCCTTTACCATGCCTTCTCACCGCTACTTTATTTTCATTCACTTCTTTTTCGCCCACTACTACCATATAAGGTACTTTTGCCAATTCGGTGTCTCTTATTTTTCTGCCAATTTTTTCCGGACGGTCGTCAATTGCTGCACGAATATCAGCATTTTTCAATGATTCTAAAAGATTTTGTGCATAATCCATAAACCGGTCGCTAATCGGCAGAATCTTTACCTGCAAAGGCGCTAACCAAACGGGAAACTTACCCGCGTAGTGTTCCAGTAAAAAGCCGATAAACCGCTCGTGCGTGCCTAATGGCGCTCGGTGAATAATCAGGGGTATTTCAGGTGCGTTTTCCTTATTAGTAAATTCGAGTTTAAATCGTCTGCCCTGTGCAAAATCTACCTGGTTAGTAGCCAGGGTAAACTCCCGCCCAATGGTGCTCCAAATTTGTACATCAATTTTGGGGCCGTAAAAAGCGGCTTCGTCCTGAACCTCCACAAAAGGCGTATTGGTGCGTACCAGCACGTCTCTCACCAATGCCTCTGTTTCCTTCCATAGTTCCGGCTCATCTACATATTTTTTTCCCAACTTAGAAGGGTCGTGTAAACTAAGGCGCATCACATATTTTTCAATACCAAAAATCTTAAAGTATTTCAGGTACATTTCATTTACTGCCTTAAACTCGTCATAAAACTGATCTTTGGTGCAATAGATATGTGCGTCATTCATATGAAGACAACGCACCCGCATCAGTCCAAAAAGCTCTCCGCTTTGTTCATACCGGTAACAGGTGCCGTATTCTGCCAAACGATAGGGCAAATCTTTATAACTCCTGGGTTCGGCAGCAAATATTTTATGGTGATGCGGACAATTCATTGCCTTGAGGTAGTATTTCGTACCATCGAGTTCCATTGGCGGGTACATGCTATCCTGGTAATAAGGCAAATGTCCGCTGGTGAGGTAAAGGTTCTCCTTGGCAATGTGGGGCGTAACCACTCGTTTATACCCGGCTCGTTCTTCCGTGTCCTTCGCCAGCTTTTCCAATTCTTCAATTACAACGGCGCCATTGGGCATCCATAACGGCAAGCCAGGTCCAATGTCATCGTCAAAGGTGAATATACCCAAATCTTTGCCCAACTTGCGATGATCCCTTTTTTTCGCTTCCTCAAGCATATTCAGGTATTCATCCAATTCTTTTTGATTGGGAAATGTGATACCGTAAATACGGGTGAGTTGTTTGTTTTTTTCGTCGCCCTTCCAATAGGCGCCGGCAATATTGGTGAGTTTTATTGCTTTAATTAGTCCTGTTTGAGGTATATGCGGACCACGGCATAAATCGGTAAAACCGCCCTGGGTATAAAAAGTAATATTACCACCTTCGAGGTGCTGCAGCAGGTCAAGTTTGTATTCGTCGCCCTTTTTTTCAAAGTATTGAATGGCGTCTGTTTTTGAAACTTCTTTACGGATATAAGGATTGCCCTGTTTAGCCAATTCAGTCATCTTCTTTTCAATAGCGAGCAAATCCTCTTCACTCACTTTTCTGCCACCCAAATCCATATCGTAATAAAAACCATTTTCTACCGGGGGACCAACCCAAAATTTAACTCCGGGGAATTGCGCCTCCACTGCTTCTGCCAATAAGTGTGCAGACGAATGCCAGAATGTGGATTTTCCCTCTGTTTCGCCCCATGTCAACAGTTGCAGCGCAGCGTCGTGTTCAATAGGCCGAATGGCGTCCCAAACCTGGCCGTTCACTTTGGCCGCAAGCACTTTTTTTGCCAGCCCTTCACTAATAGATTTTGCAATATCCATTGCGGTTGTACCTTGTTGATACTCGCGAACCGCACCATCCGGAAAAGTTATTTTTACCATATTTAATCCTTCCTGTTCCTGAAAAAGAGTGCAAATTTAACGAACTATTGGCGTATCATTTCATTTCGTAGGGGTATTTCCTTAGTATTGGGGTTACTTTTGTTGTTATAAAAGTTTTTCATGAAATGAGAGGCGGGTTACTATTGCTTTTTTTATTGATTGGCTATCAGGGTATCGCTCAGAAACTCGACGGACAATGGCGGGGCACTTTCAATTCGGCTAATAACGATATTGTTGCCGGGGAAGGTGATACGGAATACGTGTTGGAGCTTTACATCAATGGCGATAAAGTAAGTGGTTATTCTTATTCGTATTTTAACTATCCCGAAAAACGATACTATGTGATTTGCAGACTGGAAGGACACTACGATTCAGGCAGCAAATCGGTTGTGGTAAACGAAGAAGAAAGGATCAAGGGTAATACGCCACCCACCTGGGGAGATTGTTTGCAAACGCATATTCTCACCTTTTTGAAACAGGGCGATACGGAAAAGTTAGTGGGTAGGTGGAGAGGTTATAAGCCCAATGGTTGCGGTGCGGGCAGTACCGAATTGGAGAGAAAAACGCTCACCAGAACCAAAACACCTCAATCATCCGCATCTGCCCCCAAAAAAAGCAGTCCGCCCGTTGCTAAGAATAAATCGCAACAACAGCTCACGCCAAAACCAAAAACAAACACGGCACCTGCTCAAAAGCCTGTTCCCAAAAAAACTCCGCCAATTGTAAAGAAGCCGTCTGCAACTCCGGAAAACGAATCCGGTACACAAAAACCACAAATAGTTGTAAGTGATTCCAAAAAAGGCCTGCCGGATATCTCCGCGCCGATCCTGCCTGGTTACACCAACAGGAGTAAAAATATTCTGAAAACCATCGAAATTCCTTCCGACGAAACTTTCAAAGTAGATTTTTACGATAACGGAGAAATAGATGGCGACTCTATTTCTGTTTTTTATAATAACAAATTGTTGTTGTCGCGGCAACGATTAACAGACAAGCCACTTTCTTTAACCATTAAACTGGATACCACCCGTGAAGAAAATGAACTGGTAATGTATGCGGATAACATGGGAGCCATTCCTCCAAATACCGCATTAATGGTGGTAACGGTGGGCAACAAGCGCTACGAAGTGTATATTACTTCTACCGATAAGTCTAATGGCACCATTCGGTTTAAACGAAAAGAGTAAAAAATTGGGTGGCTCATAAAATATTTACCTCCCGCTCTAAGGTGACGCCAAATTTTTTGTGCACGCTGCGCACCACATCTTCACTCAGTTCGTAAATTTCTTTACCGGTAGCATTGCCGTAATTCACGAGTACCAGCGCCTGTTTTGCATGTACACCGGCATTTCCTCTGCGTACTCCTTTCCATCCGCATTGTTCAATAAGCCACCCCGCCGCCAGTTTCACTTCATTTGTTGTAACCCGGGTAGCATTTGGATACACCTTAGCCGGGTAATGTGGAATTTCCGGATATTGCTTTTTCAGCATCTCGAACTTTTTATTCGAAACCTCAGGGTTCTTGAAAAAACTGCCCGCATTGCCAATTTGTGATGGGTCGGGAAGTTTAGAGGACCGGATATTGATTACAGCTTGTGATATAGCCTGAATACTTAATTCTTTCACCTGCATTTTTTCCAGCTCTTCGCGGATTGCACCATACGCAGTGTGAAATACCGGGCGTTTGCGAAGCCGAAAGGTAACATTCAATATGATGAACTGGTTCTTATACTGCTTTTTAAAAATACTCTCCCGGTAACCAAAGGCACAATCGCCTGCAGTAAAATGATGTATTTTTCTTTCGCGAATATGATATGCACTCAGGCTATTGAATACCTCCTGTAATTCCACACCATAAGCACCAATATTTTGCATGGGTGCTGCGCCCACGTTTCCGGGTATCAATGAAAGATTTTCCAGTCCGGCCCAATTTCGCGTTAAACAGTGCTGTACAAACCGGTGCCAGTTCTCCCCCGCGCCTGCCCTTACATACACGTCGTGTTCGTCTTCTGTAATTTCTTCAATACCCATTATCTCGTTTTTCAACACTACCCCGTCTATATTGCGTGTAAACAGCAGATTACTGCCACCGCCCAAAATCACCCGCATTACACTGCTGTTTCTTTCTATCCATTCCTCAATTTCTTCAATACGTGCAAAACTGGCAAAATAGCGGGCACGCACATCTATTCCAAAAGTATTATATTGCCTGAGTGAAATATTTTCCCTGATCTGCATATCGTATCTGTTCACTGCAAAATACAAAAATCATGGAAGCAAAAACAGCGGTGTTACTCGGAGCCACAGGTTTAATAGGCAATCAATTGCTGCACCTGATACTGGAGGATGAGTATTTTGCTCAAATCAGAGTGCTGGTGCGACAACCGATAAGTCTATCACATCCCAGGCTTGAGGTTTGCGTTACTGATTTTGATGATTATAATAACTTTCACCGTTCGCTGGGTAAGGGAGATACAATTTTTTGCTGTATTGGCACCACAATGAAAAAAGTTAAAGGCGACAAAGCGCTGTACCGGCGGATAGACTTCGACATACCGGTGCATGCCGCACAATGGGGTATAGATAACGGGTTTTCAAAGTTTCTGGTAGTATCTTCCGTTGGCGCAAATGCCCATTCCTCTAATTTTTATCTTTCTGTTAAGGGAAGTATGGAGGCGGCTATCCATGCACTCCCCTATTCGGCATTACATATTTTCCGCCCGTCGTTTCTGTTGGGATTCCGGGAAGAAAAAAGAAAAGGGGAGAAATTCGTTCAAACCATTGCCCCGGCAATTTCGCTTCTGTTGCCCGGCAAACTCAAAAAGTATCGTGCTATTGAATCTGTTGTGGTTGCCGGTGCAATGCGCTCTGCTGCAAAATCGAATACAACCGGAGTGCATACCCATGAGTACACACAAATGATAAGGAACGCTCAACGTTAATGGCATAAAGAATGATGAACAAAAAAATCCGCTGGGGCATTTTGGGAACCGGCCGCATTGCTCAAAAATTTGCATCCGATTTAAAGTATATTGAAGACGCGGAGTTGCACGCCGTTGCTTCCCGCAGTAAAACCAATGCTGCAATATTCGCGCAGTTGTATCCTGCAGCACTGCAGTACGATGACTACCACACATTAGCGAAAGACCCGCAAACCGATATTATTTACGTAGCGACGCCGCACGGATTGCATTTCGAACATGTGATGTTATGCCTGCAACATGGAAAAGCCGTACTCTGTGAAAAAGCATTTGCAGTGAATTCCTCACAAACAAAATCAATGATAGCTGCGGCAAAAGAGCAGAAGGTATTTTTAATGGAGGCCCTGTGGTCGAAATTTACACCTCAGTGGCAAAAAATGACAGACATTATCCATAGCGGACAATTGGGCGAAATAAAAAACGTAATCATCAATTTCGGCTTTGTGCCACAACCCCCTGTTGCGGAACGCCTTTTCAGTCCTGCCCTGGGAGGAGGAACTTTACTCGATATTGGCGTGTATAATGTATTCTATGCATTGTCGGCTTTGGGAAAACCGGATTATATTGACGCACGCATGACGCCCGCATCCACCGGTATTGACGAACAATGCGCTGTTTTATTTCGGTACAACAGCGGAGCGATGGCTCAGCTATTTAGTTCCTATTGCACCCATCTGGCCACTGAAGCAGATATCAGTGGAAGTAAAGGCAGATTACGCCTTACTCACCGGTTTTATACTCCGGATTCAACCTTAGAATTTTATCCGGGAAGGGCAGACAGTAAAGTGATTGTCCCCGTGGAGCAAACCGAAGGATTTGGCTATCATTACGAAGCACGGCACGCAGGCGATTGCTTACGTAAAGGACTAACCGAAAGCCCGGTGATGACCCATGCTGACACCGTGCTGCTTATGGAAACGATGGATGAGATACGCAGAAAGGCCGGGATCCAATATCCCGCAGATACAAAATAACACAATGGATTTCCAACCTTTTACCGGAAGGAAATCCACTGCAAACGCCAGACAAATGTTTAAGGCAACGGCTTAACCATAATATCTTTGTAGTACACCACACTTTTGGGATCATGTGCCTGCAATGCAAAGGTGCCGCTGGAAATGATTCGGCCGGGATGGCCTTTAGACGGTACTGCGCCATCGGGTTCAGTCCAGTCAATAATCGTTTGCCCATTGATTTTTGTAACCACATGTTTCCCCTTCACAATTACCGACAGTTCAAACCATTCATTATCCTTTACAAAAGTGGCAGCCGTATCGTGAATATCATATAGCCCCGCAGTTCGTTTCCAGTCGGTGTGCGAGTTATTCACCTGCACCTCAAACCCATCATCCGGAAAGCCCCTTTGCTGAAATTTGGTATGAAAATAAACACCCGAATTTGAATTAGGTGTGGTCATCACCTGCATCTTAAGTTCAAAGTTTTTGAAATTGTGGTCGCTTACCGGTCCATCGTAATACAAATGGGAGCGCTTTCCGGCAACTTTGATGGCACCATTTTCAATACTAAACGACGGACCCTCACTTTCTTTCCACCCGTTCATTGTTTTACCATCAAAGAGGCTTATCCACTGACCGTTCGAATTACTATTTCTACCGCCTTTGATTTTATTCTGGCTGCCGCATGCGCCAAGCAGAAAGATGACTGCAAAAAAAAGTATATAATTTTTCACGATGTAATTTTGATGAAAGGTAACGAAGCGGCCGCAAAAAACCATCCGCGGCCGCTATCTAATTAAAAATCTATTGTCCATCCTTTGCGATACTCGCGTTTTACAAACTGGTTTACTTCCTCCAGGTTGGTAACACGCATATTCTTGTAATCCCACAGTAGTTTCATATTTGCACCGGGATAATCATTACCCCTTCCATTAGCTCTTGGCTTCGGCGTATCGGCTGCTCTTATTGCAAGATTAGCCATCAGTATGGCTTCAGTAAGCGGACCCGCTTTTTTAAAAGGAGAGCTTAGTTCCATATTACCATAACCGGCTAAGCATCCCTCTACCCATTGTGCGTAGTGCCCATCGGCACCTCCCGGAACACGTGGTTGTGTTTGCGGTACTTTCACTTCTGTATTCCTCGACAATGGCAACAAGCGCGGATTAGCGGCATATTCACTCGCCATCATTTTTCCTTTGGTACCTACAAATAAAATACCACTGTTGCCATCTCCAAATACCTCATTCGGTCCAAGTTCCTGTGGACGTTCCGGTTTTATACCGCCATCCATCCAATGCATGATTACCTGTCCCTGTGTTTTTGGTGTTTTGGGATAAGTAAGTGTAGCGTGACTTGAAGGCGGAAAGCTTTCGGGGAAATATCCGCGTTTGCCAAAAGCGGTAAATACGCTGGTTACAGACGCCTGCACATCCAGCGCATACTCTATTCCTAATATTCGGAATGGAGCTTCCATAAGATGACATCCAAGGTCTCCCAACGCGCCGGTACCGTAATCCCACCAGCCGCGCCAACTGCCGGGAATCAAACCGTCTACATAATCCTTCTGCGGCGCTGTGCCCAGCCATAAATCCCAATCTAATTCTTTAGGAACCGGAGGCTTACCTGTTGGCCATGGGATACCCTGCGGCCATATAGGGCGGTTAGTAAATATGTAAACAGTATGCACATCGCCAATAATACCCGCATCATACCATTCCTGCATCTGACGTACACCATCACCCGAAGATCCCTGGTTACCCATTTGCGTAACTACTTTGTATTTATCTGCGGCTTCTGTAAGCATGCGCGCCTCCCATATATCATGCGTTAATGGTTTCTGAACATACACATGTTTTTTTCTGCGCATAGCCGCCATGGCTACTACGGCATGGGTGTGGTCTGGTGTTGATACCGATACCGCATCAAAAGACTTTGCCTCTTTATCCAGCATTTCCCTCCAGTCTTTATAATATTTTGCTTTGGGAAATTTTTTCCGCGACTCCACCGACATGCGATCATCCACATCGCATAAAAAGCCAATTTCGGCTTTTCCGCTCTCAAAAAAATGGGCGAGGTCTGAACGGCCTTTTCCACCTACTCCCACACCCGCAACAATCAACTTGTCACTGGGCGCCCGATAACCTTTTCCTAAAACATGGCGCGGAACAATCATAAATCCAGCCGCGCCAAGGGCTGTATTTTTAATAAAACTCCGGCGTGATTTGTTGTTTTTTTCTGACATACTTGAGATTTAAAGTTGAACAATTGTAGTGCACTAATATACTTAAATTGAATACAAGTAAGCGAAAAACAAATTGAGACAACCAATGCCTTCCGGAAAAATCCACCCTCAACACTGGCGTGTATCGTTTCGGTAAAAAAAATGGCTTTTTGTGGCGTTTTGGATTAAGACAACATTTAAATATTTCTTCGCATACCCACGCACTCAGAGGTCTTAACGAACAGAACCAATCTTCGCGCTGTACCGTATCAACGCCCTGCCTTTGCGTAGGCTACCTCTGCACTAAACTTAGGCGCTTTATCATCCACTTTCAGCTCTGCAGCGGCAGCATTGCTGATTCTAATGAGGAGTCCTTCATTCTCTCTCCCTGGTGGAAGCTCGCCCAGCACTTTGGCAAAAATGATGCGATTGTTATTAGAGTTGGTGATTCGCACAATAGTGCCCGGAGTGATATTATTCATTAAAGCGTAGTACTTGGCATCCTGCCAGCCGCTGGTACTTTTAAAAACTGCGCCTTCACCCATTTCGTTTCTGAAGGAATCAAAACTCGCGGATTGATCACGGTAACTGCTCTTAAAATACCCGGTTCCTTCTGCGTTATTTTGTACCGATGCTGTTCGGGCAGTTTCAACAACTTTTGGCGTAGCTGCTTCCACTGTTTTGGGTGTTGCAGCCACCGCACGGTTTTCTGGTTGTGATGCCGGCGGCGGCGTTACTACCGGAGTACGGGAAGCGATTGCTCCGTTGATGCGCTTCACGCCTTTGGCGGCCAGCGCTGATTGTCCGGATTTAACGCGTAAAAAGCCTACAATCAGCATCTGCCCGCTGCTTATGGTTTCTGAACTCAGGTTATTCCAGGTTTTCAGGTCATTTACAGACGCTTTATAGAAGTTTTGACCAATACGGTATAAACCCTCTTTTTGAGTAACCAAATGATACAAGGGCACAAATACCTCATCGGCTGCGGCTGTTCCGTGTTGCGAAAAATTCTCCGGCATCAACGGGATTTTTAGCACCTGACCAATTTCCAATCCACTATTCAGCGTTAGATTATTAAACGGAGCAATTTCTTTCGGACTAATATTATAAAGGCGGCCCACACTGTAGAAATTTTCCTTTGCCTCTACTGTATGATTGAGATAATGCCTGCCCATCTCAGATTGAACGATAAGATCGGAAGGCTGCGCCTTAAGTGCAAGTACAAAAAATGAAGAAAATAAAATGCAAACCAGTTTTTTCATCATATTGAATTTAATTCCCCGGCACCTACGAAAATAAGTAAAAAAGTTAACTGTGTCATTTAACGTGAAAATCAATACTTTAATATACGACTGGCGGACGGATAATAGTTATTTACCCTATTTGGCAACACTTTAACCCACCCCAGGTTATGCCCCATAAACCTAACGACGTTCCAACCTTTAGCCGCGTTGCCTGACGGAATATCTTTTTTCCTCAAAAACTCCAGTGCCGTTTCCAAATCCGCTTCAATCGCTCCCCTATCCGGAGAAATTATGGTACTAAGCGCCAGCTCATGATCCGGCACTAACTCATTTTTGATTATCCTGCCTGCATTAACTCCCATCTTCTTTACATACAAGGCTGCATACAATACGGCGAGCTCATCTTTGTAGTTTTTTTCAATTATCCTCATTTCTTCTTTCACCCGAACAACAGAATAACGTTCCGGTTGTTTGATATAAGACGCAACCACCGATTCCTCTTTTTTTGACAAATGCAAAAAGCCTTGTGGTTTAAGTACACGGGCGTCTGCGGGCTCTTTCTTTCGCATGCAGGCAATAAAAAAACCTTCTCCTTTTATTTTATCAGGATAAAAGCGGTATCCGTACATCCGGCTTTTATCCGACTGTGTCTCCACAATTCCCCACTCCACACTGCGGCGTGCAGGAATGGATTCTACTGCAAAGGTTTCCGCAATCCAATCCAATATGTCTTCATTTTCTTCTTTTGAAAAGGAACAGGTGCAATACACTAATATTCCATTTTCTTTCAGAGCGGTCCAGCTATCCTGTATGATACGTCGTTGCCTTTGACTGCAAAGTGCCACATGTTGAAGCGACCATTCCGAAATAGCTTCCGGATCTTTTCGAAACATCCCGCTTCCGCTGCAAGGCGCATCGGTTACGATCAAATCAAAATAACCTGGTAACGCTTTAAAATCCGCCGCATCATTGCTGGAGACGAGTATATTTTCCATTCCCCATTTCACGGCATTTTCTGATAATACAGGCACGCGTGTTTTTATCACTTCATTAGCCACCACAATACTATCGGGAAATAATGATGACAAGTGGGTTGTTTTACCTCCGGGAGCCGCACACAAATCCAGCACTTTATACGATGTTGTGGAATGGTCTGGATAAACCGACCGGATGATTTCTTCCAAAAACATAGAAGAAGCCTCCTGCACGTAATAACATCCGGCGTGAAATAAAGGATCGGTTATAAACAATGGGCGTTCCGGGAGGTATTGACCCGTTGCACACCAGGGAACAGGGCGTGAAAGGGGCAGGGGGTGAGCAGTAAAGGGTAAGGAGTTTTGCTGCCATTTAAAAGGGTTGATGCGCACCGATGTTATTTTTTCAGGTACGCTATGCTCACGCACAAAGGCTTCCCTGGAAAATCCATCTATGTTTTGTAAGCTGCATAAAAACGATTCAGGAAGATGCAATTTCTCAACCCATTTTATACTGCAAATATATTGCGCTGCACAAGTAGCGAAGTATTTACAAGACGATTTTTAACGGTATTATAATTCCTTTAATTCATTGATCAGGTTTTGCAGCACCTGTTTAGCATCGCCAAACAACATGGAGGTTTTGGGCTGAAAAAAGAGTGCATTTTCGATGCCCGCATACCCCGGTTTCATACTGCGCTTATTCACGATAACCGTTTTTGCAAGGCTCACATCCAATATAGGCATACCGTATATAGGTGACGACGGATCATCTTTTGCCGCAGGATTCACCACATCGTTGGCACCCAATACCAATACCACATCGGTAGTGGGAAACTCACTGTTGGCCTGTTCCATTTCCTGAAGCTTATCGTAGCTCACATCCGCTTCTGCCAATAACACATTCATGTGACCGGGCATCCGTCCTGCAACGGGATGAATGGCATAGGTAACCTCCACTCCTTTCAACTCCAGCAACTTTTCGAGTTCATGGCAGGTGTGCTGCGCCTGGGCCACAGCCAAACCGTATCCCGGCACAATGATGATCTTTTGGGCGTAGTTCATTACCATCGCCGCATCACTCAAAGAAATTTCTTTGTAGGTAGTACCATGCGCATTGGTTCCTCCCGATTGTTTCTGGTCTGAACCGAAAGATCCAATTAACACGTTTAACAGGGAGCGGTTCATCGCCTTGCACATCAGTATCGTAAGAAATGTGCCGGCAGCACCTACCAGTATTCCACCGGTAAGCATTGCCTTATTATCATATAAAAAACCTCCGCAGGCGGCTGCCACTCCGGTAAAAGAATTGAGCAAAGAAATCACTACAGGCATATCTGCCCCACCTATTGGCATTACAAAAAAGACACCATACAACAACGATAATCCCAAAACGGTATAAAACAGTAATACGCCGTTTGCCGGTAACCAGCCGACCAGATAAAAGAACATTAAAAAAACAAGCAACAGCACAACAATATTAAACAGATGTTGTCCCCTGAAAGTGATATCCCGGATACTTCCGTTGAGTTTTCCCCATGCAATCATACTGCCGGCAAAGGAAATACTGCCAATAATCAGTCCGGCAAGAATAATCAGCAGGTGGGTACGCAGTCCGGACTGAAAAGCACTTTCTATAACGGTTAAGCCTGGCGTTGCATGCAAACTGCTCATCAGGTGTTCAAACTCTACCACTGAAATTAATGCAGCGCAGGCGCCTCCCATACCATTAAACATGCTTACCATCTCCGGCATGGCCGTCATTTTCACTTTTCGTGCGGCAACGGTTCCCGCTATTGCGCCGATAATCAAGCCACCCAATATCCAAAAATGGTTTTGCAGCCCGTTGCCGTTGTCGTCTTCATATAATAAAATGGTACCCGCAATAGCGGCAGCCATTCCCGCTGCAGCGATAAGATTTCCTTTTCGTGCCCTGGCAGGATGCGCCAGCATCTTTAATCCCACTATAAAGGTGATGGAAGCAATGAGGTAAATGAGGGTTAGTATAGAAGCCACATGTTGAGTTTAAATTCCAAATAACAAAAAAATAATAAATAATAAATTTTAAAAGCCTGATTCAGATTAGTCGCCTCTTTTCTTAAGAACAGCAGAAAATATCAACACAAGTTCTTTTGCTTCCTGCCTCAGTCCAAGTCTTTCATTTTCTATCTCTGAAGAAAAATCAGTCATAACAAGCCTCAGCCAATAAGCAGATTCCTTTGCCTCCCGCCGGCAAGTTTTTATTTTCATTTTAAAGTCCTTGTCGCCTATGCTTTCATTCGCTTCAATATCATTAGCACCGGGTGAACTACCCGCACGAATTAGTTGCGACACGTATTCAGCATTAATAGTATTTCCCGGCAGTTTCAGGCAAGAGTCTCTTACCCTTTCCGCAAAAACCGCTGTCCGTTCTTCCTGGTCATATTTACTTTTCTGCCATTCCAATATACAGGAATTTGGTGTGATCAATTGGTTATTTTATCTCTTAATTTTTATTCTTTCTTTTTGATTCTTGTTATTTGGCTCTTTGTATTCCTATTTGTGATTTGGTTCCCGCCACGGCGGGCGGGCTTGGTTTTTGTGATTTGGTTCTTGATATTTTGTATCCTATTTGTTTTTTGGTTGCTGGTTCTTTGTATTTTTCCTCCCACTAAACATCTCCAGCATTCGGTCTGTTACCACAAAGCCTCCCACCACATTGAGTGTGCCCACTATCACCGCTATAAAACCCAGCACGAGTGCCGTATAGTTATCCTCCGCTGCCTGTCCCATTACGATGATAGCACCGATAATCACCACGCCGTGAATGGCGTTGGCACCGCTCATCAGCGGAGTATGCAATACGGCGGGTACTCTGCCAATCACTTCAATCCCCACGAACACCATCAGGATAACGATATAGATCATTTGCTGATGTGCCGCGATAAAAGAAAAAAATGTCTCCATTATTGTGAGATTAGTTTTTTTACACTTTCATTTACAATTGCTCCATCGTGTACCACACAAGTACCTTTAACCAGGTCATCATCGAAGTTGAGATGGAGATTCCCTTCTTTATCCAAAAGAAGATCCAGAAAATTGGTTATGTTTTTTCCATAGAGCCTGCTGGCATCATAGGGCATGGAGGAAGGCAGCGAGGAGTTACCGATAATACTCACCCCATTATAACTCACCATTTCTTCATTTTTAGTAAACGGTGTGTTGCCGCCGGTTGCAGCGGCTATGTCTACAATAACGGAACCATGGCGCATCGTTTTCAGCATTTCCTCCGTTACCAGCAGGGGCGCCTTTTTACCTGGTATTTGTGCCGTAGTAATTACAATATCAGCCTTTGCAATATGATCGGCAATTTTCTGTTGTTGCCGTTGTTTATAGTCTTCCGACTGATCAACTGCATAACCGCCTGCCTTACTGGCGTCTGCTACTCCATCCACCTCAACAAATTTAGCTCCCAGGCTCATCACCTCTTCTTTTACTGCGGGGCGGGTATCGAACACTTCTACCACAGCCCCCAGCCTTCGGGCGGTAGCAATAGCCTGCAAGCCGGCTACCCCGGCGCCAAGTATCAAAATTTTGGCAGGAGCGATACTCCCTGCGGCTGTCATAAACATGGGGAAATACCTTCCGTAATGATTGGCGGCAGTTAACACAGCTTTGTATCCGGCAATATTGGCCTGGCTGCTCAACACATCCATGCTCTGCGCACGTGATGTTCGCGGCAACATATCCATACTAAAAACCGTAATGCCGCTATTTGCGTACTGTTGCATTAAAGCCGCGGCATACAGCGGTTGCAAAACACCCAGCACAACAGTGCCCTTTTTTATGGTATTTATTTCTTCAGGCTTAATTCCCTGAATAGAAAGTATAATATCGCAGCGGGAAAGCAATTCTTCTCTTGTGTAAGAAGAAAAACCCTTTGTTTTATACGCTTGTTCATCAGCAAAGGCATTATCCCCCGCTCCTTTTTCTACCTGTACTTCCACATTTCGTTTCCCCAACACTTCCGCCTGTTCGGGTAATAATGATACTCTGTTTTCTCCTTTAGGTTCTTTAAGAATTCCTGCGATCATAAATTGAATGTAAAGCATTTCAACCAAAAAAACACAGATACTAAAACCTGATACTAAAATGTTGTTTTTCTTTAAAATCCGGGGTAAAGAAAACAATTCCAATAAAAAAGAGATCAATGCTACAGGTTACCGCCGGATGGGAACAGATCGTCTTCCAGGCCAACTCCATTTCCCGACTCCAGTGAACATCGTCAAACACAAAAACAGAATCAGTTTGAACGTGTGAAAGCAGCTCATTAAAATAGCGCAGGGTAGGCTCCTGTCGGTGGTTTCCATCTACAAAAACAAATGATACTTTTCCGGCTTTGGCCAAAACCGTGGAGAGGGTATCGTCAAAGTTTCCTACCGTAATTTGTATGTTATTAAGCTCCAGTCGCCTAAAATGTTGCCGGGAAATGTCGGACAGCGCGGGCGCTCCTTCTAATGTATATACCTGTGCGGCAGAATTCGCCGATGCCATATAAGCGGTTGTAATACCCAAAGCCGTTCCTAACTCAATGATATTTTTTGGCTGAAAATAGTGCACCATGCGAAACAGAAGGCGGGCATATTTGGGCGATTTAAGCGACCATCTTGCAATATCTTTCACCTTCCTGCTTCGGGAAGCCATAACCGCAGACCCGGCGCCAAAATCCTGTACTTCAATAGTGGTTTCATCCTGCAATAATTGGTCTCTTAAGCGCTCTATACTTTCGTAGGCATAGAAACTGCGCCTGTCGTTTAAAACCCGTGTAATAAAATCAAAAACAAAAGGAGAGTGTACACCATGCCCCCGGCTATTGGAGGCGGTACAGTAGTAAGCAAGGTATTTAGAGGCGAGCCGAAACTTGTTGTACATCCGTGACAAAGCTATATAACGCAAATCGCATTCTGCAATTTTATGATTTCTTTATCCAGGTTTGAAAGGAATAGGCATACGCATGCCGGGAATCTGAAGGGAAGTCCATGTGATACACCTGCTCCCACTGTTGCTCATCTATTGGCGGAAAAAATGTATCTGCTTTTAACTCCGTATGCACCCTGGTCATATAAATTTTATCGGCTATTGGTAAAAAAAGTTCGTAGATCTGCCCTCCGCCCGCGATAAATATTTCTTTACAATCTGTTTCTTCCGCTTTTGCCAAAGCTTCTTCTACCGAACCCACTACCCAAACATCATCGCGGTGAATGCCATGATCTTTCTGGCGGGTGATCACAATATTATATCGTCCGGGCAATGGCTCCGCCGCCATAGACAAAAAAGTTTTTCTGCCCATGATTACCGGCATACCCCAGGTAGTATTCTTAAAAAATTTCAGATCGTTCGGTAAATGCCATAGCAATTGGTTGTTGTTGCCAATAGCATTGTTTTCGGAAGCGGCAACGATGAGTGAAATTGTCATAACTAATCAATAGGTTAAAGAACCAAATAGCAAAAAACCAGAACCAAACCTGTCCGCCGTGGCGGATAAAATTCAAATCCCAAATTCGAAGGAATACAAAGAACGAAACCCGTCTGGCCATGGCGGAAAATAAGAATCAAACAAAACCGGTCTGCCGTGGCAGATTTCGAATCTCAAATCTTACATCTCCAATTCCCTACACTGCCACCGGCGCTTTTATGGCCGGATGATGCTGATAATGCTCAAGGGTAAAATCTTCGAATTGAAAATCAAAAATATTTTTTACTTCACTATTTAATTTCATTTGTGGCAAAGGATATGGCTCACGTGATAGTTGCAGTTTGGCCTGATCAATATGGTTATTGTACAAATGCACATCGCCAAAAGTATGCACAAATTCTCCCGGCTCAAGATCACAAACCTGCGCCACCATCAACGTAAGCAAGGCATAGGAAGCGATATTGAAAGGAACGCCGAGGAATACATCAGCCGACCGCTGATACAACTGGCAGGAAAGGGCGGGCTTTCCCCCGCTTTTTGGCTCCGCCACATAAAACTGAAACATATTATGACAGGGCATCAAAGCCATTTTGGGAAGATCCGCCACATTCCAGGCGCTCACAATTAAACGGCGGCTGTCGGGATTCTTTTTAATCTGTTCTATCAGGTCAGCAATCTGATCAATCGTCTGCCCGTCCGCAGCTTCCCAACTGCGCCACTGTTTTCCATACACCGGGCCCAATTCCCCGTTACCATCTGCCCATTCATCCCAAATGCTAACCTTGTGCTCGTTAAGGTACTTCGTATTAGTATCCCCCTTCAAAAACCAGAGCAATTCGTAAATAATACTTTTCAGGTGCAATTTTTTGGTAGTCACCAAAGGGAAACCTTTACTCAAATCGAATCTCGCCTGATAACCGAAGCAACTGATGGTTCCCGTACCGGTACGGTCGTGTTTTTGCACACCCGTATCCATAATATGCTGAAGTAGCTGCAGATATTGTTGCATGGGTGCAAGTTACGGCAAAAGAGGAAATTTGAAAATGTGGAGATAGGAGAGGTTGGGATTCGGCTTTGGGTTTTATTTTTACAAATTATTCCTTCATCTTTACGACTACTAAAATCTTATGGCTTAAGATTTACGGTAACGATTATTGTTGAAACAATCACAAAATGAAAAATATTGCTATACTGCCTGCCCTATTCTTTTTGTTTGCATCAAACGGTTGTATGTCCACTAAAAAACCAACAGCTTCCTCTATGTCGTTTGCTCCTAATATTGTTGTTGCCCATCGTGGCGCCTGGAAAAAAAACAACCTGCCGGAAAATTCAATTGCGTCTTTACAGGAAGCCGTGCGATTGGGTTGCACCGGTTCGGAATTTGACGTACACCTCACGGCTGATGACAGTCTTGTTGTTAATCATGATCCTCATTATGCCGGCTTAACTATTGAAAAGAGTACCTATGCCGAACTTGCTGCCACTAAACTTTCCAACGGTGAATTACTTCCTACCGTTTACCAATACCTGACAGAAGGAATGAAGCAAACGCATACGATGCTCGTACTCGAAATTAAACCGTCTGTCATTAGTAAGGAAAGAGGACAGATTCTTGCAGGGAAAGTGGTAACGCTGGTAAAACAGCTAAAAGCCGAGCCCTGGATCATGTATATCAGTTTTGATTACGACATTCTGAAAAAAGTTCTCGAATTACAACCCAATGCCAAAACTGCCTACCTTAACGGAGAAAAAAGTCCGGAGCAATTAGCAGCCGATAAAATATGGGGCGCCGACTATCATTATAATGTTTTCAAAAAGAATAACGAATGGATTGCGGAGGCAAAAAAATCAGGAATCAACCTCAATGTATGGACGGTAAACAATGCTGACGATATGCAGTGGTTCATCAATAATAAGTTTGATTATATTACCACCAATGAACCGGAGTTATTGTTTGACATTATTAATAAAAAAGGAAGATGACAAATTAAATACTCTTCGGCGAAAAAATACTAAACACATAGGCACAGTAGAAACATAGGAACACAATAAAGTCCACAAAAACTATGTGAACCTATGTGCCTATGTGTTAAAAAAAATTATACACAGGCACAGTAGAAGCATAGGAACACAATAAAGTCCACAAAAACTATGTGAACCTATGTGCCGATGTGTTAAAAAAAATACACATAGGCACAGTAGAAGCATAGGAACACAATAGAGTCCACAAAACCTATGTGAACCTATGTGCCTATGTGAAAAAAAAATACACATAGGCACAGTAGAAACATAGGAACACCATAGAGACCACAAAAACTATGTGAACCTATGTGCCGATGTGTAAAAAAAATATACACAGGCACAGTAGAAACATAGGAACACCATAGAGTCCACAAAAACTATGTGAACCTATGTGCCGATGTGTAAAAAAAATATACATAGGCACAGTAGAAACATAGGAACACAATAGAGACAACAAAAACTATGTGAATCTATGTGCCTATGTGTTAAAAAAAATATACACAGGCACAGTAGAAACATAGGAACACCATAGAGTCCACAAAAACTATGTGAACCTATGTGCCTATGTGTTTAAAAAAAATATACACAGGCACAGTAGAAACAGAAACATGTCAAAATAAAGTAAGCAACCGACCAACCCAGCTTGCCCAGCAAATGATGAGCGTATAGTTTTGCATGAAAAATAAAATATCATGCGCAATAACCCTGCAATACGACAGCAAATG
>JADZFY010000235.1 GCA_020854215.1 Chitinophagaceae bacterium | reverse complement strand
TGTTTCCTGAAACCATTCTTCGTAATAACTGTCGTCGCTGCTATGGAAATTCAACACGTTTTCACCTATTAAGATGAACTTGGTTATACCCTCGTAAAACAGAATATCTGTAACCTCTCTGCGCAGCGTTTGAATATCATTTTCTATAGCATCATTCCATTCACCAATAAATTCAATGATCGCGTAGCCCTTATCGTAGTCCGCATACAGTATTTTCATATACAGGGTACGTGAACCAAATTCATCCCATTGCGGGTGGATATAGTAATTATAAACGGTTTGCGAATATTCAAACTCGCTGTATTCCCTTCCCAGGAAAGGAGAACGAAGGTCTTCTTCGGAGGCGTACAGATGCCGCCAGTTGTAAAAAGGTTCGATATCATGCATGACTCAGGATTCCCTTGTTGCAAATATCGAAAGAAACGGGATAATATTAGCAGCCTCGTACGCAGAATTCCACTTTAAAAGACAGTGTTGGGAAATGTGTTTGTATGAAGGATCAAACAAGTTTTTGCCTTGTGTTTCCTCAATATTCGCAAAATGCCAAATGAAAGCAGTTGAATCGTTGGGGCAGGGAGATGTTGGAAGTTGTTCGTTATATTATGCGTTTCTTTTTTGTGTTCCTACGGGTATGAAAAACAGATACAATTACCACCATTTTTTTTCTTTTCTGTATCCGGTAAATAATTATATATGGGAATATTCTTACAAGTGCTTCCCTATAGCGTTTATGCCTTTCAGGACAGCGATCAGGGAATTGTTCAATAATCTTAACGATAGAAAATACCTGCTCTGTAAACTTGTCTCCAAGTCCGGGTTCTCTATCTTCATACCACACCCAGGCTTCGAGTAATTCTTTTCGGGCTTTAAATAAAAATGTAGCGGAGAAATTCATTTTGTCGTGCGCTTACTCTTCATCTGTTCAATTGACGCGGCAATTTCGGATAATGTAAATTCTTTTGACTTTCCCGTCTGCCAGGACGAATAACGGTTGTCTAATTCCTTTACAAAAGCTTTATTGTTCCACCAATCTAATTCTTCGGTAATTTCAGCTTCAAGCATGGTATAAATGGCTCTCAGTTTCTTTTCATCTGCCACGCGGATGAAATCGTATAACTTTTCCCGTACTGCTGTTTCTGTCATAACTGTGCTTTTCACAAATTTAATTTTAATAAGTCGTAGTAACAAGCGAGTAGTAATCTTGTTTTTTTACTCACAACGAAGTTTTTATTTGCCTTTCCTTTAACCCGCCGTTTGTTCCAGATATTCTTTCAACGCCGGATACACCGGTTCTATCTGAATACTTTGTTTCGGCAGTTGCAGCATTGCTTCAATTGCCGGCGGGATGGGTACTTTTTCTCCGGTAACGGGTTCTACCACATCGTAAAATTTAACCGGGTGAGCCGTTTCCAGAAATATACCTTTTTGATGCGGATGTTCCTTCAGGTAACGCTCGAGACTTAAAAAGCCCACTGCGCCGTGCGGATCTGTGAGATAACCGTTTTCCCTGTTCACCCGCCGGATGGTAGCTTTCGTTTCTTCATCGGTTATAGTATAACCCGAAAGCAGCGATGTTAAGTCTGCAAAATTATTATTGAACAACTGCAATACCCGAACAAAATTACTTGGATTTCCTACGTCCATTGCGTTGGAAAGTGTGGTTTTTGCTTTTCTCACCTCATAGTTTCCGCTTTGGAGATACCGGGGTACCACATCATTTATATTGCAGGCAGCAATGAAATGAGCGGCAGGCAATCCGGAAATGTGGGACAGGATGCCTGCGCAAATATTGCCGAAGTTGCCGCTGGGTACGCAAAATACCGGGGGATGTTCATTTTCACTCCACTGGCGAAAGGCAAAGAAATAATAAAATTGTTGGGGCAGCCAACGGGCAACATTAATTGAATTGGCAGAGGTGAGCATTCTTTTCGTTTGGAGCGAATCATCGGTAAATGCCTGTTTCACCATTTGCTGGCAATCGTCAAACGTTCCGTTTACTTCTAAAGCCTGTACATTCTTGCCCAATGTAGTTAACTGCTTCTCCTGTACAGCGCTCACTTTTCCTGAAGGGTAAAGAATTACCACGTCCACACCTTCTACTCCATAGAATCCATTGGCTACAGCGCCACCCGTGTCGCCCGAAGTGGCTGCGAGCACCGTAATCTTTTCACTTCTTTCCCTGGCAAAATATCCCAGGCAGCGACTCATAAATCTCGCCCCGGTATCTTTAAAAGCCAGTGTTGGTCCATGAAAGAGTTCCAAAGCGAAAATGTTTTCACTAACAGGTACGAGAGGGGAAGGGAAGTCAACGGTTTCGGCAACTATACGCCGAAGGTCATCTTCAGGTATATCATTGCCCACGTAAGGTTGAATTACGTCAAAAGCAATGGAGGCGGTACTCCTGTCTCTGATGCTGTCTATCCATTTTTTATCCAGACGGGGCAAACGCTCCGGAAAATACAAACCTTTGTCGGGCGCCTGTCCTCTGATGGTAGCTTCTTTAAAGGTTACGCGAGGCGACTGCTGGTTAAGGCTATAATACTGCATAGTTGTTGTAAGCGTATGGTTTTAATGGCCAAATATCACGCGATCAAAGTAACACCTTGCCGGTTAACGGTGGTAACATAGGTATAGAACTCAATGCCGGTGTACGTATACACTTCCTTCATGGTTGTTTCTACTTCCCTGGCTGTTTTTTCATCACTGCTTAGCATAAAAATGGAAGGTCCTGATCCGGAAATACCACCTCCTAATGCTCCTGCTTCTAAACATCTTGCTTTTACTTCTGCAAAGGCAGGGATGAGTATACTGCGAATAGGTTCAATCAATATATCCTCCAGGGAGCGGCTGATCAAACTATAGTCATTTTTCATAAGCGCTGCAACCAGCGCTGCTATATTACCCCATTGCCTGATGGCATCTTTCAGCAATATTTGTTTGCGGAGAATTTGCCGTGCATCCTCCGTGCGTACTTCTATCTGCGGGTGCACAAGGGTAACGTATAGCGGTGGCGAAGGGATACTGATGATATCCAGCGGGTGAATGCTTCGGATAAGCGTTACCCCTCCATAAATACAGGGCGCTATATTATCGGCATGCTTCACGCCGGAGGCAAGTTTTTCGCCTAACATGGCCATCTGCACCAGGTCTTCATTGGAGAAGATGTTGTTCAGCAGATGGTTTGCGGCAACCACCGCTCCGGCTGAACTCGCGGCACTGGAGCCGATGCCGCTTCCCGGCATAATTTTCTTTTCTATCGTCACTTCAAAGCCTACCCTGTGTTCCATTCTTTCAATCATATCCAGCAATGCAACACCTGCTACGTTCTTTTGGGGATGAGTGGGCAGCCCGTAATTATCCACGTTGTGAATCATCACTACAGGCTCTTCGATGAGCTTCACTGTCATGATATCTCCCGGATCATTTAATGCCATTCCCAGTACATCAAAACCGCACACCATATTCGCTACTGTTCCCGGTGCCTTTATGGTAACCGATGTATCTTTTGCTGCCGCTATTGTCTCTTCTATTGTTTTCAGCTGCATGATCAGATTTGATATTTTTGATTTTAGAATTGAGATTTCATATCTAAAATTCGTTATCGTTTATGTTGTTGTTGCCCGTAATATATCAGCAAAAACCCCCGACGCGGTTACCTCTGCTCCGGCGCCCGCTCCTTTTATTACCAGGGGCTGGCTGGGATAACGGTCGGTATAGAACAATACTACGTTATCTTTTCCATACAAATGATACAGGTCGTGTTGTGGTGGAATAAGCTCCAGTCCGGCAGTTGCTTTTCCCTGTTCAAATTGTGCAACAAATTTTAATTTGCTGTTGGCGGCGGCTGCATCGTCAAATAATTTTTTGAAATGGGGTTCGTGTTTTTTCAACTCTTCATAAAATGCAGCTACATCCCCCTGCATACAACTTTCGGGTAAGAAGCCGTTGCAGGTGATGTCGTTCATCTCTAATTGTACACCGGTTTCCCGTGCCAGGATCAATATCTTACGTACCACGTCGGTACCGCTCAGGTCTAAGCGGGGATCGGGTTCCGTATATCCTTCCTGTTGTGCCTGTTTAACCACGTCTGCAAAACTTACCTTTCCGTTGTAGTGGTTGAAAACAAAGTTCAGGGTTCCGCTAAGTACCGCTTCAATACGATTAATTCTATCACCACTGCGCAGTAAATCATTCAGTGTGCCTATAATCGGTAAGGCTGCACCCACATTGGTTTCAAAGAGGTAAAGACAATTGTAGGTTCGGGCAAGGTCCTTCAACTGACGATAGTAACTGTAGGTAGAAGATGCGGCCACTTTGTTGCAGGCAACTACTGAGATGCTTTTGAGCAGCAACCTGTCATACACTTTCGCAACGGTATCACTGGCGGTTATGTCTACAAATATCGAATTCCGGAAGTTATTGCTGATCATAATGTTTACAAACGAATCAATATCGGCATCCTCTCCGGCATTCAGTCTTTCCTGCCAGTTATGATAGTCAATGCCGTTTTCGTCAATAATCATTTTTCGGCTGTTCGCTAATCCGGATATTCTTATGTTAAGGCGCATATGTTCACGCAGCCAGTTTTGTTGTTGGTGCAACTGCTGTAATAGTTTGCTTCCCACATTGCCCGTTCCTGCAATGAACAGGTGTATTTCTTTTCGGGTAGTTTCAAAAAATTCTTCATGGAGAATATTGATGGCTTTTCTTACATCACGGGTTGCCACCACTGCTGAAATGTTTCGCTCGGAGGAACCTTGTGCAATAGCCCGTACGTTTACCCCGTTTCTCCCCAGCGTACCAAACATTTTGCCGCTAATGCCCGGATGGCTTTTCATGTTTTCACCCACCAGCGCTACAATGGATAAAGCGGTTTCCACTACTACCGGTTGTACTTTTTCAATGGCTATTTCGTGTTCAAACTCCGCTTCAACCACTTCTTTTGCCCGATGAATGGCAACAGCATCAACGCCCACGCATATAGAGTGTTCCGATGATCCCTGTGTAATAAGAATTACGTTGATCTGCTCCTCCGAGAGCGCCTGGAATAATCTCCTGGAAAAACCCGGAACACCAACCATTCCGCTTCCTTCCAAACTAAACAAGGCAATATCGCTGATGCTGGAAATACCACGTATGGCATTGCCATTGGTAGTTGCTTTTGGACCGATTACCGTTCCTGCGTCATCGGGTGCAAAAGTATTTTTGATAATAACCGGAATGGCTTTACGCAGTACCGGCTGTATGGTTGGCGGATAAAGCACTTTGGCTCCGAAATGCGAAAGTTCCATGGCTTCCTGATAGGAAATGGAAGGGATTACTCTGGCGCCGCTCACCCATCGCGGATCGGCCGTCATCATGCCGGGCACGTCCGACCAAATCTCCAGACATGTTGCATCTGTGGCCGCCGCCATGATGGCCGCAGTATAGTCGGAACCTCCCCGTCCAAGCGTGGTGGTTTCCTTTGTGGCGTTGGTTGCGATAAACCCTGGCATGATCACCAGCGTATCTTTACAAACGGCTACAAAATCACTGATCTGTTTACGCGTTACGGAGAAGTTTACCGCTGCATTTCCAAAAGCATTATTAGTCTGAACCAGCGAACGGGTGTCCTTCCACGCAGCCGCAACACCGCTGTGGTTGAATGCTGCCGTAATAATTTGCGAAGACATCAGTTCTCCATAACTGATCATTCGGTCACATGTTCTGGCAGAAAATTCACCCAATAGAAAAACTCCGTTGCAAATGTCCTCTATCTCATTGCACAATTTCTTCACCAGGCTGAGTTCGTGACTCTGGTGTTGTACAGGAATTAACAACTTAACGGTTTCTAAATGCCGTTGCTCAATGTGTTGCAACGCCTCCTTGTATTGTTCGTTGCCGGTAGCAGCAGCAAGTCCTGCATTGAGCAATGCATCCGTAGTTCCACCCAACGCCGATACTACCACTATCGTTTTGTCTTTTTTTATTTTTTCCTTTACAATAGATATAACTCTTTTGATATTGTCAGCGCTTCCTACTGAAGTTCCGCCAAATTTCAACACCTGCATATGTTTATTTTTGATAAGTATGATTATAACTTTTCCTGTATCGTTTCAGATTCTGGTAGCCTGGTAGCCCAATGGTTTATATACATGTCTTTTACCCTCAATCGAGGGTTGTTGTGGTGGTAATAATGGTATGCGTCGCATGAAATGCGGATGCCGGAGAAGATGACAAATATGGTTTGTGTGGTACCATTATTACTTTGAGTTGCCGAAGGTAAAGCAGAATT
>JADZFY010000234.1 GCA_020854215.1 Chitinophagaceae bacterium | reverse complement strand
TTAAAAGCCACCGGAGTAAATGCCCGAACAAAAGTCTGCACGAGCGTATCCCTCCCTCATCACACAAAAAGGCAAAAACCAACAGGGAGTATGATCTGCCCATTTTCTTTCCGGCAACGCAATCGCTTACATTTTTTATCTTCATAAACCTAAACCGCTTATTTTTTTCAACAATGGAAACAAAAAAACGATTGCTTTCGGTTGATGCACTCCGCGGCTTCGACATGTTACTCATCTCCGGTGGAGGCGCTGCCCTGGTTCGCCTTAAAGGCACTACCGGCTTAGCCTGGGTAGATGAAATTGCCGATCAGCTCACCCATCCGGCGTGGAACGGGTTTACATTTTACGACTTTATTTTCCCGCTTTTCCTGTTTACAGCAGGTATTGCCCTGGCGTATTCGCTCCAGTCAGGATTAAGCAAGGGCATGGATAAAAAAACACTATACAAAAAGGCTTTCAGGCGTATGCTTATCCTGATTGTATTGGGGATACTGGACAAAAATATTCCGCTGAACATCTTTGACCCTGGTCATATCCGTTATGGAACGGTATTGGGCCGTATTGGACTTGCCACTTTTATCACCACTCTGCTCTACCTCAATCTGTCATCACGGCAGCGATTGTATTGGGCGGGCGGAGTTTTGGTTATTTATTGTGCGGCGTTATTTCTTATTCCGGTACCCGGTTATGGAGCGGGTGATCTTTCCTTCGAAGGAAACCTGGTAGGCTGGTTCGATCGCCATTTTATGCCTGGTCGCCTTCTTCAAAAAACATACGACGAAAATGCGCTGCTTACCCAACTGCCCGCGCATTGTCTTACCATTTTTGGTGCATTTGCCGGCGATATCCTGCAGATGAAAAAAACCGAATACAAAAAATTGCAATACCTCGCAACGGCAGGTATAGCCGGTATTGGGCTGGGGCTGCTGTGGAGCTCCTTTTTCCCCCTTAACAAGCACCTGTGGACCAGTTCATTCATCGCACTCACCGCAGGCATGGCTTTTCTCTTTCTTGCACTTTTTTATTGGGTGATTGATGTACTGGAGTTTCGCAAATGGGCTTTCTTCTTTAAGGTAATCGGTATGAACTCGCTTGTCATATACCTGGGCATGCGTTTTATTGATTTTGATTACAGTTCAAAGCTTCTTTTTGAAGGATGGTATATGCATGTTGCTGAAAAATGGCAGCCTGCCTGCAATGGACTGGGCTCGTTGATACTGGTTTGGCTTATACTGTATTTCCTGTACCGAAAGAAAATATTCGTAAAAGTATAGCGCAGCAAACACGCCCGCCATTCAGGAACATGGTATCTATATGGTACCTTTACGTCTATTATCAACATTAAAATACAGCACCATGCGCCCACTTTCTGCAGAATATCCCTCGTATTTTGAACCCTACGTTTCGCTGATCAAAGAAGACGACATAAAAATAGCACTAGCCGCAACACTCCCCAATTTATCAAACTTCCTGTCGTCAATTCCTGAGAGCAAAAGCGACTACGCATATGCAGAAAACAAATGGACGGTAAAACAGGTATTGCAACATGGCATTGACTCCGAAATCGTATTTTCCTATCGTGCCCTTTGTATTGCAAGAGGTGAAAACCAATCCCTGCCCTCCTTTGACGAAAACCTGTATGCCGCCAATGCCACCGTTCAGCATCGCAGCCTGAACAACCTGAGTGAAGAACTGATACTACACCGGAAAGCAACGATCTGTATGTTTGAAAGCTTTACAGAAACAATGTTGCAGGAAAAAGGAATAGCAAGTAACAAACCCATTACCGTTCTCAGCCTCGGTTATATTATCGCCGGACACTGGCAGCACCATCAAAATATCCTGGCGGCACGGTACTTAGTATAATCAGGTTCTGCCAGGAAATGATGACAAAGAAGTGAGTTATTTTCAGAAAACGGATAAGTGCTTTTATAAATGTTGCAGGGTATCTCTTACCACAGATAAGATTTCGTTGGCCTGTCCGGGATCAAAGTCGCCATGCTGCACTTTCTTCACGCCTAATTTTGAAAGTTCAATATGTACGTCCGGTTCAATACCATGATTATTAAGACAGGCTTTGGCACAAGATAACGGGCAACCATCCAGCACCACTATTTTTCTGCCGGAAGTTGCCGTTTTCACTAATTTTTTTACATTACCTCCTACACCCACGATGCACGACATTTCCGCATCGCCCGACCTGTCGGCCTTTACCGCAATGTAGTTTGCCATTTGCGCGGCACTGGAACATCCCGAACACGAATAAATTAATGGTTTCAATTGTACATTCATTTGCTGATAAAATCACTGGTAAAAATTGCCGCAAAATTAAAAGGTTCGCTGTGTTTCTGCTTTTCTTACGAACGGGTTTACCGGCCATTCCTGCGATAACGCATATCAAAAAACCAATCAGCTATTACCTTACGGCCGAATTCAAAAAAGTCCGCTATCTGTAAAAAACTTTACAACGGGCCCGGTATACATGAAGCTCCATTTATATGGAACTAAATATATATCGGGATGGTTTGTATTTTTGCGCCAGAATTCCAATTGGTAAATCAACCGTCAATACTGCAGACATTCCCATTTTTTTATGCTGATTTTTAAAGAATTTACTTTTGACGCGGCCCATCTCCTTCCTAATCTGCCGTCCACACATAAATGTGCGTCGTTACACGGACATACCTATCATCTCCGGATCTATTTGGAAGGAACGCCGGGAACAACAACCGGATGGATTATGGATTTTGGGGAGATAAAAAAGACAATGAACCCCATCCTGGAAAAGCTGGATCATAAGTACCTGAACGAAATACCCGGATTGGAAAACCCAACCTGTGAATTACTTGCGGTATGGATTTGGAACCAGTTGAAACCACAGCTCCTTCCGTTATCGCGCATCGAACTTCGGGAAACACCCACCAGCGGCGTAGTGTACGAAGGAAAGTAATCAAAGCACACGGCATAGGGTGTCCAACATTTACCGCTAACCTGTCCGCCCCGTCCGGGACTCCGGCATCGTAATGAAGCAATGTAAGGGAGCAATGATAAAAATCAGTAGTTTTACCACACAAATCAGCATTTTAAAAACCTTTTGGTGAAAACTTTGAAAGTGAAGGCCGTTAAAAAAGGCGAAGCTTAGTTGTTTCGGGTATTATCTGTTATAAATTATTATGGTCCAGCCGAATCCAAGATGCAATACCTGTCGTGTTAGAAATTGTTCTGTACTCAGTAGTTGTTCGAACGATATTTTGGACGTTTTGTCCGACAATAAGAAATATCTGCATTTTCAAAAGGGCGAACGCCTCCTCATTGAAGGGCAGCGCGGCGGAGGAATATATTTTATTCGCTCGGGCATTGCCAAACTGGAAGTCAACGGTAAAAACGGGCGCCCCCTTATCCTTCGGCTTGCCGGTCCGGGATCTATTTTTGGGCACCGTCTGCGTGGCGCCTCAGACGAGCAACCCCTGTCGGTGGAAGCCGTGGAAGACTTATACGTATGCCATGTAAACAGTCCGGTTTATGACCAGTTGGTGGAAAAAAGTCCGGAGCTGCATAAGCGCATGACGGAAGCGCTACTTAGCGAAATCCGGCAGGTGGAACAACATGCAGTACGGCTTACCCAACTGTCTGTAAAAGAACGGGTAGCAGGCGCCCTCGTGCATATCGCTACCTTATACCAATATCAACCAGGCAGTAATGGGATAAGGGTACACTTAGAACGGCGGGATCTGGCCGATCTTTCCGGCACAACCAGGGAACAAGTATCGAGAATGCTTACGGAATTACAGCAAGAGGGTTATATAAAATTCCGCGGAAAACACTTCAAATATTTTGACCTCGAGAGACTTAGGAGCGTTGCTGCAATACATTAAAAGCATGCACCATTAATGATGTACCCTGTTGCAGCAGAAAGCAAAAGCGCAATGATAAAGTGCAATTTTACCTGGATTTCACATTTTCCAATTCACGATCTACAGTGTCCGATCTCTAAATCTAACTCCCCATATTGCTAATTTTTTTCGATATTCTGACTTTTTTTCTTCTTTAGTTGTATTTTGATCCCTTTTTATTATTTCAAATCCCGCTTATGAGCATCTCATCTCAATTGAACCGGAGTTTAGGTTTACGTGTTGCCATTATAGTTGTAATGGGTAATATTATCGGTTCGGGAGTTTATAAAAAAGTTGCCCCGATGGCGGCTGAACTGCATTCTCCGGGATGGGTACTGATATGCTGGCTCCTGGGTGGAATAGTTACGTTGATGGGCGCTTTGTGTAATGCAGAAATTGCCAGTATGCTTGCGGATACCGGTGGGGAATACAGTTATTATAAAAGAATTTATGGTCGTTTTTTTTCCTTCCTTTACGGTTGGTCCAATTTTGCGGCTATCAAAACGGCAGCCGTTGCGGGCATTGCCTATGTTTTTGCCCAATCACTGCACAGCATCATACACCTTCCACCCCTGCTCTCTTCCTGGGAAACGCTGAACATCGCGGGAATTTTTTATCCATTTGCCGGCTTCAATGTAAAGTTGGCCGCTATCACGCTAATCTTGCTGCTTACCTGGGTAAATACCCGCGGTCTTAAAACAGGCGCTGGATTAAGCACCGTGCTTATGGTATTGGTTTTTGCCGGTATCGCCTTGATTGTGGTATGGGGATTAAGTAGTGAACATGCTAATCCTGCTTCTGTATTTTCATTGGAAACTTCTGTAGATAAGCCGGTAACGATGAGTGCGGTGTTTACTGCAATGTTAGCTGCATTCTGGGCATACGAAGGCTGGAATTCGGTTGGCTTTTTAGGCGGAGAAATCAAGAACCCCCACCGCAACGTGCCATTGAGTATCACTATTGGACTGCTGTTGGTTATTTCACTGTATTTTTTAGTGAACATGACCTACCTTGCCGTATTACCCATAACCAACCTGGAACAAATCAATGCATCCAATAACAGCATTGCTGCTGTGGAGGCGGTGCGGGTTTTTGCCGGTTCCAACGGCGTGTTTCTCATTTCAATACTCATATTGGTTACCACATTAGGCTGTACCCACGCCACCATTTTAAGCAATGCCCGTACCTATTACGCAATGGCTACTGAAAAAGTATTTTTCTCAAATATTGCAAAACTCAATAAAGCAAGTGTTCCGGGAAATGCATTGTGGCTCCAGGGCATTTGGGCCACCCTGCTTGTATTGTCGGGTAGTTTTGACCAGCTTACGGATATGCTCATCTTTGCCGCTTTCATTTATTATGGAGCTACTACACTGGGTGTATTTATTTTAAGAAAGAAGATGCCCACTGCGCCCCGCCCGTATAAAGTTTGGGGCTACCCTGTTGTTCCGGCACTGTTTATTCTATTCTGTATTTTTTTAGTTAGCAATACGATCATTGAACGACCCCGCGAAGCAGGAATAGGATTAACCCTGATACTATTGGGTATCCCGTTTTACTGGTGGTTCAGAAGAAAAGAATAGAGGAGTGGAAGGTGAGTGGTGAGTGGTGAGTAAAAAGCGGCTTGTACCGATGTGGAGGAAGAACCCAATCACAAAAAACAAAAAACAAACCCGTACGCCGGGGTGGATAAATACTGAAAACAGAAATCCGAACGTTGGTTTTCAAATTCAGAACTCCTGATCTTTCTCAAACAAAAATGCGGTTTTACATTGAAAATATAATTGATCAAAAAATTAATAGCCGCCAAGTACGCCAAGAGGGCGCAAAAGACGAAAAGATCTTAGGCACTTTGCGTTCTCTGCGGTTAAAGGTGACTTAAATCTAAAGTTGTAAAAGTGAATATCTGTCTTTTCGCTTTCTTATTTTGAAAAGGCTTGCAAAAAAATCGTTGTAAATAAAGCTATAGGAAAGGAGTTCTAAAATATCATTTACGCAGTGAGAAAAAAGTATTCCACGGCAAGCCGAATTCTCTGTTTCCAAATAGTCACATTTCCCCGTTTCCACACCTGCTGCGGCGGGCTGGTTTTCAACTCAACCTATTCTCCAATTATCTCCCAAACATATTCTCTAAGTAGTCCTTCTTAAAGGCAATATAGGTTGGCTTGCCGGAGGGTGTAATATTAGGTTGTACACAGGCAAACATTTCATCAGTCAATACCTTCATCTCTTTTTGTGAAAGTATTCGTCCGGGCTTTATTGCATGTTGCCAGGCTAAACTACGCAACAGCTTTTCTCTTTTGGAAAACTTCACTTCGCTACTAAAGTGTTTGTACTGTTCCAGTAGCTGCTCAATAGCAACCTTTTCATTTCCCCCTGCCACATCTGCCGGAATACCCTGTACCACAAAAGTGTCTTTTCCAAAAGGATCTATTTCATAGCCAAGCGTACGCAAATCGGGCAACAGTTCTTCTAACAATATAGCGTCGGGGGTGGCGAGAGGTATCGTCAGCGGAAACAAACTGCGTTGGGTGGCGATGGGTTTACCCTTTACTGCCGTTACATATCGCTCATACAATATCCGTTCGTGGGCTGCCTGTTGATGGATCAGAATAAATCCCTGGTTAGTGGCGGCCACTATATACGCGGCGTGAATCTGCAACAAATCGGAATTCTCCTGTAACTGCAAGGTTGTTCCGGTTTTAGCCGACTGCGTAAAAACAGGTGCTGTTTGTTCGTACTCCAATTTGTCGGTAGCGGAAATATCCGGACGCTGGGATACGGCGTTGCCTGCTTCAGAGAAAAAATCCTTCCAGTTTTTTAACCCACTTCTGCTCTCAATAAAATGCGCCTGATTCTTTTGCGTGAATGTGTTATAAAGTGAGGAAGCAGCAGCCTTCTCTTTTTTCTCCTCCGTAAAAGGTCGCGTAACGGCATCCAGTTGTTGTATTCCGGGATCCAGATCAAAGTCAAGCGTAGGCATAATACTGAACTGTGCCAGTGCATGCTTTACTGCCGCCTGCACAAACGCATAAATAATTTTTTCATCCTCAAACTTTATCTCCTGCTTGGTGGGATGCACATTAATATCAATTTGTGCCGGATCGAGGTCTATAAATAACACGTACATGGGGTAGCTGTCGGCTGCAATCATCTGCTGGTAAGCACTCATAACTGCATGATTCAAATAAGCACTCCTGATGAAGCGATTATTCACAAAAAAATATTGCTCTCCCCTCGTTTTCTTTGCGGTATCCGGTTTTCCCACAAAACCATACACATTAAGATAGTCGGTACTCTCCTGCACATTAACCAGCTTTGAAGTATAATGGTTTCCGAGCATTTGCACAATGCGTTGCTTCAGCGATCCACTTCCCAAATGAAACACTTCCTGCCCGTTAGCCGTAAGCGAAAAAGCAATTTCGGGAAAAGCCATGGCCACGCGGGTAAACTCATCCACGATATGACGCATTTCCACTGCATTGCTTTTTAAAAAATTCCTACGGGCGGGCACATTAAAAAACACGTTCTTCATGGCTATACTCGTTCCTACCGGAAAAGCAACCGGCTCCTGACGAATTACCAGGCTGTTTTCTATCTCGATATTGGTTCCGGTTTCATCATTTGCCCGGCGACTCTTCAGCTCTACCTGTGCCACTGCGGCAATAGACGCCAAGGCCTCTCCTCTGAACCCCATGGTTCGTATCCGAAAAAGATCATCAATATTATTAATCTTTGAAGTGGCGTGGCGCTCAAAACTCATGCGGGCATCCGTTTCGCTCATTCCACTTCCATTGTCTATTACCTGCACCAGCGATTTTCCCGCATCGGCAACAATCAACTTTATCTCTGTGGCCCCCGCATCTACCGCGTTTTCCAGCAACTCCTTTACTGCGCTGGCTGGCCGCTGTATCACTTCCCCCGCAGCTATCTGGTTGGCAATATTATCGGGCAATAATTGAATGCTGTCTGACAAAACATCTGAATTTAACCGCAAAAATACGGGTTGAAAATGTGAGAATGGGGAAAATGTGAAGATGGGGCGGCC
>JADZFY010000233.1 GCA_020854215.1 Chitinophagaceae bacterium | reverse complement strand
TGCGGAATCAATCTCGACATGGCTACTATATGTTCCGAAGTACCCACATCACGATCGCCGTTGATGAGTAATACCGGAGATTGAATTGTGCTGAGTTGGTCGTCGGTAAAATCATTAAAAATCTGCATCCGGCGGGCGCATTTCTCATACATCGTCTTTAGTTTTATGCTATCAGGATTCACTTTCATAAAAGCATCCTTATACGGTTGAGGCATTTGTTCAAAGCTTGCATGCTGCATAAAATTCCAAAAGCCGGGCATTGCGCCGTTGCGTTTCAATAACACGGATCCTGCAACAATTTTATTACAAAGTTTCGGGTGTCTGATAGCCATCTGTAAAGCAGTATTTCCTCCGTTGCTAAAACCAAATACATCAGCCTGACCAATGTTCAGGATACTAAGAAGCATAGCCACATCGTCCGCATCCTGCTCAAATGAAATCGGCGCATCGCGATCTCCTGTTCTTCCGTGAGCCTGCAGTTCTACACAAATGAGTTTCCGGCTTTTAGAAAATAATGGAATCACGCTTCCAAAACTTGTTTGAATGGTAGATCCACCACCGTGAAGCATTACTAATGGCATATCCGTTTTATTTGCGTGTGCCGGAGGAAGATACACTTCATAATACATCTTAAGTCCGTTTACGTTGGCATACCCACTCCTACAAACTCCCGTATCTGCTAAAATCGTTGTTCGCGTTCGTTGCTTTTCTGCGACGTTTGTTGTAGCGGCGTACAATGTGCATATCTTCAGAAGCAAAACGGCATTTAGTATAAGATGCTTCATGTTATTGGTTATTATCGTGAACCATCGCCCGCATATTTTTGAGCATTTGCAACCAGCTGGGGTAGGCGCCGGTTTTTTTTGCTAATTCCTGCAAAACGGTTTGTCGCAGTTGCAGTTTAGTTTTTCCGTCTTCTTCCCATAAAGTAACCGTAACCAGCGTTTCTCCAGGCCAGTCCGGATCCATGCCAATATCAGCCGGATTCACCGGCTTACCATTTTCATCAGCATTAATCATTGTAAACACAATGCGGCTATTGGGCGTAACATCTTTGTATTCGCCGATACACCAACAGTCGCCGTACTGAGGGTTCGAGATGCAGGAATGAAACTGCCCACCTTCTTCTATATTGAGCATTTTGAAACGAATGGTACATCCCTCCGGCGCAAACCATTTCACCAATTTTTCGGGATCCGTCCAAGCCCGAAAGACCCTTTCAACAGGCGCGCTAAAACTGTCTTCGATGAAAACTTCATTTGTAAAAGCATCATTTTTCATGACTTAACCTTTTTAGTCGTTCGTTTATGAGATACTATTTTTTGGTCAGGAAAAATATCCTCCTGTTCAACAAATTTTTTGAGCGCGTTGAGCCGCCCCGCCCATAACTTACGGTACTGCTCAACCCATTCGTGAACTTCTTGCAAAGGTTCAGGTTTCACCTCACAGAAACGTTGCCGCCCCTGTTGCGTGATATGTAACAGTCCGCATTCTGCCAGGATCTTTAGGTGCAACGAAATTGCCTGGCGGCTAACATCAAAATGATCTGCAATAGCGTTAACACTAACCGGTTGACGAACAATCATACCAATGATTGCTCTGCGTGTGGGATCTGCTATTGCCTGAAAAACGTCTCTCCGTGCCTCCATATTGAGCAAGTATTTGCTTGCAAATATATACGAAAGCATTTGCTTGCGCAAATATTTTCATTTTTTTTCACAGTTATCGTTGCTATAACACACGTGTATTTGTGGAAATACAAGCCGAACCAGAACTGCCGTAAACGTCCGGCTAAAAAATCGGCTTGGCGGTAACGGCTATCCTATCTTATTTTTAAAAAGCCACAACAAAAGAGAAAGAATGATGCTAATCAGAATCATTGTGCTGACGGGGAAATAAAAGCGAAAGTTGTTCCGTTCAAACCGGATATCACCAGGCAATCGCCCGATCCAATGCAGCTTGTCGTGAAAAAAATAAATAATCAGTCCGCCTATTACCAGCAGTATCCCCGCTGCGATCATATATTTTCCCGTATCAGCACTCATATAGCAATACAAAAACTTATTCAAAGAAAATACGAATCGTTTGATAAAAGAGCCGGTTCTGCAGATGAGCGGATTGCTTTTCCGAATAACCCTGCAAACCTAACAGTCCGGCAGCATTCCCTTTGTTTATTGCAATTTCGAGATAGCCCGCCGCATTAAACAATGCCAGTTTTTCTCCCTCCGGCACATCAGCATAGGTCTCACAAATTTTTTCAATTACCTCTCCTCTTTTGAAGGCAATCGTAAAACCTCTTCCCCTGCGTTGTTCCTCAAAAGCTTCGCGGGTGATATTAATCACCACATTTTCAAAATGGTCAATAAAAATAATCTGACCTTCTATCCAGTTTTCTCCCAGCAACGGTCGTAACGGATTCTTCTCAACAATCTCAATATCCGCCACCCCAATGGTATGAATACTTTGCCCTTCAACAAGCGATTGAATACTCTTTCCGAAAACACGGATCATATGCAGCGCATCCCTGATAACAAACTTAGCCATAGGAAGTCCGATTACCAGTTCCGGCTTGTCTTCCACAATCATCGTGAGCAGTCCGTTATCGGCACATAAAATGTACTGCCGGTTGTGATAAGCGAGCAGAAGATGTTCCTGCTTATTCTCGAACAGATTCACCAAAACAACATGAAAAGTAAAATCGGGAAAATTTTTAATGGCATTACGGCACAAATAAGCCGCCCTGGGATAATTAAATGGGGTAAGTTCATGACTGATATCCACCAAAGTGCACCCTGGCACAGCCTGTAACAATTGTCCTTTAATTGCCCCAACGAGGTAGTCCTTTTGTCCGATATCTGATGTTAGTGTTATTAAGGGCATGAGTTCGTTTCGCAATGGTACAACGCAATTCGTGCAAAAATAAGCGACTGAACCCGTAATAAGCAGCCTTTTACAGTTTGAAACACGGTTGAGTTTCATAAGGATCAGCTATGGATGCGCAGGAAGCCCGTTTAGATTATTTTTTAATTTGCGTGAATGTGTTTTTCCCTTATTTTTGCACTCCCAAAAACGAAAGGGAGCTATGTTGTAAAACATCAGCGGATTCCGTAGCTCAGTTGGTAGAGCAATACACTTTTAATGTATGGGTCCTGGGTTCGAGTCCCAGCGGGATCACGAAGTGATAACTAAGCGATGCACGATAGTGGATCGCTTTTTTTGCGTTAGCAAAATCGGGGACGAGAAGTTTATCCCCTGACAGGGGAAGTCCCAGCGGGATCACGAAGTGATAACTAAGCGATGCACGATAGTGGATCGCTTTTTTTGCGTTAGCAAAATCCGGGACGAGAAGTTTATCCCCTGACAGGGGAAGTCCCAGCGGGATCACAAAACCTCAGCAACTATGCCGGGGTTTTTTATTTTGTGGTATTCTGTTATATTCTCTATTCAGAAAAATTAAGTAAGTGTTATGTTGGTGCTTGTACGGGTTTAGAACGCAGGCAGGCCTCCTGAATATCCTACTCACTCCGAAATCAGAATCTTTAAACAACCCGTCGCCTCCAACGGAGGAAGTAAATTGATTCCATTTTCTTCTAATCAACCAAAAAATAAAAAATGGTTACCCCACCCTGCAGGGTATATCCTCCATTCAAAGCAGTATACGTCGACCCTTTCAATTCCAACAGAGGTTTACCACTACTTTCTCCTCCCCAATTCAATGATAGAATAACAGAACGCGGCAATCGCGAATTAGCGCCTAATAGAAAGAAATGACATGGAATTGAAAAAGATGGAACATAAAGTGATCTCACCGGTTCATTCTAATTCTTTTGATAACCATCAACTTTACAATCAATAATTGTTGCCATTTTTTTCTAAAAAATTCAGAAGCAAAGCAACCCCTATCAGCATACAAATATATGAGTGTCACTATAAGGAATAAATTTCAAATCATTTCCTACAGCGTATTTAGAAGGTAATGCAAAAACCTGTTACCAAAATTTCCAGTAGATATAACACCACGCTATTGTATACAATGCCAGCCATAGTTTAATACTTTGCCACCAGGGTCGTTTTTTTGCACCGTCTTCCAATGTACGTAGCCATGACAATCTCCATAAAAAAGGCTTTACCTGTTCATCCGCTGGTGGGGTGGAGTTCAATGAAACTACGGCAATCAGCAGCATAGTTAAAGCCTGTGCAATTGCCCCAACATATAACCAATGAAGCTGTATATCCGCCGCTAATAAAGAAACGGCAAGTCCGATCTGAATAAACACACCGCCAATTAGCCCTGCAATAGCGCCGGTATAGCTGGTTCTTCTCCAGAAAATACCCATTAGCAATACGGAAATAAACGGAGTGGCCATATAGGTAACCCCCGTTTGAAAATATTTGAACAATCCAATTCTCCCCACTAAAGGGGCCACCAAAGAAGATATCAACAATGCAGTGCCGCCAGAAACCTGCCCCGTAATTATCAGTTCCCTGTCCTGAGCATTTTTACGGATAAACTTTTTGTACACATCCAGAGAAAAAATAGTAGCTACAGAATTAGAGAGCGCACTTACGGTGGACATTACCGCTGCAAAAAAACCGGCCAGAATAACCCCTTTCAATCCGGATGGCGCAAAAAGTTCCAGCGCTACAGGAAATGCTCTATCCTGGTTATCGGGTAATAAGGAAGGTCCCTGTTGCATAATATCTAACCAATGATATACAATTAAACCGAGCAGGCAGGTTACTAATGGCCGCACAATATTAATGAACCCCGAAAAAATAAGTCCCATCATACCATCCCAGGTACTGCGGGCAGAAAGAATGCGCTGGATCATAACCTGGTTAGAAGACTGATAAAATAAAAATACACCAAATGATGCGAGGATAAGCCCGGCAAACGGCGCTTCGGAATCACCGGGAGGCTGGTACAGATGAAAGCGTTCCGGCGCCGCAGCAACCATGGCATCCCAGCCACCGGGAATTTTATCCAATGCCACAAAATAAAATATCACTCCCCCTCCTATCAGCATCACACACTGAATGGCATCCGTCCACATTACAGAGCTTAATCCGCCCAATAATGTATAACTGGCTGTTACCAGCACAATACCGGCCATTACATAACCCTGATTCCACCCGGTTAGCTCACTCAGTGTTATGCTGCCGCCATATATAACGGGTGGAAGGAAAACAAAAACATAACCAATTAGTATTACAAAACTATAAATAGCGCCGCAGGCGGGCCCAAAACGCCGGTTTAACAACTCGGGTACCGTCATTATTTTATTTCGCAAATACATGGGAATAAAAAAGATCATCATCAGTAAATACGTAGGTAATACCCACCATTCCCAGTTGGCAATTGCCAGCCCCCCTTTGTAAGCTGCGCCCATAGTACCTACAATTTGTTCACTCGATACAGAGGTGGATACGAATGCGGCGCCAATGAGGTACCAGGGCATATTGCCGGATGCCAGAAAATAGCCTTCTGTAGTTCGCTTAACCTTCCTTGCTGCCATTAATCCAATAACAACTACCAGCAATGTTTCTCCAACAATGATCAGTATATCTGCCAGTGAAAGATGAAAATTTTCCATAAGAATACTGATAAGCTATTAAGTGTTATAAAGCTGATTTTTGGTGAAAGGTAAAAAGGCAAAATGAAAAAATCTTTTATTGCTCTCCCCTCACTTCCCATAAAAGGATACGGCACATCACAATCAATTGCGTATTCGTTAAGCATGTGAGTATAACGATGGCTGCAATCGCCAGCGTTGCATGTGGCTGGCAGATTCGCCTGCTGCTACCAATACACTTTCACTCAAAGTCTCCAGTTCAGCATACGCTGCGCAAACAAACAATTCTGTATTACTACCGTTATCAACACATGCTTCGGGAATAGATAAATCCGGGCTGTCAATAACCAATGTTCCCTGTTGCTGAATGGCAGTTAATACCGGATGTTGGCTGTGCCAGCCGATTTTCCCTCTGAAATTTCCGGCATTTACCGTTAGCTGATTATTTACCTGTTGCCATTGAGCAGGATCGGTTCCGGGCCAGTAATGAATGCGATCAGTAGTACAGGAAGCAAATATCCGCGCCGAACGGGGAACACAGGTTATAGCCCACAAGGCTCCCCACCATTCTTCTTTTCCGTTATTCTCAAGGATATGCTGTATTTCAAATCCTTTTTTGTCAGATGTTTTACTTATTTCTAAAGAAAGCCGGATCCCATTTGACCTTTGCTTAGCTGAGATCAGCAATTTTGATTCCATAACTTTAAAATCACAGGGTTCGTTATCCGGGTAATAACTATCAGCACTTTCAGGTGCTACGGTAAACCGGTGGCCACCGTAAATACGCCATTCTCCTACACTAAAATCCGTATCGTCTTCGTATAAAAGATTATTACCACCTTCATGACTAACCGAAAGTATGCGGGGACCAGCGGATATGCCTGCTATCAATTCGTATTGATTAAGGCTGCATTTTACCGCATCCCGGTTCTTCCATTTGATGAAGGTAAAATTCATGGTAAAACCCGGCTTGTTAGTCCCCGCTGAAATGCATCCATACGGGTAAATCCTTCTGCGTATCTGCAGCCTGCAGCCAATCCCCTGAACCGCGCCTGCACTTCTATCATATCGAACAAATTGGTATTGGCCAAATCGCGCATGGCTTCAAACTGGCTGCTATGGCAAGCCAGCATTTGCTTCTTTATTTCAAATACTTCCGTAATGTCAACATATTCCGTTGGTGAAAAGCCTATTCCTCCAAGATTATCCATAAAATATAATTGCGATTGACCAAAGCGGCAGGCGGGTAAGGTTTGATTGGGGATATGCGGCAGTCCTTTTTGAAAATACGCGTCAAAAACCAGTTGTTCCACATACCGGTGATCGGGATGGTAATCGTTAGGCGAGTGGGTGAAAATAATATCCGGGTCTGCTTCCCTTAGTATATCAATCATAATGAGTCTTTGTTCCCGGTCGGGGAATACGTGCTCATCCATCACGCCTCCCCAAATTACCTTTGCACCAATAATTGCCGCTGCAGCACGGGTTTCAGCTTCCCGTATCTTTCCCAGTTTATCAGGAACTATTACGGCATCTCCCATGCTGCCATCCGTAAATACTGCTATAGTAACCTGATGCCCTTCTTTTGCATAACGGATAAGTGTACCTGCACAAAGAATTTCCGTATCATCCGGGTGAGCAACTACACAAAGAATATTCATACTGTATTATTGATTAAAGTACGCCATAACGATCATATACAACCCGCAGAGAATCACCATTTAGCAAGTCTGTTCTCGACTGATTTTCCTTAGACACTTTTTCAAAAGCCATGTGAAGCACTTTGTCTTCTATTTCGCGGGGCACAACCACCACACCATCAAAGTCGGAGAATACCAGTTCGCCGGGGTTTACCACCACCTCACCACAGCGCACAGGCACATCATAGGCCATCACCCGTCCTCTGCCAAGGCTGTCTAACGGGCGAATGCCTCCATAGAAAACAGGAAACTTCATGTGCATAATTTTTTTGCAATCCCGGATCATACTGTCGCAGATACAACCCACCGCACCGTTTCGTTTGGCGATGGTACTCATCAATTCCCCCCAGGGTGCATTGGTACCTGCATAGTCTGTAGAATGTACGACCACATCTCCCTTTGTGAGTGAGTCCACGGCCTCAATCTCCAGACTATAAGCATCCTCTTCAATATAGTCCGTTTCCATCCAACGGTAGGTCCTTGCCCGTCCCACCATTACGCAGTTTTCCCCGTCAAGCGGTCTTAATCGCTGGTGCATCGCCTGGTTCCGGTATCCAAGGATATCCAATACATCACAAACAATGGCCACATATAAGTTCTCCTTAATCCATTTAAATTTCTCTTCGTCGGTGTAAAGTCTGGTTTTTGTTTCCATGTTAAAATATTATTTGTTTTGTTATTTCATGGTGTACCAACTGCCGGGTAACAAGTAAACTTCCGGCATATTTTCATCATCGATTTATACAAAAGTGTTTGATCGCGTCTTCATTTATGTCAATACCCAAACCTGCACCCTGGGGAACAGGAATGTACCCTTGTGCGTCCATCTGAACCGGGTTTTGAATCAGTTCCCTCAGCATCGGGTTGTCACTCACATTGTATTCAAGAAATAAGGAGCGGGGCAAAACAGCATTCAGGTGCAGGCTGGCGGCTGTTAATAAATCCGTGAGCCATGCATGGGGACAAACATCCACGCCTGCATGTTCTGCCTCCCACATAATTTTCCTTGCCTGGGTAAATCCACCACATCGTGAAAGATCCGGCTGTACTACATCTACACCGCCCTCAACGATCAGTTGCCGGAAGCCCCAGGCGGTTGCTTCCTGTTCACCTGCTGCAATGCGTGTTTTTACACCGGCTTCTTTTACCTTCCTGTAACCCTGATACGATTCGGGGTGTAAAAAATCTTCCAGCCAAAAAATATTATAAGGTTCCAACGCACGGCACAATTCAATAGCATCATAGGAGCTCCGGTTCACCATCCACCCGGCATCAATCATTAACTCAATCTCAGGCCCCAGCGCTTCTCTTGCCGCTGCCACTAATTTTATATCCTGTTTTGTATTTTGTCCAAATACACCCCATCCGAACTTAACTGCCGTAAAACCGCGCTGCCTATAATATTCACAGGCCGCCTTCATAGCATCGGTTGTTGGCCGAAAAAGAGTGGAAGCATACGCACGAATTTTGTCTCTTCTTGCACCGCCCAATATTTTATACACGGGCCGGTTGATGGCTTTGCCAATAATATCATGACAGGCTATATCAAAACCGGACAGTACCTGCATGGCCACTCCTCTTCTTCCAAAATAGATGGTGCCTTTGTAAATCTTATCCCATAGCCTTTCAACATCAAAAGGGTCTTCTCCCATAACCAATGCTTTCAATCCTTCAAACATGCCTGCGCCGCTCTCCGGCGCATTTACTACAGCTTCGCCTACATGGGGAGACGTTTCCACATCCGACCATCCTGTGATTCCTTCATCCGTACTTACCTTAATCAATAAACAATGCTTTACACCACGCGCTTCATCACTTCCCGCCGGGTTTGTAATTTCAAAAGGCGACTGGAGAATAAATGCTTCTACATTGGAAATCTTCATATAAATACTTCTACACTTATTTATTGAAATATCAGGGCAACTTTTAGTGCCCTGCCGTGACCATTGCGTGCCATATCAAATGCCTCCTCCCAACGATCAAACGAAATTTGATGCGTAATAATATCCTGCAATTCCAAACCTTTCTCTCCCAGGCATTGCAACGCCTCGTCTATTTTATTTTCATCATTACATGCGCCTGCAATTTCCAGTTCCAGCACATGAACGCTGAAAAGATCAACGGGTACCGGTTGATGCACCGCACTGAATACTACCATCCTGCCACGCGGCCGCAATGCTTTCATACAGGTGTTTGCTGCATCCGAGTTTCCTACCGCCAGTATTGCAATATCAACAGACCTGTCAGGCGTCTTATCTACAATTTCCACCCCGGGAATCATTTGCAGCCGAAACGGCGTGCGACCGACAACCATTGTACAACCGGCGCCAGCCTTTACCGCCAGGCGGGCGATAATATTTCCAAAAGGACCATCGCCAACAATCAATACCTTTTTATCCTTCAAATTTCCGGCACGTGCAACCGCTTCCAGGCAAACGGACACCGGCTCCAGCAAAGCTCCTGTTGCATAAGGCATATCCGCAGGAATTTTTCTTACCCTATCCGCCCGCAATACAAAATATTCGGCAAAACAGCCATCGCGGTCAATTCCCAAATGACCCATATTGGAACACAAATGTTCCAAACCCCGCAAACATTCTTCACAAACACTACAGGGAATAACGGGATGAGCGGCAACCCTGTCGCCGGGTTGTAACGCTTTAACCTTAGCGCCACATTGAACAATAACACCAGCGCCCTCATGACCCATTACACGCGGATACGCAATTCCAAATGGGTTGCTTTGGATATCGTGAAGATCTGAAGTACAAATTGTAGCTGTTTTTGTTTGAATCAATACTTCATCATCTGAGGGAACGGGTACCGGAACAGAAACCTGCACCAGCCGGTCAATTCCCTGCAATTGCAATGCCTGCATATATGGTGGAACTGTACTCACTTTTGCAAAGGGTTGGGAAGGTTTAGCAAACGCAACGCGTCGCGATGAATAATTTCTTCAATTACCGATGACGGAACTTCGGGTAAACCACTTTTTCCGGTTACGCTATTCAATAGCCTTATATTTTTTAGAGAATCGCCGGTGGTTGTGAAAGGAAAATCAGAGCCAAACAATACTTTGTGCTGCGCTTTATACTCTATCAGCAAACGCATGGAATTATAAAATTGCCAGGGGCGGTAATACAAAGCGGATATATCGGCATATACATTGGCATGCCGGCGAATTACCGAAATGGTTTCACCTTCCCAGGGATGACCGAGGTGGGCAAGTACCATTTTCAAATCAGGAAAATCAACCGCAACGGCATCAAAATGAACCGGGCGCGAATAGTCAAGCGGCGTACCGCTTACGAATGAAGTACCTGCATGAAAAAGTACAGGCAATCCATGCTGTTGACAGTACGCGTATATTTCATAATACCTTTTATCCTGCGGGTGTACATTTTGATACAACGGCGCCAGTTTAACTCCCACTGCACCCAGATGGCGGTGGCATTTTTCCAGTTCATCCATATAGTGGGGACTAAGCGGATCAACAGATGCAAAAAACAATAATCTCTCAGGAGCTTTTGCTACATGCGCCGCAACCATTTCGTTAGGAATATTCCAATCTGTTGCTGATGCCTGTAATCCGAACACTACGGCTACATCCGCAGATTTTGTCGTTTCCAGATGCCGTTCTTCCACGTTTCCCCATACAGCGGGATCAACGCCACACCGTACCAGGTCGGCATTGAGCTTTGGCCCAAAATGCTGCGCCGCATCAAAAACATGTGTATGGATATCAATTGTCATAAACCTCTTTCAATTTAATTACACCCCGGCGAAGGCAAAGCTCCCCAGGGATTTCTTTGCGCTCCTTTGCGGTCTGCTTTGCGTTCTCTGCGGTTTAAAGAAAAAACAAAGTCCATTCAACCAAGTTCGGATTTCAAAACAATTAAACAAATTCATAATTTTTATTTGCCCAAATAACAGCTACTCCAACGACCAGTAATGTACCGCCCACGGTTCTAATTTTAAGGTTAACGATTGTGTGCCTTTTTTGATCTGAACAAAAGGGTCCGGCCGCAAACGCTGGTTCTCGTCTAAGGCGGCACCACTTGCATCCAATACCATATGACGAACCCGCATATCTTTTGGCAGATCGTTCAGACTGATGTTAACGGTTACCGGCTGATCCGAAAAATTCCAAAGCATCATATTGTGCATCCGCAGCTTCGTGTCGTGCGTAGCAAAGCCGTGTACCCTGTCATTGGAAGAGGTGAGCGCCAGTTTATTACCTGCCATTCTCGACAACAGTTTGAACGTAAAATATGCGGGTCTTATCTGGTTTTGATAGTCAAACAATCCGCTGAACTGGGTCTGCCTGTTCCACCACCGGGTCATAAATGCGGTGCCCTCAACCGAGTGGATCCGGGAGAATGTTTCATACGACACATACCAGTCGCGGATATGATAATAGCATGACCAGTCCAGTCCGGCATCCTTCATTTGCCAGATGGTTTCGGCAATATAGCAGGGCTGAAACCGCGGATCAAGAATAGGATTGAACAAATCCACATTCCATTCGTTCATTATCGTTTCCGCTTTTATACCGGGATACTGCGCAACAAGATTTTTTGCATATTCTATTTGTCCGCGAATAACCGTAGGGCTGTTGTTGTAATGATGAAAAGAAACAAAATGCAGGGGTATTTTTTCTGCCGAGCAAACACGGAGTAACTCCGGAAGTATAGGCGATTTATAATACGCCAGCGCCGGCCCGCCAACCTTTGCATTAGGATCGGCACGAAGAATAGCGGCAACCGTATGTTTGTAATACCGTGCATAACTCTCGGGTTTGAACCGGTAAGGCGTACCGCCGTCTTCGCCAATATCCACTTCGTTACCTACTTCCCAATAGGTAATACCGGCTCCTTTATCCAAATAGTGTTTTACCACATCATGAACGAACTGTTCCCATGCTGCGTAATCATTGGGTTCAACAATATCCTGGTCAATTACCGGAAAAAACAATTTGGGTTTCAAACAAAAACTCATGAATGGCTTCGCTCCTGTTTGCAGGATGTTGTTCACCATACTGTCGAGTGTTGTAAAATGATATTTCCCTTTTTGAGGAAGCACATTATAATATTCGCTAACAAAGAGTCTGATGATAGCGGGGTGCAATGCCCTGATTTCTGTTACGCGACCGGCCAGCATTGGCTCTTCCGATAGTCCGCCCTGCCCCAGTGCCATTTGTTCCATTTTCATGGGGCCAAGTTCTTTACCAAAGTCTACATTAATACTGGTAACCTGCGACGAGGCATAACTTCCTGCCAGGATGCAAACGCATAAAAAAATAAGCCTTACGTTCAGCATGATATTCTTATTTTGACACTCATTTTTTTATTTTAATCACTACCGGTTCCATTAAATGAAGCGTTGCATTTAATTTCATTGTTCTTCCGGATCGTTTTGGAGAAACGGCCGCCCAGATCCCTTCACGCTGTAGTTGAAAGGCAGCAGCATGCTCCCATCCCGCTGGCACATCAATGGATAGTGAATCAGCACTATCTGAACTCAGGTTAATTGCCGTAACAATTAAGTACTTACCGGAGGCACTTTTATTACAGATGCAAAAAATGTTGGGATGATCATTAATAAATACGGGCAATTGTTCTTTCCCTAACCATTCTATAGTTTCTCTCAACAATTCTTTTTTCTTATAGTTGAAAACGGCAGAAGACTTGTTTTGATGTAAATCAAACGCCGTAATAGCTACTCTGCCACCCCATTCATTTTCGAACCGGATAAAGCCAGGTATCACCGGTTTTTCTTCAGGATCTAAAAAATCTGTAATGATCTCAGCTTTAGGATCGGGAGTCATTTCATAAAAAATCCCTCCCTCACTACTACTTCCGGGAAAAAAAATGAGATTATATATTAATTCTCCTTTCAAATTCTTATGCCTGCTGACGTTTCTTATGCCTTCAAAACAAAAGTTAGGGTCTTTGCCAGGCTCCACCTCTGCTCCTATCCATTTTCCATATCCTTTTTGCGAAAGTATATAAGCGGCGTAACCGTCTAATAAAATAGCAGCACGCAATAGTGTCTCAATTTCACCGCTACTCATTATTTTTAATGATGCACCTGAAACTACTTTAACTTTTCCATTTTTTGAAGTGTATGGTATTCCAAATCTTCCCAAAACGTTGATCCAGGGATTCTCAGGTGCACCGGGTCTTCCATTCCAGCCCGGGCCGCTTGCTTTGTACCGCACTCCGGTGTGGGCAAAGGGAAGATGCAGCATTTCACATCCGGCTACCGGTGCATCGGCCACCTCTTCTTTGATCTCTGAAAAACGTTTTACCTCTTTTTTAAACATTTCCAGGTAGCCCCGTTCTTCCAGTAAATTATCCAGATACTGGGTTGCATAGAATAAGGAGTCGTTAAATCCGTATGCAAATGCCGCCGTCATAAAACTCCTGAGTTTGGCAGCCGACATAAAAAATCGGGTATGGGGATAGGTATCGGATTCATGCAAACATTCAATATCAGCAGGGAGGTGTTGCCGGCTGTATAATGCATGAAAAATACTTGCGGGTAATGAAACCGGCTCATCTGAAGAATAGCTTGATCCATAAAGCCTGACCATTGGCCGGGCTTTGCCGGCAAAGGCTCTTGTAACGGCTTCGGTAAAATCTCCGTCGAAATCAGCCACACCAGACTGGCAAAGCGATATCCGGGTTTCGGGCGCTATCTCGTCTACCTTCTCTCTTATCAACTTTGCAAATCCTGCGAGGCTGTCCCGGCTTAATTCAGCCCAACTACGCCGAAGGGCAACCGTTTCATCATCGTTCTTTTTAAACATATCCAACAGCATCTCCCGACTGTATGATCGTCCCTGCCGTTTAGAAAATTCAGCCAGGTGAAGCGGACAGAAACAACCGAAGTTTACATGGGGAGGTTGCCAGCTCAATTCAAAGTCGTCCTCAAACTGAACAACAAATGGCCTGGCAATCTGTACAACCAAAGCAATATTATTACTAAACTCCTCTCTGAAAAAAGGATCAAGCGGACAGGGTGAACTATCCGACACCAGCCCACTTAAATCGGTTATGTATTGAAACCGGCCATTATAACCCGAACGAATTGAAGGAGCGCACCACCAACCGATACTAATGCCATGAGAGCCGAGCGCCTGTTTTGCTTCAAGCAGGGTATCTCCGATTTGCTGATACACTTCCCGGCCCGGAAAACCGCTTAATCTTATATCCTCCATTGGTGCAGCAAAAAGAAATCGCTTTAAACCATAAACCTTCTTAAGTTCAATAAGCTGCTGAAGTATCTTATCTTTTCGATTGGTAAAAAATCTTATAGGAACAATCGGATCAATCAATACATCAGGAGCTTTTTCAAAAACGTGAGCATCATAAATCTCATTTACAGATTTGTTCCACCATTGTTCTTTTGTTATGCCAACAGAACCAACAGAGCTAAGCTTCAAAAAATCTCTTCTATCCACGTTCAGTAAAAAATACTTTTATATGGTTTAATACCTTACAGAGATAACATATTTCCCTGAAGGAACAGGGATGCTGACAAATTCTTTTTTAACATCAAAATGCTTCCAGCCTTTTCCATTTACTATTACAGATTTGATCTGTTTTCCTGAAGGATGGCGAAAACGAACAAGCAACTGCCGTGGCGCATTTCTATCCGGCACTTCAACTACAGCTTTAATTTCGTTGTTCTGGTTTAATCCCTCTATAGAAAAAGATGCTTTCCCGAAATACGTAGGCGCATTTTTTACTTCAATTTTTTTCCCATGCTCCAGCCAGTTACGGGGTATAGCCTGACCGATCATCAACGTATCATTCCCCCACTCATTAATGAGCATTCTTCTGTAAATTTCAAACCATGCGCCATCGGTACTTGGTGGGCCGTAGTATTGGCCCCAGGCCCAGCGATGCTCTAATGAAGTAAACTGCTCGTGAGAAAATCCGCAGGCCATCAAACTATAGAACGCACGTATTACTGCTTTAGGTTCATCTCTTAACAAATAAGCCGTAGCCTGCTGCACATATACCGGTTCGTTTGCAGCACCCTGGTTTTTAAAAAACAGATTGTCTTCGTGGTCATGCAACATGGCAGTGGTAAGCCAGTGGTTCGCCTCTATTACCCCCAGCCGGGTGAGATGAAGCGGACCGGTATCTACATCGGTTGGATACCATTGATCCATTATGCGCCGGGGCGTAAGGGCATCGGTTGGAACGTAGTTGATCCAGGTACCATCTTCTAACTGCACTACCGGCGATTTTACGCTGCTGCGGGCAAACTCTTTTACTATATCTGCTTTCATTTTTGCCGCTACATTACGAACTTCGTCCGCACGGGCATGGTTAAACGCAAACAATGCTTTGGCGAATGTTTCCAGTCCGCCCGCATAATAGGCCTGGTTAAAAGCCCATTCTCTTTCGGCGTTGGTAAGATCATTGAGTGGCTGTAAAATTAAGCCCGTTCTACCTGTTCCTTCATTGGCCTTAGCCACCTGTTCCAGGCACCAGTCGAGCGTTTTAAGCGATTGGGGAAGCAGTTCTTCAAATTGTTTTCTGTTACCCGACAACAAATAATTTTGAGCTATGGCATACAGTTGGCCGGGTGAGTACACGCCCCAGTTGGCGAACCCTCCTATTCTCCCATCTTTCTGCTGCTGACTTTTAAACATGGCCAAATATTCATCCTGCGCCACTTTATCATACCCACGCATACCATAAATCATATAGTCTACGTATACTGACTGGTTAATGGGCCAGTCTGCATTTCTTTGTCCGTAAGCCGTATTAGCATAGGGCAAATCCATATGATCTTTCCCGTCTATATCCAATGTATGGCGTGGCAATACAAGGGAATGCCAGATATTGGCCCGGAACAGATCGTTCACCGCCTTTTCGGGTACTTCAAAATGGGCGCCTTTACCAATCCATCGCTCCCAGTAATCTATAATTTTTTTTCTTTCATCATCGTAATTTAGATTTCCGAGTCTGGCTATTTCAGCAGGAACAATAGCGGGAGAAGGCAGCTTAACTACAAACTCCCGGCTTGCTCCTTCGGTAAGCACACCAGAAATGGTTAATGCAATTTGCTGTCCGTTTTTATTGGGTACCGGATCTCCGGCTTTTATATAAATATCTTTCCCGGTCTCCACAACTAAAAAAACATTTCCGGTTTGTTTATCGGCAATAGCCCAGTTGTCCTTTATTTGAATAGCCTGAACTTCGTGATCTTTTAATTCGTTATGCAGGGAAATACCCAGGCTGAACGCACCTGCTTTTCCGGATATGCTTACTTTGTTAAACATTACACTGGGTACATATCCGCGAATGGTTGTTGAAAGGTCAACCAGTGGAGCAGCGAACTGTTCTATTTGAGCAAGTTGTCCGTTATTCTCCAAGTTGGTAACAATAACCGGCAGTCCGTCAATGATATGCTGGCGTTTCCATTGATTTCCCGGCCATTCGAAATCAAGCCTAAACTTATGCGGAGAAGCAAAATCCGGGCGAACATTGGCCCATCTGTCAACAGCAAATTTATAAACAGACCCGTGTGCGGCGGCGGTTACGGTAAGATGCCCGGTGGTGCCCATATATCTGGTTTGCCAGGAAGCATTCCATTGCAGCGGATTGCCAAAATCTGGCCACAGTTTATTGAATGTTTCAAGTGACGCATCGGGTTGTTTTGCAACGGCATCGAGTATGCGCTGTCCCGGTAAGGAGGCTACATGTGTTTTAAAATCAACAGGTTTATCTGCCAGTGTAACAAACACATCCTGCTCAGGCAGCCACATGGCGCCATGCCGGATGAGTTGTTCCAGCCCGATGGTAAATCCTTGTACGCCTTCCTTATCTAACTGAATAGTAAGTAAAGGCGCATCAGGTTTATTCCACGGATCATCTTTTAGACGTTCTGCCTGGCCGGAAGCACCATGTTGCATCAGGTAACCCCACATGGCGTCGTCATTTACGGCATAACCATCCTTCCAACCGGCTAATTTCCTTAACGGCGCCATAGGGGTAGTATAACTTACACCTGCAACCAATTCATCCACATCACCTGCACCACAATGGAGCACAGACCCTGAAGCAGCTATCTGATCTTTCTTTTCAGATTTTCGGCCCGAAATTTCTGATAGCACAACCCCGGGTGAACCGGCTTTCAAATGTACCCAACGTGCCGTACGGGAAGGAGCATGATTTCCAAAAGAAAGAACGACTTTAATATTCTCAATGTTATTGGATTTCCCCGGGGTTAAAACAGGCTGGGACACAATGGCCCCGCCTGTTATTCCCGGTATAATCATAGCCCCAAATGCCAAATTTAAAATCCTGCGCATGATGACTTCCTTTCTGTTAATACACGATTCAAAAAAAATCCTTAAAACTAAACATCAATATCCAAATATTATTCGTAATTAGGATTTTGCACCAGGTTTTTGTTTCTATCTATTGCAGATTGCGGAATGGGTAAAACATAATTTTTTGCAGGATCAAAAACTTTTGTGCCGCCACCCGCAGGCACTACGGTATAAACGGTATTTCCGCCTACAATATCAATTTTTATTGCGTGTACGGTTCCGTTTAACTTGGTTTCCGCGAGCTTCAGACGAAGCAGATCAGGCAGTCTTTTTTCTTCAAATGCAAGCTCCACCCTTCTTTCGCGGGCAATTGCTGTACGCATTTCTGCCTGGCTTAATCCTAAAGGAAGATCCTGCAGGTCTGATCTGTCTCTTATCGCATTTATCGCATCATAAACAGATTGATCCGGGCCCGAAGCTTCATTTTTTGCTTCGGCATAGCTGAGCAACACTTCGGCATAGCGGAATATAATCCAGTTGGCGCTGTTGCCATTGTCCTGGGCTCCTGCATATTTGGGATTAACCCCTTTAATCACATAGTATCCTGTTCTTGTAGATATGCTGCTGTTGTTTAAGTCGGTTGCGTTGAGACTACCCACACCCTGCTTCATAATCATGGTAGCGCCAAGCCAAACCGAACCATCGTAAATGATCGATTCATAAAATCTCTTTTCGCGGTTTACATAAGGATTTTGAGGGTTGTACCCCGATGCCGGGTCGGTAATAGGACGTCCGTTAGCCATTGCGTATTCATCTACCAGATCCTGTGTGGGATCAACATGTCCCCAACCTGTAAGAGAGCCGTTAACAAAACGCGGACCTATTTGTCCGATATAGTTGGCAAGGGAGGTTCCGCCCATATGCTGGCGGCTGAATATCACTTCTTCATTGTTGTTGTTGTCTTCATAAAAAAGTGTAGTATAATCCGGGAACAAACTGTATTTATTCAGATCTATTACCTTTTGATAGGTTGCTGCTGCCTGTTGCCAACGTGCCAGATCGTTTGATGGGTTTTTTAACGGGCTGGCATTGAACAATTCTATGCTACCCTGAAGCGCCAACGCAGCACCCCTGGTTGCTCTTCCGGATTGGGCGTTTACCGGCAAGTCTGCTTCAATTGCTGCACATTCAGAAATGAGAAAATTAGCCGTTTCCTCCGAGGTATTTCTTGCACGAAACACTGCGTCGCCCTGCTCGCTGATATTGAGCACATCGGTAATAATAGGCACTCCGCCATAATAAGTCCATAACAAAGAATAGAAGTAGGCTCTTAGGAAGCGGGCTTCTGCCAGCCTTACTTTCTTCCAGCTCTCAGGCAAATCTGAAGCTGTCACTCTTTCAATAAACAAATTGCATTTACGGATATTGGTAAAATGCCCCCATCTGCTGGGAGTATTGGCAGGTGTGTAGAGACCGGGGCCGTAAACATTGGTACTTACACGACCAGCCTGACCATTTAAGGCATTATCCGAGAAATTTTCCCAGGGATCGCCCACATCCAATGTAGGGACAGAGGCATAAATATTGTTCAGAAATAAATCTGCATTATCCTGAGTAGCCCACAATGTGGCGTCTGATACCTGATTCTTGGGTACCACATCAAGAAACTTTTTACACGATGTAAAAGATAGTGATGCCACAACTAAAATGATCGCGCTGAATGATATATTTAAAAATTGCTTGTTCATACGTGAATATTTTTTGCTCATTAAAAGGTAATGTTAGCTCCTATCGAGAATGCTTTCTGATTTGGATAACCCCAGGTTCCATTGGGTATCCACGAATTATTAGGGCCAACTTCCGGATCGTAGTTCATCAGTTTTGTCCAGGTAAGAATATTTTGTCCTGACAAATAAATCCTTGCACTCTGAAGTTTAATACGGCTCATAACTGCCGAAGGAATGGTATAGGAAAGTGTTGCACTCTTCAACCGCAGGTAATTGGAACTGCCCATCCAGAAAGAGGATCGTTGTTCATTGTTTACGGTTGGAGAAGAGGTTAACCTTGGAAATCTGGCATTGGTATTTTCAGGCGTCCAATAGTCAAAGTTCTGCTCATAGGGGAGCATGGTTTCCCAGAAAGGCATAATAGAAGAACCATGATAATACCAATTGGTTTTTGCTACCCCCTGAAACAACAGTTCCAGTGCAAATGCCTTATACCTCACTGCCGGAGAAAACCCATAAATAATTCCCGGAACCGCTGTTGGATTGCCTATTACTGTTAAATCATCATTATTGATCTTGCCATCTTTGTTTAAATCTTCATATCTGATATCGCCCGGTTGTACCGCTCCCCAGGGTTGTGTAGCTATACCGGGTTTTAAGGCGCCGTTACCATCAAAATCATCTGCCTGGAAATACCCAAGGGCATGGTATCCAAATTGTGTGCCCAGGGGTCTGCCCGTAAGCCGCCGGTTAGGATTATTATAAGTGGTGGGACCTTCAAAAATCTGTAGCATTTTGTTTTGGGCATAGGTCATATTCGCACCTAATGATACCTGCAGGTCTCTGGAAAAATCATAAGCAGAACTGATCGTAAAATCAAAGCCGCGGTTTTCCATGATACCGGCATTTACCTGACTAACGCCTATTCCATATTCAACAGGCAAAATCACATCGGGGGCAAGGAGCATATTGGATCTTTTTTCATAGAAATAATCTATTTCAAAATTCAATAACCCCTGCCACAAGTTAGCTTCCAAACCAATATCTGTTTTTTTGGCCCGCTCCCAGGTAATAGCGGTATTAGGTTCAGCCCTCTCACTAATACCCTGTACTGCACTGCCACCCAAAATATAGTTTGTACCCAATACATTGTATGTACTCATATATTGAAAAGCACTACCAGCCAGTGCACCTACTTCACCGTAAGATGCCCTGAGCTTCAGGTTATCGAGCCAATTGAATCGGTTCTTTAAGAAATTTTCTTCAGATAAGCGCCAGCCCACAGAAAATGCCGGGAAGAAACCCCAGCGTTTGTCTGGAGCAAAATAATAGCTTCCGTCGTAGCGACCGCTTGCTTCTACCAGATATTTCTGAGCATAATTATAGGCAACCCTGTACACCAGTCCGGACTGCCTTGCAGCACTCGAAACACCGCCTGTAGACATATCGGTTGCGCTGGAGCTACCGAGGTTGATCTCATCTACCGTTAAATTGAAATTTCTTCTCGTTGCCGAAAGACTTGCCAGGTCATTGGCTTTCGCTTCAAACAAACCCAGCACTGCTACACTATGTTTTCCAAAAGAGGCATCGTAGTTAAACCCGGCCTGATAGGTAAGCTGTGTGGCAAAATCTATGTTCTGACTGAGTGAAGGCTTGGTTTGTCCCCAGATACCATCATTGATGACATATGGTGTTTGCGACTTATCAAGACTTGCTTTATGCACAGGCAGTGTCCATAATTTTCGTGATGTGTAGGTTGGATCGTATGCAATTGTACCCCGTAATATTAAACCCGGAACAAAAGGTATTCTCTGTTCAACCGATAGTTGCGAATAAAGTGCGTTGATATTGTATTTATCGTAACCACTGTTAAAAAGGCTGCCGGTAAGGAATGTTCCTGGCATTCCGTTACTGAAACGTAACGGTCCATACAAAGGATGCAGGTAACCGATCAGCTCAAAAATACGTCCGGTAGATACTGCAGGAAAGTTGCTGTTTTGATTGCGCCCGTTCAGGTTAAAAGAAACCGAAGTAGTATTGGTTACCTGCGCATCAAGATTTAGCGTAAGATTAAAACGGCGGGTATTGGTTATGCCAGACGATTTCCACATACCATCCTGGTGCATATAGCCGAGCGCCGCGTAATATTTTATTCTTTCTGAACCACCCGAAACCTCAATATTGTGTTGTGTTATCAATGCATTTTTGTTGGTGATGGTACCCCATATATCATTATGTGTCGGGTAAGCATCGGGATCAGACCCGTCCTGAAATTTCCGCAGTTCTTCGTCGGTATAGGCCGCTGGCAGCCCTTCATTTGCTGCAGCTGCATTTCTCAATGTAGCATACTGGTATGAATTTACAAATTTGGGTAATGTCACAGGGTTCTGAAACCCTACATAACCGTTATAGGTAAGCGACGGTGCGCCGGCTTTCCCCTTTTTGGTAGTAACCAGAATTACACCGTTTGCACCGGCAACACCATAAGGCGCTACGGCAGCAGCATCTTTTAACACGGTGAAAGTTTCTATTGCATTAGGATCAAGGTGCTGAAAAGTTCTCGGTATTCCGTCAACAATCAGCAAAGGCTGGTTGGCTCCGGTAGACGATATGCCCCTGATGTAGATATTGGAACCATCATATCCCGGCTCGCCTGAGCCCTGTTTAACAATAACGCCGGACACTCTTCCGCCCAGTCCATTACTTAAATTGGCAATAGGCACAGAAGATATTTCTTTTCCTTTCATAGTGGATACCGCCGCGGTAAGAGAGGTTTTCTTTTGCGCTCCGTACCCTACGATTACCACATCGTCCAGCACATTTCCGGACGAGGTTTGCATAACAATCGTTAACCGGTTTTGAGTTCCAATTTTTATTGTTTGCGTTTCAAACCCTGTATGTGATACAATGAGGGTTTGCCCGGAAGAAACACTTAAAGAAAACTCACCTTCCGCATTGGTGGTGGTACCTTGCTGCGTTTCCTGAACCACAACAGATACATTAGCCAAAGCGGATTCACCGTTTGTAATTTTACCTGTTAGTGTAAAATTGGGTTGCGCGAAAACAGCGCCTCCGAGAAGGAGCGCGACAAACAGCATCAAAACTGTTTTTCCTGAGGTGGGAAATGGTAATGATTTTAATTTCATAGCAATTATTTTTGTGTTTAGCCTAAAACAGCATCCGGCTCTAAAGTGTACCGGCTCTATGCTACAAAAATATTTGCTGAACCCTTCATTTTTTTACACAATATTGATCGATTGCTATCCTATCTTGTTCTCTCAAAATATTTGAATACCCTTTTTTGGAGAAATCGCAGGTTTTTTTGTAACACGCATTATAAATTAAGATAAACGGTTGGGTAGGTTCGTATTTAATAAATGAATGCCTGTATAAAAGCCCTTCAATACTCAAAAAAAATATCAGATATGCTTACTGGGTCGTTGTTTGAAAAACGGATGATTTTAAAATTGTTTTAGCATTACTTACATTACTTATGATAATAAAAAAACAGGATAGGTAAAACATTAACGCTATCCTGTTCTCAAAACAATTGTACAATATCAATATCCTGTATTTTGCACAAGCTTCTTGTTTATATCAATCTCATGCTGCGGAATAGGCCATAAATAATTCTTGTTTGCATCAAATGTCCTTTGTTCACATAGTATCCGTTCTGAGGTTAGGGAAAGTGCCCCGGTACTTGGATTAACTGAACCAAGCCTGGACCCCAATACAGGCCCATTCATTACCTGCTCACCAATTTTCCAGCGTTGTACATCAAACCAACGAAGTCCTTCCATAGCCAGCTCAACTCTTCGTTCCCTTCTAACCAACTCCCGCATTTTAGCCTGGGTATTGTAGACGCTTTTATCTGTTGCCGGCATACCTGCACGTAACCTTACCTCATCTATAGCATTATAAACCGATTCATCAATCTGGTTTAGTTCGATTTTGGCTTCAGCATAGGTCAGCAATATCTCAGCATAGCGAATAACCGGAATATTCAGTCCGCTATTCCACATATCCGGAATATCAGAAAGGTGGGAAGTATATTTTTTGGGCGCATATCCTGTATAACTGTATACCGCATAATAGTCTATCCCGGAAGGATTCAACGGATCAAAATAGCTACCCTCGTACCAGGAGCCTGGTGCAATAATTGTTGCCCCAAATCTTGGATCCCTGTTTTTATATGGTTCATCCGGATTGTACCCGGAGCCAGGTTCAGTAATGAGTTTGCCATTTTGCATTTCATAAGCATCAACAAGGCTTTGTGTTGGATCAACAGACCACCATCCTCCCTGAGATTCTGTTACAAGAACTCCTAACGACCATAGTGGCAGATCGTTCGCTATATACTGTACATCCAGTATGATCTCGGAATTGTTTTCGTTTTGTATTCTGAAAATATCCGTATAGTCAGGAAACAGGCTGTACTTTCCTATAACCTGATTACAGGAAGAAATGCAATCTTCATATTTCTCATTAAACAATTCCGTTCTTGCTTTTAACGACCAGGCGGCGCCTTTTGTAATTCTTCCCACATCGCTTCCTGAATAGCTATCCGGAAGATCGCCGGCAATTGCACCCAACTCATCAAGTACAAATTTTACGACTTCCTGTTTTGAGGTTCTTTCTATTTCATTGGCCTCTTCCGTAGAAATGTTATTTGTAACCAACGGTACATCTCCATACAACTGCGACATCAGAAAATATTTGTATGCCCTTAAAAACCGGGCTTCTGCTTTCATTCTGGTCTTGAGTTCCTCATCCATGGGTGTTTTATCCACATTGGCTAAAAACCAGTTGCATTTCTGAATAGTGTTGAAGTTCCATTTATGATTTCCGGTATTGGTAGGCGTTAATAACTTCATATTTCCCAATTCCATATACCCTTCCCATGGATATGGGTCATATGCATTGTCAGACGCACAATCCATATAAGTAAGCCAGGTACCGTCTTCCCAGTTTTTATAGCAGCCATTCAGCGCAGCGGTTGCATCTTTTTCAGAAGACCAGAGGCTTGACTCACTGTACTCGTCAAGGGGCTGGCGATCAAGAAAATCTTTGTTGCAAGCGGAACAAAACAATAAAAAGATACTTATTCCTGCAATGAAATTATTTTTCATAATTTTTTGATTTGCAAAATTTAAAAGGTAAGATTTAAACCAATGGTGTTAACCAAAACCTGGGGATGCGTCCAACCACTTTCTGCCGCCGGAGCCTCAGGGTCAATCCATTTGTAAAAGTTGCTGAAGGTGAAAGTATTTTGTCCGCTATAGTAAACTTTTAGCTTTTGAATGCCTGCTCTGCCCAGCCATTTGCCATTGAATGTGTAGCCAAACTGAATATTCTTAACACGCATATACCCCGAACCGCGTATCCAGAAAGAAGAAGGATTGGCTGCAGCGTCATTTTGAGTATTGGAACTCCAAAGGCGGGGAAACTTATCGGTTGGACGGTCTGCAGTCCAATGATCTTTGTAAATGCTGGTAGGTTTTCCGTATTTATCGCTCACCAATCCCAGCACTTCTCCTTCTACAAAACCTTTTACGCCCGCTGCTCCCTGCAACAAAACCGACAAATCAAATCCTTTCCAGCCCACTGCTATATTTACCCCGTATGTTACTTTGGGAAAATAGGTTCCAAGATAAACCCTGTCGGCGCCATCTATCACATTGTCCTTATTCTGATCTTTATACATCAGGTCGCCGGGTGCAATATCTCCTCCACTCTGCTCAGCATGGTCATCAACCTGTTGCTGTGTTTGAAATATTCCCTCTGTCTGGTAACCATAAAAAGAATTGATAGGTAAACCCACTTTCATAAATGTAGAACCATTGATAATCGGATCTGTACCCGCCAGATCGGTTACCGTATTTTTGATGAATGATGCATTAGCCATAATATCATAGGTAAAATCCTTAGCCTGTCCATGATACCCAAGATCAAATTCAAAGCCTTTGTTTTGTACAGATCCTGCATTCTGTACCGGAGGACTAAAGCCGTAAACACTTCCTACAGGAATATCAAGCAATACCTGGTCTGTATTGCGAACAAAATAATCGGCGGTAAAATTTATTTTCCCATTAAGAAAAACGGCATCGAGTCCTATGTCAGTTGATGTTGTAGTTTCCCATTTTATGTTAGTATTGGCGCCATTTACAGGAGCAACGCCCGAAGCAATACTGCCACCAAAACCATAATTCTGTCCGGAGGCTATGGTTGGAATATACGGGTAATTACCAACAAGATTTTGATTGCCCAGTTTTCCCCATGATCCTCTTACTTTAAGCTCTGAAAACACATTTCTGAGTGGTAAAAAAAAGTTCTCTTCCGAAATGCGCCATCCTGCTGAAAAAGACGGAAAGGTTCCCCATCTGTTCTCTTTTGCAAATCGCGACGAACCATCGTAGCGGATGTTTGCTTCAAATAAATAGCGTTCGTTAAAAGAATAGTTAAGCCGGCCAAAAACCGATTCCAGTGCTATTTCTGATGAAGAGCCATTTGATTGCTGTCCGTCTATCGGGCCGGCGTCCAATTCACTTAGTGAATTATTCAAAAAGTTTTTCCGGTATCCTCTCAGGTAATTGTAGCTGGTATACTCCTGCGAATAGCCACCCAGCAGCCTGAAATCGTGTCGTCCTATGGTTTTATCATATTGAAGTAAAGCCTGTAATGTGATAACAGAATTGTCATCATTAAAAGCTGTTAATGAATTTGGCCCCTGAGAAAACGTAGGTTCTCCATTTCGCCAGTTATAGTATTGAATGTCTTTAATAAATGATTTTGACCGCCCGAGCATTAATCTGTATCCAAGCATTGGCTTAAAATGAAGTCCATTTACAATTTCGAGATCTGCGTCTACAATTCCATTCAGATTGTGGGTATGATTGCGTGTTTGACTGCCCGATTCGAGCCATGCCATCGGATTGCCATCATCATAATAACCATAGTAACCATTTGAATATTTATATGGTACATTTCTTCCGATGCGATTGATTTGCCATACCACACTTCCGAAATTTTTAATATAAGGATTGGTTGGCTCCTGGAAGTTTTCGTACGAATAGGCAAAGTTTCCATTCACCGTCAATCTTGATGCGAGCTTTGAACTGATCTTAAATCGTGAGGTATAACGGCTGAACCCGGTGTTTTCCACAATGCCATCCTGCGACATATACCCCAGGGAAAGCATTGTTTGTACTTTTTCACCACCGCCAACTACATCTACATAGTGGTTTTGCTGAATACCTGAGCCATTGTAAAATAATTTTAACCAGTCGGTATTGGAATAATTATCCGGGTCTGACCCATCTCTGAATTTCTGAATTTCTTCATCGGTGTAGCGGGCATTTTTCCCTTCGTTCTGCAATGCTTCATTATAAAACGTTGCCGCCTGCCACGAATCCACATAATCGGGCAGTCGGGTAGCTTTCTGTTTTCCTACATAAGTATTGTAGTGCACCCGTGTTTCACCTGCTTTCCCTTTTCGGGTGGTGATAAGAATAACTCCGTTGGAAGCTCTTGATCCGTAAATGGAAGCGGAAGCCGCGTCTTTTAATACCGAAATACTTTCAATATCACTGGGATTTACATCATTCATATCCGATATCATACCATCAACTACCACCATAGCGTCGCTGTTACCCAGCGTACCTATTCCTCTGATTCGAAGAGATCCCTGGTCGCGTCCCGGTTGCCCGGTATTGTTTACTACGGTAACCCCCGACATGGTTCCCTGTAATGCAGACGACACATTGGTAATGGGGCGATCATCCAATTGTTTGGATGTTATAGTTGCTACAGCGCCTGTTAAATTTGCTTTTTTCCTTGTGCCATAGCCTACCACAACCACATCATCAAGCAGGTTACCTTCCGTTTTCGCAAGGTTGAGAATAATTGTGCGCTGATCACGCACTACTACTTCCCGGGTTTCATACCCAACATACGAAAACACAAGTACCTGACCTTTTGCCGCTCTAATGTTAAAGGCTCCTTGTTCGTCAGTTCTTGTACCCGAACTGCCGCCCCTGACCTGAACGGTAACGTTTGCCAACGGTGTTCCTTCATCAGTGATTTTACCCGTTATCGTAAAATCCGCCTGGGCAAAAACGCAACCGAAAAAAAAGAGAAATTCCACCAGCAGTAAGAATGCTTTTTGCGGAGTTGAAAATGCTAACAATTTGAAATTCATAGCAATTGTTTTGTAGTGTATTAAACTTAAAAACATCATTAAAACCGGCAGCAGTAAACTATATTCCAGTTTTATGTTATAAAAGTACTTTCCTGCAAAACAGCATCGTTACACCATCTTGTTGAATCCGTATCCGATCTTGCTTTTCTTTTGTGCAGGAAATGCCATGAGTATTTTTCTTTCCCAATCCGGTTAATGTAGCCGGATAAAATTTATTGTTAGTCCCAACGAAGGTCACTATACCCGCAGCAGCATTAAATAAAAAGAGAAAATAATAAAAGCGCGTTACAGCGAAATCACCATACTAACGCTGGTGGGTAGATTTGTTTTAACGGCAATTTCAACCTGCTATTTGAAAGGAACTGGCGATTGGTAAAACATTAGCATCAATAGATTCGTCTGTTTCATCTGGTGTTGCTTTTGCCAGGAGCCAATGTTCTGTATGCTCTACTTTATCTCCCGGAGCCAACTTTGTTAAGGGTCCAAGGGTTTCTATTTCAAGGTAGTTTTTATTAATGTATGTTTCGTTATTACAATTATAATCGGGATATACCGCCGCAGGATCAAAATCGAATTTTTTTATCAATATTTCGCCGTTGAGGTAATAAGCAGTCCACCCCTGTTTGTTTGTTACACCAATTTTCTGTTCTGAAGTAAATAAAGGGTTCTGTTTAGCCTGAATATACCTATCACCCCAAACCCAGCGCGGGTCATTCATTTTCGTATACTGCCACAACGCTAAAGATCGGGCCGGCAACAAAAAATCATCTCCCTCACCATAAGGTTCCTGTGGTATTATGGCTCTCCCCCCCGGGGAAAGCATCGTAATAGCCCATGCAGCCAATTCCACCTCCTGTGAATTTCGATTTTCAAGCCGGTGCAAAACCTTCACCTCGTTTTTAACCGGCGACATTGTGATTTCCATTTCTTTCACAATACCTGAAAGCACTTCCTTTGCCTGAACCAGTTTGATGTATTGATTCTGCAATTCAAAGTCAACCCGATCGTTGTCCGGATTATAGCTGAATGGCAAAGCTTCTGGTGCAAGCCACAACCGGTGTCCGCCATAAATACGCCATTCGGCACCACCCGTTTTACCCGCATGTTCAGGCACAGCGTAAAGCAGGTTTTGCCCGTTAATAAATCCAAACTTCATTATCCGTGGACCAATGTCGGTGGTAACAATTAATTCAATTTCATCATTACTCAACCGTATACAATTGGGCCATCGGTTATAATTTACTTTTTCATGCATGTAAAACATATTGTTTACTATTCAAAGCTGCGCTCAAATTTTGGCAATATTTCAATCCCCTCGTTTGTTACAGCCAGATTAATGCAGAGACCATTTTTGTATTTACTTAATATCTGCACCATACTTCTGAATGATTTCGGGGTTCAAGGCTATACCCAATCCGGGTGTTTGGGGCACTTCAACAAACCCATCTTTTTGTACAAACGGATTAACCAGCAATTCCTTCCGGATAGCCGACTCCGTTACAGAAAATTCAAGAAATGGGGCATGCTGAACAGCCGCAATAAATTGTAGAGAAGCAGCAACCAATACTCCGGTTTTAAAAGCATGGGGTACGCAAAGAATGTTGGCATCTGCTGTCATCGTCGCAATTTTTTTTGCTTCTGTTAATCCGCCGCAGCGCGACATATCCGGCTGAACAACATCAATATGGGTTTCATTTATCAACCGTGCAAATGCCAATCGGCCACTTTCTTCCTCACCTGTTGCAATACGCATCGTTGTTGACGCTGTGAGCCTTTTATAACCAATATAATCTTCGGCGGGTAAAGGTTCTTCCAGCCAGTAAATATTTAACTGTTCCAATGCTTTGGCAACGTATACCGCTTCTTTCAAGCGATAGCGTTTTCCAATATCTATCATAATATCCACCTGATCCCCTGCTGCTTTTCGTGCAGTTTTAACCAACTCAATATCATAATGAACATCATAGCCCAGAGGGCCCCATCCAAATTTAATAGCCGTGTAACCCTGCGACACATATTTCTCCGTCATCTTCTTAACCTCATCAGTCCTATCGGGCATCAGGGCGCTGGCATAAGCCCGCACTTTATCTGCATAACTACCTCCCAATAATTTATGAACGGGTTTTCCCACAGCCTTTCCCATTATATCCCATATCGCCATATCAATGCCGCTCATTACATGCATTACCGGTCCGCTGCGGCCATAGTAATACGTTTTAGCCCACATATCGTTCCATATTTGTTCATAGTCAAACGGGTCATACCCAACAACTACTTCCCGAAGTCCATAGCAGGTTCCATGAGACATGTAAGCGTCTACCACCGCCTTGCCCACAAAAGGTGCGGTATCCACCTCACCATAGCCGGTAATGCCTTCATCTGTTTCAACTGTTATTATCAAATCATCCTGCGTTCCGTCTGCAGCAGTTGAAATTTGAGGCAGTCGCAGAACAGTAGCTGTTACATTTGTAATTTTCATTTTTTTATTATGTTTACCGGTTATTCAAATATTTATCAGGATATGAAGTTGTTTATTGTGTTTCTCCGGATTTAAAAGACGCACTTTTAGTCCTTCCGGTGAAAAACAACAAAAGTTGCTTTTCGTAAACCGTTACCATAAGCGTACCGGCAAAAATTACTATACCACCGGCAAGCATGGGAACGGTAAGCTTTTCATTCAGCAAAACAATTCCCAGCATGGAAATAAAAAACGGCAATAAATAGTTTCCCAGTATTGCCTGCGAAACATCCATGCGCTTCAGTATATAAAAAAACAGCAGCATAGATACACCATATACCATCAAACTCAGTTCCAGCAAACTCCAAAGGGCTATGCTGCCCGAACGGATAATTCCGGAAAAACTAAAGGGTTCCACCCAAATCAACAAAGGAATGCATGCTATACTGCCTACCAATGAACTGTAAACCAGTATTTCAAGTTCTGTAAATTTTTTGTCAACCAGTAACTTGCTGTAGGTATTAAAAAAGGCAGCGCAACTGCATGCCAAAAGAAAAATAAGGTTGCCTTTAAAATATATACTTTCTGAGAATCGGGCTCCCCTAATATCTGATAAAGAAGTTAACAACACACCGCCAATTGCAATTGCAAAACCTATTAGCCTTACAATATTAAATTTTTCCTTTAGCAAAACAGAGGCGAAGATGACGACAAGAACCGGAATAGTTAAAGTAATGATACCCGCGTTGGCCGCCAGCGTCAATGTGGAACCGAGTGTATAGAGGTATTGCATTAAAAATATGCCTATCAACCCCGGTAAAATAAAATATCTCAGATCCTTCCATGTACGTCGGCCGGATTCTTTCCTATTTTTATTCTCTGCCCATAAAAAAGGAATAAATAGTAAGGTACTTATCAGCATCGGAACAAACGCAATAGTCATTGGGCCCAGTTTGTCTCCTATCAATCGTATAACCGGTACCTGAGTTGCCCAAATAAAATTTACTAAGACGACCAATAACCAATCACGCGCTTTCTGAATTTTGAGCATACCCTGTTTACTGTTTTTGTTATCCTGTTTCGGTAAAAGCTGTACTTATTTTGGTGGCAGTCCGGAACCAAAACCACCATCCACTACATAGGCAGAGCCTGTTACAAAAGAAGCCCGATCGCTTGCCAGGAAAATTGCAACCTGTGCAACTTCCTCCGGTTTTCCAATTCGCCATAGTGCATGCAATTTCCCTGCTTCGGCGCGGGACTGCGCAGGATTTGCCTGACTTTGAAAATAACCTTCGGCCAATCCGGCATCAATATATCCGGGACAAATACAATTAACACGAATACCATCCGGGCCATGATCTATGGCCATTGCTTTTGTTAAACCAGTGATAGCCGCTTTGGTAGCGCAATATCCCGCACAGGAAGGCTCAACAAAAAAACCATTTACAGAAGACATATTCACAATATTTCCTTTGGTACTTTTTAAATACGGTAAAAATAATTTGGAGCAAAGAAAAACGCCACCAACGTTTACCGACATCTGCTTATTCCATTCATCAAAAGAAGTATCAACGATTGTTTTGTTTACCTGAACGGCCGCGTTGTTGACGAGCACGTCAATCTTTCCATACTGCTTAATGGTTTCACTAACCAATGCAGCTACAGAATCCGGTTTTGAAACATCAACCCCGCAGGCAAAAGCCTTTCCTCCTGCTGCGGTGATGCGGCTTACGGTTTCTTGGGCGGCATCAAGCTGTATATCGGCTATAACTATATTTGCGCCTTCCTTTGCAAACTCAAGCGCGCAGGCTCTTCCTATTCCGGATCCTGAGCCGGTTATTACTACTGAACGATTTTGCAGATCCATAAAATTTGAGTTATAATGCTTTGTATTTTTCAAACACTTCACCCAGTGTTTTTCCGTTTAGCAGTTCTGTTCTTGACAGGTTTTCTGCAACAACTTTCTCTTTAGCTTTTTCAATTACTTCATTCTCCAGATTTTTTGGTATAACCACTATGCCGTCAAAATCGGCGAAAATCAAATCGCCGGGATTAACCCATACACCGCCACATTGCACGGGTACATCATAATTAACAACCAGGCCGCGGCCTTTTGAATCCAACGGCCTTATTCCTGCATAATATACCGGAAACCCCATGTCAATGATTTTTATGCAATCCCTTATCTGACTGTCGCACACACAACCGGCTACGCCTTTCCGTTTTGCCATTGTTGACATGAGCTCGCCCCAGGGTGCATTGGTACCATTGTGATCGGTAGAATGCACTACAACATCGCCTCTCATTAGTGCATCCATAGCTTCAATTTCTAACCCATATGGATTGTTTTCATCAATATAATCCACTTCCTTCCATTCCATGGTTCTGGCCCTGCCAAAAAACCCGCAATTCTTTATGTCCGGCAACAGTGGCCGCAACCGCTGATGCATAGCCTGGTTGCGATAACCCATTTCATCGAGTATGTCACATACTACAGCTACGTACAGTTCTTTCATAACCGAATTGCATTTTTTACTTAAAGGTTTTGGTCCGTTACCGGCTCAGGTTTATAAAGCATTTGTAATTAACAAATTTAGTTTTATACACTATGGTCCTGTTAACTGATATTGACCAATCAATTCCCTATTTTGTATGACAATAAAAAGTGCAAATTCAGGTGCGAAAAAATAATTCTTTCAATTTCTTATTACCTTATTTTGTTCTATTAGTACCCTATTTTGTTCTACTATAAACATTATTTGATAAAAAAAATACAAATTACCATATATTTAGTCAATGAAACCGCACTATAAGCCAATACCTTCGGAATCGAAATTGTTCAAGGTTGAATTTCAAAAAACCAGTAAGGAGTTCTATTATCCTTGGCACTACCACGCCGAACTGGAACTTACCTATATTTTAAGCGGCCAGGGCGTAAGATATGTGGGTAATTCCATTGAGAATTTTTATGACGAGGAACTGGTATTACTGGGTTCTAACTTACCGCACTCCTGGAATACCACAGCAGACCAGGAACAGCCGGTAAACGCCATTGTTATTTATCTGAAGGAAGATTTTTTTGATAAGAACTGGATGCACAGCATCGAATTTGAAGGGATAAGAAATCTGTCGGCACTCATGAGTAAAGGCATCAAAGTTGACAACAAAGTGGCATCGGAACTTAAACAAAAATTTTATGATCTGCTGAATGCATCGCCCTTTGAAAAGCTGATGATTTTGTTACAGGTGCTTGAATATCTCTCCCACAACCAGGAATACAGGTTTTTATGCCAGCAGGAATTCACCTGCGATTTTGACGACACGGATAAAACCCGCATCAATGCCGTTTACAATTATATTCAAACACACTATCAGAATCAAGTTTCCCTTGCTGATATCGCGTCAAAACTAAACATGAGCGAAGAGTACTTCTCCCGCTATTTCAGCAAAACCATGAAAAAGCCCTTCTTTGAATTTTTGAATGAATATAAAATTAACCGCGCCTGCAAACTGCTTATTGAAACCGATAAGCAAATAAGTGAAATATGCTACGCATCCGGATTTGAGAGTATTCCATTCTTTTACCGTCAGTTTAAAAAATTCAAAGATTGTCAACCTAAAAACTACCGCATGAACTATCAGAAAGTGGCTGCATATCAACCGGTGTAGAATTTCTGCCTTGTATTATCCTTGCTGTAAAGGAGATGGATTGCTCAAGGTCAAACCGCTGCAAAATAAGCAAACGATTTTACCAAATAGGGTAAAAAATAACCTTGTAATTGTGATATGTTTGTTTGAGTTCAAAAAAAATCCATAAAGATTTTTCACATGAATAAAACAGCATTCATTATCATCAATTGTTTAATCACACTCCCTTTGTGTGCTCAGCATCAATCTAACCGTTACTCCGATAAGCCCGACTCAATAGCTACACATAAGGTTGTTCTGGATGATCAGTCAAAATTAATTTCCTGGATTCAGCCGCAATCCCGCGCCTATGATTTATTTCTTCGGCAGCGATGGAATTTTATAAAAACATCGGTGCCTTTCAGCCCGGGGCCGCCTCCCAGATCTGAGTACCCCCAATATTATTTTTACTGCGCGTACAAAGTAGCTGATGGAAAAATTTTGAACGAACCCGATGCCTGGATGAACGATATTGGTGAAAAAATTCCCAACTGGTTCGAGTCGGCTCATTTATATTATGCGTATACCGGCGATACCACTGTAATGCACATTGCAGAAAATCTCGCGGAGTATGCTATTGATCATGGTACAACGCCCGCTACATTCGCCTGGCCAAATTTTCCGTACACCACCACTAACCCGGGCGACATGGAGTTCAAAGGCTTCGACGCTGCCAAACGTTTTGTATTACATGAAGTGCAGGTGGATCATGCCGGCGATATGGGATTAACTTTTTTCCGGCTTTATTTATACACAGGAAAAGAAAAGTTTAAAACCGCTGCAATCAATATTGCCAATACTTTATCCGATAAAGCGAAAACAGGCAACGCGGAACAATCGGTTTGGCCGTATCGTGTGGTGATGAATACCGGTGAAGTAACTGCACCGTATGGCGCAAACTGGATAGGCGCCTATTCGCTGTTAGAGCACCTGGTAAAAGCGAACACGGGTAACGTAGCCGCATACCGGAATACAATGAAAAAGGTGAGGGAATTTATGCTTCGCTATCCCATGCAAACGGGGTACTGGGCCGACGGACATACCGATACCGATGTTAAAAGCAATACTTATAAAAGTAATATGGGTAAAAGCAATACAGCTCTATATATCCTGGATAATCCATCATTCGATCCGCAATGGAAAACCCACATACCTCAAATGATAGAATGGACGGAAACAAATTTTGTAACGCGTTGCAACGAGGGCGAACCCGCTACGCAATGGGGAGCTAACCTTGTAGGCGAACAGGATGATTTTTTGCCCAAAATGGATTATCAAACTGCCCGGTACGCTGCAGAATGCGCTAAATGGTTTGCAGTTTCCGGAGATCCGGCCTATAAAGAAAAGGCCTACCGTTCTTTAAACTGGGTTACCTATTGCAGCGATTCTATCGGACTTGCATTCGAAAGTCCCGTAAGCAAAGGAGTGTCAAGCTGGTGGTCGGATTGTTACGGAGAAGGCCCCAGGATGTTCTATCATGCCCTGGCCGCTATCCCTGAATGGGCGCCGCCACGTGAAAACCATATATTGTATGCGCAGGGCATTTTAAAAAACGTTGTTTATGAGCCTGGGAAAATTAAATACACAGCCACAGATGAAACGGGTACAGAATTCCTGCGGCTTTCTTTCAAACCAAAAAATATTCTTCTAAATGAAAAACGCCTTTCCTTACAAAAGGAGAATCCAGGCTATGTTATAAGATCACTTGGAGGCAGTGATTATGCTGTAAGGGTTAACAGAACAAAAGCGGGGCAAATTATTATAGAATGATAGTGATGACGATCAGAATTTTTTTGTAATGCCAAATCAGTATGCCATAATATTTGGAAACTGCTGTACGTAGTCTCCAGACTACGTACACCCTATGTTCTCCGGAGATTTCGATCTCCGAAAAAGTGTAACATACTATATTTTTCTGTTACTTAAAAATATCATCACTCACCTGCCCGGTATTGATATAAGGCCGTAAATACACCGTATCCTTATTCATATTATTCATCCAAAGTTCGTTATCATCTAATTCATCCGGCGGATACTGAGATGTATTGCAACGCATGGCTTCCCTGGCAATTTTGTTTTCAGTTTCGCTGCACCAGATACGTACCGGCAGATATTTTTTATCTACTGATTTATAAATGCCGTGATAATTCGTTTGCTCGCTGGTTTTGTATGCAGGTTCATTTATCCAATGCTCTGTTGGTATGGCCGTATAAAATAATTTGCCAATCCTGAATGAAGACTGGTCCGACTGGAAAAGCTCTGTAACTACCGCACCCACCATCCTGTGATCAGGATGCCCTGAACCACCCTCCGCGCCCCATGTAATAACAACATCCGGCTTGTAGATGGCAAAGACACTGTCTAATCTTTTCCTTAAGACAGATAACGCATTCCAGTTGGTTAATTTACCATCCCCCAAACCAAGCATGATTGGCGGATTAATACCGAGCGTTTTGCAGGTACATTCGGTTTCCAGTGCCCGCACATGAGCAAGCGAATCACCTGCCGGTATTTTGGCATGCTCACGAATACCCATATCCCCATTGGTGGCAATGGTTAAATACACTTTATGTCCCTGCGACGCAAGTTTGGCAAGCAGCGGACTAACATCAATCTCATCGTCGGGATGGGCAAATACCGCCATCACGGTTTTGGGTGCAATACTATTTTCTGCTTCAGTTTTTGATGATGACTTTTGCTCATTGCTACAACTAAACAATAAAAGGCTTACCGTGTAAAGGAAATAATTTCTCATTGGTTTTAATTATGAATGTATCCTATGTGTAACTATGTCTCTGTGCTCCTATGTGTTTTAAACTTCTTCGTTATATCCACCATCATTTACCGGTGTTTATAATACCCGAATAATAATCCCGTGCCTGCCGGTAATGCTTTCTCACGCGCTCTAAGGTTTCAGGGAAAAACTTTTTCCATTTTCCGTCATCGGCAATATTACCCAATATCGTATCAATCCATTGAACAAAATACTTCGCATCTTCTCTATTCGCCATAATATTTTCACCACCAATATACACGTAAACCGGCGACGTATGCGTGTGATACTCGTTGCCGCTTACCCGCCTCGCAGCGATCCAGGAGCTTTTATCCACTACCATGCTTGTTTTCAATACCAAAGGTTTTGCGGCAGCAGCGGCTCCGCCTGCATGAGCAATAACTTTTCCGTTGCACAATATTTCAATTTCACCGGTTGCATGATCTGCTACATTCCAGGTAACTTCAATATTTATTTTTTTCTTTTCAGCAAACTGAATCGACGCGCCGGGCAACAGATCGCCGTTCACTTTTAAATCAAGAAACTCTTTGCCTCCCCATCTCGATATGACGGTTCTCCCTTCGCGTATCGCTTCAATCCAATTATTATAGGTGAGGTTTGTATGAACCTGCGCGTAGGTACGCACGGTTCCCAGTGGCTCCAAATTATTGCATGGGAAATCCGTTCCGGCAGCAAGGGGTAACTTAATCCCACAGTTCAGCATTTTGTAATATACATCAAGAGATTGTTTTCCATAATACGAGCCGTAATTGGGAGAATATGAGCCAAACACATCTGTTGAAACAAAATCAATATTCTTCAACGCGGCTTCCACCGGCAGGTCAACCGGAATACAACAGTTCAGCTCCGTGGGTATATTATCATTGAGATACTCCAGGTGAGCGAATCCTCTTACTGCGTTTTGTTTTTTGGCCCATTCTAATACGGTATAGGGAGACTCTGCCCAAATTTGTTCTGCCTGTTTTAAGCCAAGCAATACCAGATGTCCGCCTAATGCCTGTTTAGCAAAATTCGTATACGTTGCATCCCAGTGCCATTCGGCATCCCAGCGAACAATAGCATCGGGAGTGGATTGCGGTGCGTCTTTACCCGTTACCAGATTCAAATCTGTTTTGGCGTTATACACTTCCCCGTTACCCATATCTGCCAGCACAGAAATAACCGACAGTCCGCTTTGTTTCATATCAGATGCCAGGGCATCTACCGAATATACCGGAGTACTTTCACCGCAGTTCCGGTGTACATGTATATCACCCGCGTACCAACCCTTAGCTTTTAATTTGTTGTTGAGTGTTCCGGCGCCCGATGGAGTTGCAGGTTCAGCGACCAGCGTATATATACAATTTGCCGGAACCACCACTTTCAATTTACCGTTCTTATCCGGAAGATATGTTTTTTGAATTTTGAGATTATTAATACTGTCTGTAAAAATGAGTTGCACCGATTCAATACCCGGAAAGTTATCCAATGATATTTCAATATTCGCAGATTTATTATAAGTATTAAGTCCAACGATTACAGGAGCATTCCTGGAAGGATCAAAGAATGCAATTGCAGGCGCTTTGGTATCGCTGCTTTGCAGTGCTACCTGCCACGAACCGGGCGGTACATATTTTGAAATTTGGGAGATGGCGTAAAAATGTTTGCGTTGGGTATAGGTTTTGTTTGTTTTATCATATTCCAAAATCCCCCAATAGCTAAACAGGCTGGGGGCATGATGATCGTAGTAACTGTCGTATCCTTCCCATATCAGTGCAGCAGTGGCGCCGTTTTTCAAAAAATCCAGCAAATACTCCATGCACTGCGCAGCAAACTGATAATTATACACTGTCTTGATACCATCATCCAATCCGTCTCTCCAGGCATTCCATTCCGTAACCCAAAATTTCATATCAGGAAATGCGGAATGTTTAATAAGAGAATCTACAGGAGCATGATAACCGCTGTAACTATGCACGGCAAAACGGCTGAGGTGAGACATGATGAGCAAATCCTTCATCATCGCCGGAATGTAGCGGTTCACACTATTGCCCATACCGGCTGCATCGGGTCCAACAAATCGCAAATCATTCATCCCGCTTTGCTTTACCCGCGTTATAATTTTTTCCAGTATAGCCACATACCTGAATTCATTGAGCCTGGGACCTTCTTTTTGAATATCAGATTCGTTAAACGGGGCTACCAACCCAAATTTCAGGCGCTGCTTGAATCTGGCATATTGCAAAAAAGAAACAAACATTTCCACAAACTCATCTTCGCGCCCGGGGGCTACGGTTTCCCCGCCCATCCAGGCAGGAAGGTATCCCATCAGGTTGATCATGATATTGTGAGAAATGCCTTTTTTATTGAGGTACGCTATTGTATTCCAAACGCTGGTAAATTTTGGTGTTGCATAAACGCTGTCGTAATACTTCCAGTTATAGACAAACGGATCCTCGTTGTCGTTAACATCTTCCCACTCAATTGGCGTCTCTACAATCAACCTGAATATTTTCATCTGCATGGAGTCAACCAGTAAATCAATAGCAGGCTTCAGTTCATCATCTTTCCAACTCCTGGTATTAATATTGACACCAATGCCGTCAACAGTTTTTAAGCGGTTGAGCCCGTTAACCGCCATTTTAATGGTGGACTGGGAATAACTAAAAAGGCTGAAAACAAAACTTACAATCAATAAATTTAACTTAACCCGCATATCAAATTTTTTGGGGTGGTATCTAATTCCCACGAATCCGTTATCTACATTATACATTTAATTCAACCAAAATTAAATGTATCAATACATCATATGTTAACCAATTTAGACAATGTAATAGCTTATTTTGTCTTGAAATATTTAGCGGCTAATTAATAATTTGAGGTGCTAGGAGTAGTATCTGGCTAATCTATACAGGAAGAAGTCTTTGTCCCTTACTCCGTAATTGGCTGCAATAAATCGTTGTATTTTGCTGTTCATAGCTTCTGCTT
>JADZFY010000232.1 GCA_020854215.1 Chitinophagaceae bacterium | reverse complement strand
CGATAATAGGAAATACCGTGCAGCAAATTCTGGATAAACGTGCTGTAGTACTTATGTATTTTGGAATTACCCATATTCGTTGCGTCGGAAGCGGCATGCTTTTCCAGATAGCTAATATATAAAGCCAGCTCTGCAATAAACATGTGGGGTCTGCCGATATTTTTCATCACATTCGTTTTCCCGTAAATATGACTCACCATGGTTTGAAGAGAAACCACTTCTGAAAAATGAACAATGTTTGGCCCGGGACAAACAGTTACCGCAGTAAGTTTTTTGAGAAAAGGCTTATTGTACTGAAGTGGAGCCGAATTACTCAGCCCAATACAAAGACATTCCTTTTCCAAAACCTTATCTACCTGCTGCTGATACTCCTGCTGTGGCAGGTTTAAGCTTTGCAACTGTGCAATCTTCAGTTGCTGGTATTTAGTAGAGGCAGTGCAAATGGGGTCTTTCGTGAATTCCGTATTGGATACAAGGTGCTTCTCTGTACAGGGGCTTCCGGGCTTACCATCAAGCACGCGTTGCCGCTTTTCCGCCGCACCGGAGGTGTTCTTCAGATAGTGAAACGGCACGCCCAGCGGAGAATTATCGCTGAGTTCAATATCGTCCTTCTGCGCCTTACTTAGTAACTTTAATGTAGGCTCGTCCACTGTTGTTGCTTCAGGTACCAGCAAAAAAGGCGTACCCCATCCGGTGCTGCTTACGCCGAAATACTCATGCAACAGGGTATGCTCGGCGGCGGTACCTATGCCACCCTGCACACTAATGCGAACAGGATGCGGATGCGTAAATCCCGGTTTTCCCTTTGCTTTGATGGCGGCATTGTATAAGTCAAAAAGAGAAGAAGCGAGTTCTTCTTTTTTGTTTTTAAACTCCTGCAGAATAGGCCCAAGCAAAAAACCATCTGTAGCAAAAGCATGCCCGCCGCAGTTGAGTCCCGATTCAATCCGAAACTCACTCACCCATATTCCTTTCTTTGCCAGATACTTTCCCTGAATGAGTGCCGAACGGTAATCACTTACTTTAATGATTATTTTCTTGGTAAAAACGCCATTATCGTCTGCATCAAATTCCCTGCACTTTTCCAGGAAATTATAAAGTCGGGGATTCAAGCCTGCAGAAAAAACTATTGAAGAGTTAGATAAATTACTGCCCGCATAGCCCCGTAATGCGGCAACAGCATCCGAGCCATCTTCTAACAGTTCGCCTGTTGCATCTGCATTGTTCTTATCCAGCTTAGTCATAATGTTTACATCAATACTGCCGGGTATTACCTGTTCACGCAACGAGGCTTCCATCGCATTTCTTTCCGAACTATTTTCCGTATTCAACATTCGGCGATAGAGTTGCTTTGCTTTATTGTCTTCAGGGAGCATCTCAAAATATTTGATAATCTCCGAGCCGGCTTCAAAAGCTTCATTCTTCAGCTTTCTGATTTGCGTATTAACAATGTGATTAATGAGATTCAGATAATCTGTGATTCGTTTGGCCCGGTAATCTTTATCTTTTGCAGTAATGGGAACAAAGGGAAGGTTGGCAAAAGGATAATAATAACTCCTCATGGTTTCTATGAGCCGGTCTTCTACGATGGACAGCACAGACGCAATACCAAACCTGGCTACTTTAACAGGGCTATCAATGGTAAATGCAAGTCCCATAACGGGAATATGAAATTTGTGGTGTGGAGAAGGGTACATAATACAAACAGATGATTTAATATGACTAATTTATGCCCGGAGATTGCTTTGTCGTTGGCTGATGTTGATGATAAGTGCTCCTGCAAATAACACAACAGCCGCTACCAATAGCAATTCATTGGTAAATGGTACACTGGTATAGCTGATGGCCCCTGTACCCTGAATAAATAATATAAGTTCGTTAAGCAGAATACCGAAGATGAAAACGATAATTCCTGTAATGGCAGTTCGGGTAATTCGCATATACCTGTTTACTATCACATAACCCAGAATGAACAGCGAAATCACTCCAAGCAACACCAGATGCAGGTACCCCACAACGATAGAGCGAAATCCAAAAGCCAGTTTACTCATGCCTGGGATAGTGGAAATCGCCTGTAAGCAAAGTTTGATGGTTAACGCAATAGCAGATAACCCAACTACCCATTTACCTAACGGTGTCATGAGTTGCTTTAATCGCGGAAGATGCTGTTTAAGCGCCCTGATGATTAGTGCAAAACCTGAAAGCTGAAAAAAAACTGCAATAATAACCAGGATATATACCCACAAAGGCACATGAAGCCAGAGTGCCGAAAGAAAATAAGCCGGCAGACAGGAGAGCGCAAACAGCCAGAATATTCTATTATGCTGTTTGATTTGTAAGCCCCAGGTATATATCCGGTGAAACAGTAGTCCTGTACAGGCAAAGAAAAACCACCCATTATACTGAAAGTGTAAAAAAAAGTAGGATGAGGCCAGGTACCTGTCGGGATGGGCCGTTTTGGTAGCCATCATATAGGCAAGGGCAAAGGCGCCAAAAGATGAAATAACGCTAAAAAAAAGAGAAGCCTTAAACCAGGAGTCCCCATAACTTCTCTCTTTTAAACGGTTAAGGTCTTTCCAATATACCACTGCAAATACATACGACACCAGAACGGTTAAAGTAGAAAAAAATATGGAAAAGGCCCCGTATCCCTGAAAGGGGAAGGTAAGAAGCATGCCGTAGGCAGCAATCAGATTGCCATACAAAAGCGGGCCATATTTTTTAAACGCATTGCTATTCTCCGAGTGTAAACGGGCAACCAGCAATACCATTAAAATTTGCGTTACCCAGCCGGAAAAAGCAAAATGAGAATGTGCGTGGAGCAAGTACTTTTGATGCACAAACGGAAGCGAGTAGGCAATCTTATACCT
>JADZFY010000231.1 GCA_020854215.1 Chitinophagaceae bacterium | reverse complement strand
TCTTCTCGCGGCGCTCGCAGCATTTGTACGACGCAACGATGTACTCTTATTCTTCGCTCTTCCCGCTGCTCCCCTGCGGGCGCAGCGTGAAATCCTTTCTTCTCGCGGCGTTCGCAGCGGAAGTGCGACGCAACGATGTACTCTTACTCTCCACTCTTCCCGCTGCTCCCCTGCGGACGTAGCGGGAAATTCTTTCTTCTCGCAGCGTTCGCAGCGTTTGTACGACGCAACGAGGCTCTTATTCTTCACTCTTCCCACTACTCCCTTGCGGGCGCAGCGTGATAATTTTTTCCTCGCGGCGCTCGCAGCGTTTGTACGGCGCAACGAGGTACTCTTATTCTTCGCTCTTCCCGCTGCTTCCCTGCGGACGTAGCGTGAAACTCTCTCTTCTCGCGGCGTTCGCAGCGTTTGTACGGCGCAACGATGTACTTTTTTTCTTCACTCTTCCCGCTGCTCCCCTGCGGACGTAGCGTGAAATTCTTTCTTCTCCCAACTAACGGTATTTACGCCATTACCTCCCGTGCATCAGCATAATGAGCCAGTCCGTAATTTCGTTTGAGGCATTCTTCCGGATTACGTACGTGCCATTCAAACTCATCCCGGAAATGACGTATGGCTGCTGCCACGGGCCACGCAGCCGCATCGCCCAGTGGGCAAATAGTATTTCCTTCAATTCTGCGTTGTACATCCCACAACAAATCTATATCGCTGATCTTTCCCTTTCCTGTTTCAATATTCTTTAAAATCTTTTCAAGCCAGCCTGTCCCCTCCCGGCACGGGCTACACTGTCCACAGCTTTCATGCCAGTAGAAATGAGATAAGGTATAAGTATGTTTAACAATACACTGGTCTTCGTCAAGTACAATAAACCCACCACTTCCCAGCATACTGCCCGTTGCAAAACCACCGTCGCTCAAACTTTCATAGTTCATATACCGGGTTTCACCCTTTGCGGTTTTAAACAACAAATTAGCTGGTAAAATAGGAACGGACGATCCGCCGGGAATACAGGCTTTTAATCTTTTGCCCTTAGCAATTCCTCCGCAGTATTCATCGCTGTAAACAAACTCCTCCACACTTATCGTCATATCAATTTCATAAACGCCGGGCTTGTTAATATTACCACAGGCTGATATGAGCTTTGTTCCGGTCGAACGCCCTACACCTATTTTCGAATAGGCTTCTCCTCCAATATTAATAACGGGTACTACTGCCGCAAGGGTTTCTACATTGTTTACCACGGTGGGTCGGCCCCACACACCCTTTATGGCGGGGAAGGGTGGTTTTATACGCGGATTTCCTCTCTTGCCTTCAAGAGATTCAATTAGTGCGGTTTCTTCTCCGCAGATGTATGCACCAGCACCGGAATGGACATAAATTTCGCAATCAAATCCGGTACCTAAAATATTTTTCCCCAGCCAACCATTGGCTTTTGCTTCTGCAATGGCTTGTTCAAGAATATCAGGGATCCAGGCATATTCGCCACGGATATAAATATAAGTGGCATGGCTGCCCAGCGCGAAGGAACTAATGATTAAGCCTTCAATAAGCAGGTGAGGGATAAATTCCATCAGGTAGCGATCCTTAAAAGTACCTGGCTCACTTTCGTCGGCATTACAAATCAGGTGGCGTGGAACACCTTCCGGCTTGGCAATAAAACTCCATTTAAGCCCCGTGGGAAAACCTGCCCCGCCTCTTCCGCGCAAGCCGCTTTTCTTTACTTCTTCCACCACCGATTCGGGTGTCATGGACTTCAGCGCTTTCTCAACAGCAGCATAACCGCCATTCTTGCGATAGGCCTCGTAATAGCGAATCCCTTCAACATGAGCTTTATCCAATAATAATTTAACTCCCATAATTAATCTCCGTGCTTTTTATCAATTATTTACGGCAGCATTTTTCCGACATTCTTCAATGATTGCATCTACTTTTTCCTTTGTAAGATGCTCTTTGTAATGCTTGCCCAACTGCATCATCGGGGCATATCCACAGGCGCCTAAACATTCCACTTTCTTGAGTGTAAATAATCCATCGGCTGTGGTTTCTCCGGGTTTTATACCCAGGCGCTCTCCTATATGTGCAATAATTTCATCACTGCCATTGATCATACAGGGCCCCGTTTGGCAAACCTCAAACATGTATTTGCCTACGGGCTTAAGGTTGTACATGGAATAAAACGTTGCTACTTCATACACTTCGATAGGTTTCAAATTTAGCAACGAGGCAACGTAATCCATTGTTTCAGCACTCAGCCACCCAAATTGCTCCTGTGCCAGGTGCAACACAGGCAACAGTGCACTCTTCTGCTTTCCCTCCGGATAGCGGGCAATGATTTCACTTACTTTTTTTAGTCTCTCTTGCGAAAATTCCATTTTCAAATTTTCAAACCAGCATATTGGCTGGATGGTTTAAAATTTCAGTCTTTCAATATCTACACATTTTCTTTTAGCTCCGCATTCCCACTCTCTCACCGTTCGTTTTCACTATGCATCCATTTCACCGGCTATCAAATTCAGGCTACTCAGAATCACTACTGCATCTGCGAGCATAGATCCTTTAATTAATTCCGGGTATGCCTGATAATATATAAAGCAGGGTCTGCGGAAGTGCAACCTGTAAGGCGCTCGTCCTCCGTCGCTAATCAGGTAAAATCCTAACTCACCATTTCCGCCTTCCACACTATGGTAAACTTCACCCACAGGTATTTCCGTTTCCCCCATTACAATCTTAAAATGCCATATCAGTTCTTCAATTTTTGTGTAAACATCTTTTTTGGGAGGAAGATAATATTCCGGCGCATGGGCGTGATAAACTTCAGCGTCTGCACCTTTGAACTGTTGCACTTTTTCGTACGCCTGCCGAATGATTTTCAATGATTCCCACATTTCCTGGTTACGAACCAGCCAGCGGTCATAAACATCGCCGGTTGTACCTATTGGTATATTAAAATCAAAATCCTGGTAACTGCTATACGGCGTATGCACCCGTACATCATAGTCTACGCCCGATGCACGCAAATTGGGCCCCGTAAAGCCGTAGTTCAATGCTCTTTCAGCCGAAATTGGTCCGGCGCCCACGGTCCTGTCCACAAATATTCTGTTGCGTTGCAAAAGGTTTTCAAATTCTTTCAAAGCAGCAGGAAACTCGTTGAGGAACTTTTCTAACTTTTGCCAGGCTGTATCACTAAAATTTCGTTCAAATCCGCCAATGCGGCCGATGTTAGTAGTGAGTCGTGAACCACATACTTCTTCATAAATTTCATATACCAGTTCACGGTACTCCATTACATAAAGGAATACCGAGAGCGCACCGGAATCTACGCCTATCACAGAATTACAAATAACGTGGTCGGTTATCCTGGACAGTTCCATAATAATCACGCGCAGGTAATCCACCCGTTTTGGGGTTTGCACGCCGAGCAGTTTTTCGCAGGTCATTATCCAGCCCATGTTATTGATTGGAGCTGAACAATAATTCAACCGGTCGGTTAATGTAGTTATCTGGTTAAAGGGACGTCTTTCAGCAATTTTTTCAAATGCGCGATGGATATACCCCACGGTGGGTTCTGCGGAAACAACACGTTCCCCGTCTATTTCGAGAATATTCTGAAAAACGCCATGCGTTGCCGGATGGGTGGGACCCAGGTTCAGCGTAGTGGTTTGCTTTTCAATAGAACCGTCCGGCAGTTTAATATTTTGTTCCCGGTTATATGATAATACATCTTCTGTCATACCTTACCCCAAGGGGCATTTTCATATTTGATAAATTGGTAGATGTCCCACTATCTTCCAAACATTTCATCGTCTTTATCTACTCTCGTTTGTTCCTCCAACGGGTATTCCTTTCTTAACGGAAAATAATCCATCTCTTCCACATTCAATATTCGCTTCAAATTGGGATGCCCAATAAAATTCACTCCAAAGAAATCGTAGGTTTCCCGTTCCATCCAGTTTGCACAGGCGTATAATTGTGTTGCCGTATATACATCCGGTTTTTCAATAGCCGTGTATATTTTGAAACGAATGCGTACGTTATCCTTCAGATTATGGAGGTGATAAACCACAGCCAGTTCTTTGCCGGTGTTATCCGGATAATGCACCGCCTGCAGATCGGTAAGAAACTGAAACCTCAGTTCCGGATCGTCATATAAAAACTGAAGCACCTTTAAATTCATGTCTTTGGGCACTTCAAAAGTAAGCATGCCGTAGGGTTCCGTAAAGTTGGCAACATGATCACCAAATTTCTCAACCAGGCGGTTTTTAATATGATCGTTGGTTAACTCCATTTTAAATATTTATAGTCAAATATTTTCTATTTCTACTTCCTACCTCTATCCTAAATAATGTATTCTCCCCCAAGTATCAACTGCCGTTCGTCACTTACGCCTATTATTGTATTCCGTAACTCAGCATGAGTTGCTGGTATCTTTCGCTGTTCCTTCGCCGAATACTCTCTTTACCTACCAGATCCTGTAAGGCCAGTACACCATCCAATATTCCTTCCGGTCGGGGCGGGCAGCCCGGCACATAAACATCTACCGGAATAATCTGGTCTATTCCCTGTAATACGGAATAGCTGTCGAAGATTCCACCACTGGTGGCACAGGCGCCTACGGCTATTACCCATCGGGGTTCCGACATTTGTATATACACCTGCCTTAACACCGGGCCCATTTTTTTTGCTATCGTACCCATCACCATCAGCATATCGCACTGACGGGGAGTAAAACCCATTCTTTCCGACCCAAACCGTCCAAAATCGTAATGGGCCCCCATGGTAGCCATAAACTCAATACCACAGCAAGACGTAGCGAACGGAAGCGGCCACAATGAGTTTTTGCGTGCCAGTCCCACTACCTCACTCAGTTTGGTAGTAAAAAAACCTTCACCCGTATATCCGTCCGGGGCAGCGGCCAAACCAATATGCCCCTTTTCATCTCTGGGTTTAGGTGTTATATTAAAACGTACCGGACGTGCCATAATCAAAATTTAAAAATGAACAACAGAGAAAACTTCCACTCCTGCCCTCCTCACTTTCCTACCACAGATAACTTCATCGCCTACACGTAAAATCCTAAATACTAATCCTCCCACCGCAATGCCCCTTTTTTCAAGATGTAATAAAAACCGGCAAGGAAAAAGCTCACAAATGCAAGCACAGCTACGAATCCTTCCCAGCCGAGTTCCCTGAAATTTACCGCATAAGGATAAAAAAAGATGACTTCCACATCAAACAATACAAACAATATGGCCACCAAAAAATACTTCACCGCCAGTGGCTGACGGGCATTGCCACTGATTTCTATACCACTTTCAAAATTTTCCAATTTTTCGGCGGTCGGCCTTTTGGGTCCGAGCCAATGGGTAACGCCCATCATCACCACAACAAATCCGACAGCAAAGATTAATTGCAGCACTATAGGAAAATAATTAAAAGAATTATTTACATCGGCAGCTGGAGAAGCCGGTAGGGTTTGAAGTAAAAAAAAAGGTATCATTCTCGTCTCTATATTTACTATTACACAGCAAACGGAAGAACCATATCTGTTATTTGAGGCCGGAACAACAATTTCCGTTTTCTGTATGGTGTTGCATCAATTCAACAGCAAAAATAAGGGAGCACAGTCTAATTACCATTAATAAAAAAAATAAACCCCAAAACCAGGAATGATTATGGGGTTTACCGCATGAGTTATTGGAACAATTACTTTTTAGGTTTGGCAGCAGCGTCGTTACTTTTTTGTGCCGTTCGTCCATTTGACTGCGGCTTGTTCAATGCTTTCTGCAATATATCTCTGTTGTTCTTTGCATCCACGTTGTTAGGATCGAGACCGATCATTTTGTCGAGATAAAAGATCGCCTTTTCGTAATCCTTTAACTGGTTGGCGTTATAACCCGCGAGGTAACCATACGCAAGCAACAAAGCCGATTTGTTTTTAACTGAGTCCTGTCCGGCGATTTCAGCAAACTTCATGGCATCATTCACCGGCAATCCCTGTTCCATCGTTGAATCAATAGCCCATTTGGTACGGAACCCGCCATAGTAGCCCTGCATGTCATCAGGATATTTTTGCTTATAAAGGTTAAACACGCTGTCCGCAGTCGGGTACTTCTCGCCATAGAAATTTTCCCAGCCGGCATAAAAGAGCTCCAGTTTTCCATAACCGGTATCAATAGAGAGAATTTTGGTAAGCCACTCGGCAGATTTTTCCCGGTTACTAATCTTCTTGTACATGTTGGCAGCAGCAGTAGCATAGTCCACCTTATTCTTCAATAGTGTATCCAATGCAATCGCTTTATTAAAATAGCTGTCTGCCTGGTTAAGCTTATCAGGGAATTTGGCTGATATCTGTGCCATCTTTACATAGTTATCCGGCAAAAACAGTGAAGAATCTCCCTTTGCAAAAAACAACTCCATGTTCTGCAAGGCATTCAAAGAATCTCCTAATTTGTCGTAAGCGTATGCTTTTACGCGATAGAGTTTCGGACTGGCTTTATCGCCGTCTTTCTTTAATTTTTCATCAGCCTTTGCAATAGCACCTTTAAAATCACCCGATGCATACACTAAGCTGATCTCTTCTGCTTCAACCGAAGGTGTAAAATCGGTGTTAGCTTTATATTTTGCAAAATAATCTCGTGCCTTGTTCACATCCCGGGAATACCAGTAAGCGTACAAATCGTAATAAGCCGGTGCATAAGCAGGATCCAGTTCTACCGCTTTCTCAAAATGCCTGAGAAAAATACTGGCTTGCTCGTTACCCTGAGTGATATATATTTTACCAATTTTGTATTCTGCTGATGCAAGATTTGGGTCAAGATTCAATGCACTTTGATACGAGGTTACTGCAGCGCCGCCGTCTAATAACTTGCGGTAGGCGTCGCCCATATTAATGTAAACAAAGGGGTCTTTAAATCTCCTTACCTCAGTTGCCTGCTTCAGCTTTTCAACGGCGTATTTGGCATCACCATCGGGAGCGTTAGCGTTTGCCCTCCCTACCGCATTCAGTACATCAACGTCCTTTCCTTTTGAAAGGCTAATTGCCGTTTCAAAACGCTGGCGGGCATCATTTCCCTTGTGTTCGATCAACTCCACATTTCCCATACCTACCAGGAGCAATGGTTCACTCCCATTGGACTGAAGAGCAGTTTGATATACTTTTTTTGCGCCTGCCACATCATTTAATGCAATCAATGTCTGCCCCAACCAATAAGCAGCTCCCACATCATCAGGCTTCGATGCAAGTGCCTTTTCAAGGGTTTCTTTTGCACTATTATACTTTTCGTAGTATAAAAGCTTTCTCCCATCCTCTACTGATTGCGCAAAAGCAACATTGCACATTACAACAGCAGCTACCATAAATCTGATTGTGTGCTTCATCATCTTTGAATTGAAATTTTGGTTTTTGGTAAATAAATATATTAAAAATTATTCTTCTTTTATTTGAGCCGACCGAACGGTGAACTGCATATTTGAAGGAACCAGGTAAGCCCGCTGAAAAATGAGCTGACCCTTTTCCCCTTTCAAAAAGTTTGTAAATCCACGCCCCAGTCCACTATAGTTTTCTTTCACAATATAATACAAACCACGCACCATCGGATACCTGTGCGTTGCAATATTGGCCTGGTAGGGCTTAATAAATTTACCCGGATCGTTTATCGCCTCTATGGAAGCCACTCTTACTTTAGAAAGAAATGCCAATTGTTGCGAATCCTCCGGATTTCCTATCCAGCTTACCCCAAGAAACCCAATCGCATCCTGATGATCTGCCACATAGTCAATAACGCCCTGGCTCGATTGCGCCGCGGTAACATCCGACGACAGGGGCTGCCCATTAAGCACGGAATCCATCATGTACCGAACCGTACTGGTTGCGGATATGCCGTCGAGCACCGGACGAAGTTTGTATCCACTGGTACCTTTCATCATTGACCTGATTTCCCCCATAGTAAAAAGCGAATCTTTCGATTTATTATTAACAATAACCGATATAGCATCAGTCGCAATTTTTCCCCATGCGGGTGCAAATCTTAAGGTATCTTTTAAAGAATTAACTTCTTGTTCACTTAATCCACGGGTTACAAATACCACCCTGATACTATCGTTGAGCAAATCTTTCAGGCATTCTGCTTCCGGCTTATAATGGGGGATGATATGCGCATCGGGGTACTGAGACATAAACACCCTGATCTGCGAATCCATAATTGGTTTAAAAGATTCATCCACGCTAATATGAATAGTGCCCGATTTTAAATCGTCATTTCCTGCAATAACCTTGCTGTTGGTTCCGCCGTTACAGCTAACCAGCACACCCAAAGTGATGACCATTACTCCCGCACGAAACAGCCTGCAAATATTGTTATTCCCCTTCATTTAGTATATTGTTTACGCTGATACCCCCTATACACCCTGAACAAACCATAGGCAATTCCTATGCATCCAAAAATGGTATCAATCACCGGATCATTCTTCATCCATTCAATACCCAGCTTTTTGTACAATAAAAAAAACAATCCCAAACCCAGCCATAATATGCCCATAGCATAATCATACAGGGAATGAAAAAACATATTTCTTTTCCGCTTCTGTTCTTCCCAGTTCTGTTGTACCGGCATGGGATAGCGTTTTAGGAAGTGGGCAAGTTAGCAAATCCTGCGATAAATGCGGCAACTACGCCCATTAAAAATTGAAGTAATCTTAATCTTTTATCACCTCAAAACTCACAGGCTGCACAAAATACATCGCCACATATTTACCGTTCTTCTTCGCAGGCTTCCACCTCGGCATTTTTTGAAGCACTTTTATCACCTCACGGTCAACATCTTCTCCACCCGACCGAATAACGAAAAAACTGCCGACGCTTCCGTCTTCTGCCACTACAAACCGTATGCTCATTTTCAGTGGCTCACTGTTCTCTAAAGCCGGATGGTGCAGGTGGGTTACTAAAAACCGATGCAAGGCTTTTCGGCCTCCCGGATATTCAGCAGCTTCATCCACCGTATTACCGGAATAAGGCTGTTCATGTTGTGGTTCATAAACTGTTGATACTGAAGCGGTAGCATCTTCCGCGTTAGGTGGCAGTATCATATTCCCCAGGTTATTACCGGTACTGCTGATCAATGCTATTTGCTTTTCCGCCATTTCGGCAATATCAGGCAGCGGCTCGTCCACAGGTTCTGTCGGCGGAACTATCCTGACGGAAGCAAAATGTTGCGACGCGGCTTTTTTTACAGACAAATGCACGCTGGGCGGTGGATCAAACTTTACGGTTTGTACAGGATGAAAAGGCGTAACGGGAGGAATTGGGGGAATAGCTAAAACAGATCCGGGCATATCGGTGCCGCGCCGGGTGAGTAAAAATAAAATCATCCCAACGATTACAAACATAGTCATCAATGCTTTTAAAAGATGTGCATTGTAATGACGACGTATAGAATAGGCGCCATACACTTTGTTGCGATTTTCGAAAAGGATGTCTAACACATCACTTTGCAGAATGAACTCGGGTTTCATAAAAACAGTTTGTCGTGAGCAATGAAAGTTTCACAACAGGGCCCTGTAATTGCAATGAGATGCGGATAAAAAAAGATTCCACAAATGATGAGTATTGCCTGCAAGGGATATGAAAAGTATTTGGTGCATTTCACTGGGCTGATTTTTATTTATATTTATCTAATGAAAAACGGTCTCAAATACAAAATCGGGATACCGCTTATTTCTTCCTTTGTTTTTATTGCCTTGGGCGCGTATCATTTTGCAACCGACAATACTGCATTTGCCCACAGTTTATTTTTATGGGGAATGGTTAGTATGCTGGCTGGAATAATTTGGATTTTAATGGCAAAGGGGCGCCATCAACGATAAATCAACGGCGACTGATCTTGCTACAAAAAACCCGGCTGATTTTAACAACCGGGTTACTGCAATAAAAAAAGCTGATCTGCTTACTGCTTTATCACTTTTCCGCTGCCGCTGATGTCATTATCAACCGTTGAAGGGCTGCCTTGATAATATACGCTGCCGCTGCCATTGATTTTTACCGTGAGTTTCTGATCTACTGTCAGCCGTGCTTCCCCGCTTCCGGAAATTTCAACATCAGCAAGCTGCGTTTTAAATCCGAAGCCGCCAAAACTCCCACTTCCTGAACTACGCAACACAAACTTTTCAACAGCTGCCTTCTCGATGAAAATATCGGCCGACCCAGATATCTCCGCTTCAAATCCGGCACTACTGCCGAAATCACCGGCAGCATGCATATCGCCGCTTCCGCTGGAAAACAATCCCGTTAATACCGGCATTGTAATAAATACTTCCGTGTTATCATTACGTACCTGTCCGGTATTTTCATATCGCACATTTAATACTCCGTTTTCTACGGTTGTTTTGAGATAAGGCAACAAATTAGCATATCCCTTTACCTTAACTTCAAATGCAGTTCCATACTCAATATGAACAACAGCGGAACCCCGGGTTGCCACCTTAGTAAAATCGGCAGTCTGTCTTTGTACAGTTTGTATGTTGCCGCTTCCTGTAACGGAGTCCTTTTCACATGATGGAAGTGCCACCGCAAAAGTGGCAAGAATAAATAAAGATTTCAGCTTCATGATTTCTTTTTAAAAATTTTCGAATTACAGCTATGACTAAACCCGTAGGTAAAGCGTTTCATAACTTCTTCCTAATTACATAACCGGTTACAAAAAGGGATGAACGTTACTGTTGCGCAATTCTCAACAACTGCAATTTCTTCTCCATAAAACCTTCGACAGCCTGGAGAACCCCTAACAGATCATTAGATTTGATGTAGCTTCCCAGCACATGATTGCCTGCATTGGGAACTGCCTGCTTTACACGCAACTGCCGGGGCGTTCCTAACTCATCAAACATTTTCAGCATGGCAGGTACGCTCACCACGCTATCCTGGTGCACCTCGTCTTTGTAGTAATAAAGCATTAGCACAGGCTGCCTGACTTTAGTAAAGGTTTCAGGCGTCATGGCGGTTTCTAAATACTCTTCCAACTGCACAACAGCTTCCAGAGGATATTGCGCGTACCAATATTGTTTGTAAACCGGTCGGGTATCTGCAGAGGTAACATATCTGCTTCCCGTAATCCATTCGGCCATCTGTAATCCCCAGTGGTTATTCAGCAGCCACGACTTGTCGTTGAAAATGGCTATGTTGGGACTCATTAAAATTAATGCATTCACATCATTTGGAAATGTTGCAGCCAACTGCAAGGCAAGACTTGCTCCTGTTGACGTACCCATCAAAATCACTTTATTGCCTAATTGTTTACCAATGGCGAGGGCACGTGCCGCACTCTCCCAATACCGCGACGGCGTAAGATCCCGCATCGGTTCTATTGTATCCACTCCATGATCCGATAGTCGTGATAAATACAGATTGCATCCAAACTCCCTGGCAATATTGGAATGAATGGGGGCACCTTCTTCCTGTGAAGCAGAAAACCCATGCAGATATACAATAGCATATTCTGTTTTCTGCTTTGTTGTATCATTGTACCACACAATCCGCGCTTCATTGTTGGGCTTAACGCGATGGGCTGCTTCTTCAATCTGAACAAACTTTTCGAGCGTTGCCATTTGCTGTGGAACTTCCGGCAACACCGTGCTGTAAACCGGACTTGCAGGTCGTGGCCCTAACAGGTAAATAACCGTGAGTGCCAAAGCCACAATCAAAAACCAAAATGATCTTTTTTTAAACATATACGCGGGGTAAGAATATCCTTAATAATGTATGCTCACTATGGATAAAAATATTACAAAATAACGTGTAAGCGTCAAATTTAAATTGTGCTGAAGCATTTTGGATACAATGCAATTTTTCGTAGCAGCGTGTAAACACCCTCCTGCAAAATCATGGCCTGACAATTAAACAGTTGTTAAAAATCTATCCCCACTGCCCATTTCAAAATACCCCGAAAAGCCTGAAATGTTAATGTTCCACCAACATATTGTTAATGCTCCTTTAAGGAATTTGGATAGTGCGCGATAAACATCCTTCTGGCATTATTTTTTCGCATTGCGTTCTGTCGTTTATCGTATTGAGGCAGTAAAGCGCGAAAATATTTTTTTACAATAAAACGGAGATTATGAAAAGAAGAATTTTGAAACAGAATCTATTGCTCATAACTGCAGTCTTTTTTGCAGTAACTTTCTTAAGCTCATGTCTGAAATCAAATGATGATAACAATAGCAACATACCTGTTGCCGGTTTGATGGCGTTCAATTTGTCGCCCGACAAATCCGCTATTGGCATTGCTCTTTCCGGTAACAACCTTACAAATGTACCTTTAGGTTATACCAATTTCACGGGTGGCTATCTGCCCATCTATCCGGGCACAAGATCAATAATAGCATTTAATGCCGGCAGCGGATCGTCGTTCACAGCCTCAGATTATACATTCAATGCGGACAAGTATTATTCGTTATTCGTACTCGGTGTAGAAGACAATTACAGAAATGTAGTTGTAAAGGATGAATTGGACAGTTTGTTGCCAAGCCCTGGTAAAGCATATATCCGGTACATCAACGCTATCCCTGATTCAGGACAGCCTTTAGTTACTGTAACCGATAACGCCAATAATGTTATCCATCAAAATGCAGCATTCGCTTCCGTTTCGCCCTTTGCTGAAGCAAACATTGGCAGTGCAACTATTGCTATTACGGATAACAACCAAATACAGGCAAGCCGGTCAATTACCCTGGAAGAAAGAAAAGTCTATACTATCCTTTTTACGGGTGTTACCCATGCAACAGACACTACGCACAGTATTCAAATAAAGTATATTGAAAATGGAACCTTGCAAACAGACTCCACGAGCAAGCAGCAATCGGTAGCATTTCGGGGACAAAAGGCAAGTGTTCATTAATCCACTTGAAAAGAACCGTGAAAGGCACGAAAGGCGTGTAACACAACCTTTACCGGAATTGCCCCAATTCAAAATTGCTATTTCGCTGTAATTTGCTAATTAAAAACTGTGAATCCTCTGCCAATCACTATAAAAGCATACCTTTATAAATAATAACGACTTGAATTAAAGCATACGCATACGAAAATCTATTCTTTACAGCCTTCACCGTTGTATTTGTTTGTTCTTCTGTACATTATGCTCTTCTTGCAGGTTGATTGATAACAATTTTAATGTTAAAGTATGAACATGTACGTTTCGAATTTAAGTTTTCACACGACCGATGAGGACTTAAAAAACTTATTCAGTGAATTCGGTGAAGTTTCTTCGTCAAAAGTAATCACCGACAGAGCAACCGGCCGTTCACGCGGATTTGGTTTTGTGGAAATGCCGGAGGAAGCGAATGCCAAAAAAGCAATGGAAACGTTGAATGGTAAGGATGTAGAAGGCAGAGCGCTTTCTGTAACCGTGGCGCGTCCTAAGGAAGAGCGCTCCGGAAACTCCTTTTCCCAGAACCGCAAGAGATGGTAAACTAATTCAACAATTTCACAATAAGGTACAATACCCGGACTGATACTAACCGTCCGGGTATTTTTTTTATATTGCTCCTTATTCCTAACTAAAAAATGCAGCTCATGAGATACTTCAGCACCATTATTATCCTGTTCCTTTCATTGGTTTCATTTTCGCAGAACCACACTATTGCAATCATTCCCGAGCCTGTTTCGGTAGTCCAACAACAGGGTGAATTTACTTTAAAAGATCAGGTATCCATTGGGGTAACAGGAGATAACAACGCTGCAAGAGTAGCCGGTTATTTATCTCACATTATTGCAACCGCTACTGGTTACACTTCATCCATAACAAGTTCTGATAAGAGTGGGCAGATCCGTCTCAAGATCAACGCTACCGTTGATGAAATGCTGGGCAAAGAAGGATATCGCCTGGCGGTATTGCCTGAATCGGTAGAAATCAGCGCTAATTCTGCTGCAGGATTATTTTACGGAGTGCAAACATTTTTACAACTGCTGCCCGATGAGATTGCAGCAAAATCCGCAGTCAAGGCAATATCCTGGACGGCTCCCTGTGTGGAGATTACAGACTATCCGCGATTTGGCTGGCGTGGTTTGATGTTTGATGTATCGCGTCATTTTTTCACCAAAGAAGAGGTGAAGCAATTTATTGACGACATGGCTAAGTATAAATTCAATTTGCTGCATCTGCACCTAACAGACGACCAGGGCTGGAGAATTGAAATCAAAAGCTTACCCAAACTCACCTCCGTGGGTGCATGGAATGTAAAAAAGACAGGCACCTTTAATTATTTTTCGAAACCGGGTGCTGAAGAACCTCGGGATTATGGTGGATTTTATACCCAGGAAGATCTGAAAGAAATTATTCAATATGCACAGGACCAGTTCATTAATATTCTGCCGGAGGTGGATGTGCCCGGGCATAGTCTGGCTGCTGTGGCTTCCTACCCCGAACTGTCATGCACTCCCGGTGCGGAAAAATACAAAGTAAATTCCGGCGAACCGTTTATGGTATGGCCCGCCGGAGGACATTTTTACGGTTTACTGGACAATACCCTTTGTCCGGCCAACGAAAAAGTATATACATTCCTGGACAAGGTTTTCACTGAAATTGCGCAGATTTTCCCCTTCGAATATATCCATATGGGTGGTGATGAAACCGCGAGAAACTTTTGGGAAAAAAGTGCAGCCATAAAAGCACTGATGAAAAAAGAAAATCTCAAAAACTTAGATGAAGTGCAGAGCTACTTTGTGAAAAGAGTGGAGAAAATAATAGAATCTAAGGGGAAAAAAATGATTGGCTGGGATGAGATACTCCAGGGAGGACTGGCGCCTAATGCCACCGTTATGAGCTGGCGCGG
>JADZFY010000230.1 GCA_020854215.1 Chitinophagaceae bacterium | reverse complement strand
TGCAGACGCTTTCCCCTTAGCCTTTCGGAGAAATAGCATTCGTTCCCTTATTGATTACCGAAGTAACAGACGATATTACGCCCGCGATATCCGAAAGGTCTGCCGGTACAATCATAGTATTGTTGGTTTTGGCTAATTTGCCAAATTCACCAAGATATTGTTCTGCTATTCGAAGATTAACCGCATTCAATCCACCTTCTTCATTAATAGCCAGCGCGATTTCACGGATACCCTTTGCCGTGGCCGTTGCTACCAGCTCAATTTCAGATGCTCTTCCGCTGGCTTCATTTATCCTTCTCATTTTTTCACCTTCGGAAAGTGCAATGGTTTGTTGCTTATCCCCTTCTGCACGGTTAATCTTTGCTTGTTTATCCCCTTCCGATTCAGCAATCACTGCACGTTTTTCCCGTTCGGCACGCATTTGCTTTTCCATGGCGTCGCGAATACTTTGAGGAGGTGAAATATTTTTCACTTCATAACGCGATACCTTAATACCCCAGGGACCACTCGCTTTGTCAACAGCCTCAACAATCGAAGCGTTTACCGTTTCCCGTTCTTCGAAGGTCTTGTCTAATTCCATTCGCCCTATCACACTACGCATGGTAGTTTGAGATATCTGAATAACGGCAAAGCGGTAATTGTCTATACCATAGGAAGCTTTTTGGGGGTCAATGACCTGCAGGTATAAAATACCATCCACTTCAACGGCAATATTGTCACGGGTAATACATATCTGAGAGGCAACATCCAGTGCCTGTTCTTTTAGGTTTTGTTTATAAGCCACCTTGTCAATAAACGGTATCAGAATATGAAAGCCGGCATCGAGCGAACGACTGAACTTTCCCAACCGTTCTACAATATAAACTGAACGCTGTGGTACCACCTTAAAAGTAGAGAGAAATGATACCAGCAAAAAAACGATAAAAATGATCAGGATAACGGTTGTCATCATACGATTAATGGTTTATTGTTTAGACTTTACGGTTAATACAATACTATCATTTCCGGTGATTATCACGCTTTCGCCTGCGTTAATAGGATCGTCGGAAACAGCCTGCCAACTGGTGCCTTTAAAATCTACTTTTCCCGTTCTTCCGGGAACAATATCTGTTTCGGCTATCGCCATTTTTCCCAAGAATTCGTCTTCGAGGATGGCGTTTGATTTTGGTTTCCCATACAGGAGTTTTTTTGTCCAGTCTCTCAGGAGAAAAATAGACGTCACAGAAGCTATAACAAAGACGATAAGTTGTGCATTTACCGGAATATCGAAAAAAAGACAAAGCAGCGCAACAATCCAGGCTCCGGCGGCAAAGAAAAACAGGATGAGTCCCGGCACTACAAATTCAAGCAAAAACAAAACAAAGCCAATAATAAACCAAATTACCGCAGCATGTGCAAAAATATCCAACATAGATTAACCGTGTTTTGTATCAAATATAGATCAATAAATAACATCATCATTTAATCGTACCGAATATACTGCACGGTTACCGGACCCAGTAATCCCGATTTCTCCAAAGGACTGTCTGCTTTATAGGGATTAACGATCGTCCATGTTTTTCTTTTTTCTTCCGGAAGTTTCATGTCTCCTATCAGCCTGTTTACCCAGGTGTTCACTACCTTAACCTCTATCTGGTTTCTGCCTGGTTTTACGGCTTCTGTAATATCAATAGTATAGGGAGGCGTCCAAACTCCACCAACTGCTTTGCCGTTTATCTTCACTTTTGCCATCACGTAAACTGTTCCCAGGTTGAGCAACAAGCGCGAGTTATTATTCAGCCTCTTAACTGTAAACGTATTGGAATAATAAGCCGCACCAGAATAATACCTAATGCGATCATTCGTATTTAACGACCAATCACTCAATGTATCAAACACAACCGGACTTACCGGCCCGCCTGATTCGGCATCAAACCTTACCGTCCATGCAGAAGTAATGCTAACCTTCGCAGAAACGGAAGGAAAGTTTAGCGCACTCCTATTCTTTTTGCCGGCATGATCATCCTTCCTGAATATCACAAACAAACTCTCATTTGCTTCAAGGGTTAACGGAACCGTAGTGGAAGTCTCCTGTATTTCATAAACCGGAAGTGCCCTAATTTTCCCGTCCACAGCATTCCAACAAGCTGGTGTTTTACCCGTAACCCGAAATGCAGGCGCAACTTCGATTTTTTGATTGCTTTGATTGGAGATAAAAAAGATATCCCCGTCATCTGCTGTTCGATGAATATATAAAACCGGATCTTCCGGCTTTGTGTTTACATCCGGGGGAAGCGCTAATAGGTCCATTGCTTCCTGCATATTCATACCGTTTATCACCATTCCTTTACCCACTTTGTTCACCCGGACAGTAGTACCGTTTATTTCTCCCCATAAACGTTGCGCTATCTGTTTTACTTCCGCATCGGCATTACCGTAGTCAGCCAAACTGGGCGAACGCTCAGGCCGAGGTCCCAGAATAACGCCACCCTGCTCTACCAAAGCCGCAATTTTACGTAGTAGTTCCGGTCGCATGGTTTTCAATTGCGGAAGCACCAGTATTTTGTACGACATCCCATCGGGCAAAACAAATCTTCCGTCTTTTACGGAAAGCCTTTGTTCTATTACTTCCGCATTCATATAGTCAAAAGCATAACCTTTGGGTAGTTCAGGGTCGCACACCCCGGTCATTTTCGGAGCATCTTCACCAATAAAATAAGCTACGTCTGCAACATATGTTCCCTGCTGCAGCATGAAGTTGCAACGCTTCAGGTACGAAACAAACATGTCCATATCATTAAACCAGGTATTGAAGCGGTTGAATTCATTTCCAAACCAGGCATTTACTCCCGGCTTTTTATCGTCATAGGGCTGGTGGATATACACGTGGAGCAGGGTATTATTGATTCCTTCGGTAAAAAACCGGTCTCCCCTTTGTTTCATTAATGCAGGGTAACGTGCAAAAGTTTTTCCGGCGGCGGTAAACGACTCCGCAGATACTTTTCGCTTTCCATAAATATGTGCAGCAGATGAAGCAGCACGGTTTTCAATATTGCCCAGGTCGCCTTCACTCCAAAACTCTCCGCCAATTTCATCGGATTGACCTCCATATTGTAAAAATTCCCCCGGAAATCCCCAATGACCATAGTTTTCTAACCACGTTTTTAATCCGTACCGGTGGCTAATTTTTCGTAGTCCTCCAACATACTCATAGGCTACGTTATCGGCAACAAGCCTTCGCAGGTCCCACAAAAAACGATCGCTCTGATCCTGGCTACCCACTACAATGCCAAATAAAACAGGCATATAAGGTACCGGGCTATAGCCATACCTTTGGTTGAATTGCCGTACAAAATTATCGGTCCAGTTTTGCGACCCCATTTCATAGCTGTCCTGAACGACCAGCTTCCACGATTTTCTGTCTTCCGCCGGAATCCTCCTCATCATTTCGCCCATATATGCGTTGAAATGTGCTGCTGCATGTTTGCTACTCATTTTATCTATTTCCAATCCGGTACCCTCCTCAGTTGCCGGACTGTTTTTTATTCCGGTAGGCAGCATACCGGTTCGCATAATGATCCATTTGCCACGGGGCACCATCCAGTTCAGCACCCCTTCCCTGTTCATCCGGGCAGAAATATCTATCACCTGAGCAGGATCAACCAGCAAATTATTTTCGTCTACAGCAACTTGCGTTGGCCATTGGTATTCACGCCAGTATGGTAAGGGGGTGGGATACATTTTTGCCAGCGATTTTTCAACATAGCGTTCAACCTTTGGAAGGGATGATATTTCTATTTCGGCAATTCCTGCTTTCCCGGAAACCTGAGTTAGGATTACACGAAAAGTTGTTGATGAAACAGCAGCAAACGATTCACTCACGGGCGCATATTGCTCAAATCCCACATTCAATTCATTGTTGCTGCGGTCAACCATGAATTTTTTTATCGTGTGATACGATCCATCTTGTTCGGCCTGTAATTCCACACTTATCTTCATATTGCGATGTGCGGGATAAATCACAATATTTCTCGCAGTATATGGC
>JADZFY010000229.1 GCA_020854215.1 Chitinophagaceae bacterium | reverse complement strand
CTCTCAGCTTGAAAATTGTTGACAGGTTCATGGTAATGGTTGAATTGAGTGTTTGAAACACTGCAGCCGAACCAATAAGCATGTTGTCTTTTTTTTCACGCATGATATCTGTGGCATCTATCACCGGCTTTGCTGAACTGTCGTTGCCGTATAAAATACCAATCTCCCGGTTATTGATAAAGTCTTCGTCAATGCCAGCCTGTTCCAATGCCTGCAGGGTGGCCATATAGGCATATTCTCCCTGTTCGGGAAGCATGATCCTTGCACGACGGTCTAACAATCCCTTCAACACCGGCCGTTCTACAAATCCGGTAAGTCCGGAACGGTAACCCATTTCTTTACGAACGGGGTCGAGTATTATTCCGGAGCGCCCCACATACAGGGAGCTCCTGACCTCATCCGGATTTTTTCCGATGCAGGAGTAAATACCCATACCTGTTATGACTACGCGGTTGTTCATTTTCGCACTTTATTTACTGTGCGGTCTGACCCTCCTGCGTCGGGTACCGACCGCACAGTATTCCCATTTCAAATTTAAAATTTTAAACCTGCTGCCGGCAGGCAGGTCTCAAAACTTCCTACGAATACATCCCCCCATTTACCGACAACACTTCGCCTGTAATATAGGAAGATTCTGCAGACGCAAAAAAACCTACTGCATGCGCTACTTCCTCTGGTTCGCCAAAACGGCTCACAGGTATAAGTGAACGTAGTTGCTTCTCATCCAAACCTTCCGTCATATCGGTTTTTATAAATCCAGGTGCAATAGCATTTACGGTAATATTTCTTCGTCCTACTTCCTGTGCCAATGCTTTGGTTGCGGCAATAACGCCACCCTTTGCCGCCGAATAATTGGTCTGGCCCGGCAGCCCCTTCAGTCCCGACAGCGACACAATATTAATAATCCTTCCGAATTTCTGCAGTAGCATATCCTGCAATACCAGTTTGGTTACATAATAAAATCCGTGTAAACTGGTGTTGATCACATTATCCCACTGTTCATCTTTCATCCACATCAGCAATACATCTTCTTTTATTCCGGCATTGTTTACCAATACTTCAATGTGGTTATCCGGATGAGCGGTGATCCATTCACCTAACCCTTTTGCTACTTCCTCTTTATTAGCCACATCAAACCCCAACAGTTCTCCATGTCCCCCCTTTTCATGTATTATCGCCAATGTTTTTTCTGCTGCTTCCCGGTTCGACCTGAAATTCACCAGCACGTAATATCCCATAACCGCCAGCTTAATGCAGATTGCCCTGCCTATACCTCTTGACCCTCCTGTAACTAAAGCACATTTCATTATTATGTGTGTTTAACTTTGTTGACCCATGTTTGTATGGAAAAAAATTCCACTCAAACACTATGCGATTTTACAGCTTTTATTGAATTGTAAAATACGGTATTAGATTGAATGACTAATGAATGAAAGCCTTTTCCCTGAGCAGTGTGTCAGAAAAAACAACAGGCTGCTGCCGAATATGAGCTACGATCTGTTCCAACTCCCTATAGCGTGGCTGGTCGTCAACAAATTTTGGAAATATCTTTCGGATTGCGGAATACATTTCCCTTGTGGCGGGCGATAATTTTTCGGCACATTCTGCGTAGTCAATAGCCTGCAATACGGTCATCAGCTGTATGGCAAGCACTTCAAAAGTATTATCAATCACTTTTCGCGTCATGAGTGCCGCATTACATCCCATACTTACTATATCCTGGTTGTCGTTGTTATTGGGAATGCTGTGTACATACATGGGAAAAGAGAGCGTTTGGTTTTCCGCTACCGTGGAAGTTGCGGTGAATTGCATGCCCTGCATACCAAAATTTAATCCCAGTACGCCGAGGTTTACAAAAGGCGGGAACTTTTCATTGAGTTTATTGTTCAACAAATAATTCAATTGACGTTCGGAAAGCATAGAAAGCTTGGTGATCGCTGTTTTCAATTTATCCATTTCCAGCGACACATAATCTCCGTGAAAATTTCCTCCGTGATAAATATTGTGATTTTCGTGATCAATAATCGGATTATCATTTACCGAGTTGAGTTCATCTACCACAATTTTCTCTGCCTGTTCAATGGTATCCCAAACGGGCCCGAGTACCTGGGTAACACAACGCAATGAATAATACTCCTGAACTTTATCCTCAAACACATCATGCCTGATATTTTCCGGGTTATACAAATGCTCCGAACGGCTGCGGATGAGTTTACTGCCGTTCAGCAGATTGCGTAGCATGGCAGCCACTTTATTCTGTCCGCGATGCTTTTTTACGTTATTGAGCTCGAACGAAAAATGATCGTCGTAGGCTTCTACCACTTCATTGGTCATGGCAGAAAGTATTACCGCGTATTGCAATAATTTTTTTGCATGTATAATATTGAGTAACCCGATGCCTGTCATGGCCGATGTACCGTTTAACACCGCAATCCCTTCACGAATCCGGATGGTTAGCGGGGTAATATTATACTGTTTAAATACTTCACCTGTTGGTCGGGGTTTTCCGTTTACCAGCACTTCACCTTCGCCAATGAGTACCAGGGCCAGGTGAGCCAGTTGAATCAGATCGCCACTGGCACCCACGCCGCCATGTTCGAAAATACAGGGTGTAATATGATGATTAATTAGTGCTTTAAGGATGACTGCCACATCGGTATGCACGCCGGAATACCCCTGCGCCAGACTGTTCAGCCGGGCTAACATCAACGCCCTCACCTGTTCCGGACTTAGGTATTTGCCGCTGCCGGAACTATGACTGCGTATAAGGTTATACTGGAGCTGAAGCACATTATCGGCGCTTACCTTATATTGTGCCATCGGACCAAAACCCGTATTGATACCGTAAATAAGCTTCTGATCTGAGAAATCCATAAGAAAATGAAAGCCGGCTTCCATCTTCTCCAGGGTTTCCGTATTTACGTCTATTTTTTCGTTGTTGAATACAATCTCAGAAAAGTCGTCTAAAGAAAGCGTTCTGCCACCTACATTTATCATTGCCCGAAGATTATTTTAAAATACGCACAATCGCAAAAAAAATAAATATTGCTAAATGTATCAAATTTTTATATCATGGTTGCCCGCCGGTTGTTCCGTTATCTAACGATTAACCGGCAAATACCATAGGTCCGGTTCCATTTTCCCGATCTCCAAAGGAGACAAGGTCTTATCCAAAAAGCTGCGGGCTTTTTTCCATTGCATCCCTTCCGGTGTTTATCTCCTGTCAATAAACCGTACTGCTTTTCGACCCAGTTCCGGAAACTGCATTTGCTTTATCTCCTCCATGCTAACGTATCTGATATGTGGGGTTACACGAAGTTTTGCCTGGAGATAAGCACGTATTTTATGATCACAGGCATCATCATAACGTGCGGGCAATACGTGCAACAACACCTCATCGGTTCCAATTTCATTGGCATATACTTCCGCTACATAATCTTTCACCTCCTCCATTCCATTGAGCAGGTCAAACAATGCCGGTGCAAAAAGGGTTGTACCCTTAAATTTTATCATTTGCTTTTTACGACCGATAATGGGTGACAACCGCATTGTGTGCCGGCCGCACGAACAGGGTTCCTCAAAAAAAATGCAGATATCCCCGGTTTTATATCGTAGCAACGGCATGGCTTCCACGCCCAACGTGGTGATGGTTACTTCACCCGGAACGCCCTGCGGCACCGGCTGATCCTGTTCGTCCAGCAGCTCTGCGATAACCAGTTCGGGATTGTGATGTCCGCCTTTGCCGGCACCGCACTCCGTAAAAGCGGTTTGCATTTCAGTGGAGGCATACGTTGAGTACAATTGAATAGGCCATGATTCGGTAATTTTTTTACCCAATACATTAAATGAGAAATCGGTATTGCGGATATTTTCGCCAATACATATTGCCTTTCGAACAGAGCATTTATTAATATCAATGCCATGCTCTGCCGCATACTGTATTAATTTCAATATGAAAGAAGGAACAGCAACAATGGCCGTTGGCTTCAACCGAAAAATGGTTTCCCATTGAAGGGAAGGTACACCGGGTCCCACCCGGATGATGCCTGCTCCTAATTTACGAATGCCGGAATAATACGCCATCCCCGCCATAAACTGCCGATCGAGGGTTAACATCAACTGGTACAGGTCTGTGGATTTTCCATCGGCACAAACAAATGAAGCATGCTCGTTATCGGCCAGCCGTTGAAGATCATGCTCTGTTAGGGCGATGGTAACCGGACTGCCCAATGTTCCTGATGTTGAAGTGTATTCAATGATTTTATCCCTGTTAACGCAAAGAAAGTCATCGTTACGATGCTGAATATCTTCCT
>JADZFY010000228.1 GCA_020854215.1 Chitinophagaceae bacterium | reverse complement strand
CGTAAAACTGGGTGAAGCGTATGCCCTTTGCGGCTAACGCATCAATATGTGGAGTTTCAATGCGCGTTTGTCCATAACAGCCCAGGTCGCCGTAGCCCATATCATCTGCAAGAATGAAAACAATATTCGGATGGTTTTGTACGAATGCGGTAAATGGAGTTAGGCATAAAGAGAATATGACCAGGTATTTGATCATCGCATATCCATTTTTAGATGAAGAATGATTGCAAATTACAAAACATGTACTCAAAAAAGATTTCAATATTGCAACGAGTTCTTTTCACTGCTAACGAACATGTTTCTACGATTGAAACCTATTATTTATGGAGGATGCGTTTGCTTTATTCAGCCGCACGATCTTCCAACTTCAGAAACTCTTTTGGGGTGATAAATAGAAAAATAAGAGTAACGAGTGCCGTAATGAGTAAACCGGCATATACATAATGTGCAGCCGAATGAAAGGTTTGTTGTAGAAACATTTGTAATGTTGGCGTGATATTTTTTGATTGCAGCGTTTCTATAACCTGGTTGGCGTTCGGCAGTTGGGTGGACATACCTGAGGGTGCATCATGCAGCGAAGTAAGCAAAACCGAATTGAAAATGGCTGCAAAAACAGCAGTGCCAAGGGTTTGTCCAAAATACCTGGAAAACATGTTGGCACCTGTTACAACGCCGCGCTTGTTCCAGTTTACAACCGACTGAACACCTACCAGCATGGGGGTAGATATCAGTCCAAACCCTGCACCCAGCAGGAGTTGGGTGCATACCAGCATCCATACAGGTCCGGGAAACGGAAGCCACAGAAATACGGATGCACCGATAATTGCGAGTGCGGCGCCTATAGTGGCAGTATTTCGAAATCCTATACTCAGGTACAATCGTCCCGACAGGGCGGATGATACCGGCCAGGTGGTGCTCATACTGGCGAGGATGAAGCCCGCAGCAATGGGTCCAACACCGGTAACCGATTGTGCATAAACAGGCAGGTACATGCTTGGTGCCATCATGGTGGCACCCATACCCACCATAGTAAGGTTGGCGCCAATCAACACCCGGTTTTTCCAAATCCAGGCAGGCATCACCGGTTCAGGGTTTTTGCTTTCCACCCGTATAGTTACGAAAATTAAAACGGCAGCAATACCAAAAACAACCATGCTGTTAACGGAAAACCACGGCCAGCTTTGCCCTCCCTGTAATAAACCGTACATCAGTATTGCACTGCTGATGAGCATAAGAAAAGCACCACCAAATTTGAGCCGGTGAGGAACGGGCGGCTTATGCTCGTGCAGGAAGAGGCTAAGCAGCGTGATGGCAATGATACCTACCGGCAGGTTGATGAGGAATATCCAATGCCAGGAGGCATACTCGGCAAAAGCACCGCCCAATGCCGGGCCTGCAATAGCAGAAACACCCCATACGCTGGAAAGCCAACCCTGGATTTTTGCTCTCTCTTTGATGTTATACATGTCGCCTGCGAGGGTGTTAACGGTGGCCATAATGGCACCCGCACCCAATGCCTGTATCCCTCTGAAAAAAATAAGAGAATACATATTCCACGATAATGCGCAGGTAGCCGACCCCGTAAGGAAGATGACACTTCCGGTGATCAATACCGGTTTTCGTCCATACATGTCGGCGAGTTTGCCATACAGGGGAATAGTAACGGTTTGAATGAGGAGATAAATGGAAAATACCCAACTGAACAAAGAAAATCCTCCAAGATCGCCAACAATTTGAGGGATAGCCGTGGATACAATTGTATTATCCATGGCGGCCAGCATCATGCACATCATGAGTGCGGCAAGAATCCAGCCGCGATGTGAAAATGATCCCGTTTCCTGCGCGGCATCGTCTGTAATGTTGTCTTTTAAATCATGTTGGGCTTGGTTCATACGATGCACTATCTGTAGAAGCTAACTTTAAGTTATTATTGATGAACAATTCTTTTTTCTTTGGTATCAGTATTGCAGTTTGTTGTAATTCTCAGCTATCATCAAACAGGAGTGCTGAATCATGCGGAATTACAGCAACCACCTCGCTTTATAAATTCTTAAACCTTCTTGCCTGAATATCGGGTTGCCTGCTAAATCCAGCACTTCATCTGTCCACCACTTTTCTTTTGGCTGTATAATGATCGTGGGGTATCCTTTTGGTCCGGAAGAAATACTCTTGATGTTTTCACCGAAGCGCGTATTTACCTTACGGATTTTTTTGTTGTTCATGTGGATAGCAAAAATTGCAGCATGAGTACTTAACCAAAGGCTGTCTTTTTTGAACATTTTGTACAAGTCATGTGCCCCATTGTCGGGTACGGATACAGAGTCTGCTGCGGTAAGAACAGGATTCATTTTTTCATTATTGTATCGGTAAGTAATCCATTGATTTCCGCTAACAGTAAATAACCAATTCTTGCGGGAGTCCCATACCAAATTATGTCCGTCATGTAAGGGAAAGTCTTTTCGCACGGTTTTTTCGGGTTCTGCTTGTGCCGTTGTAACAAATATACTGAGTTGATTGCCGGTACTCGAAGCGCTCACGATATTTCCATCGGGCAACAACGCTACAGAATGGGTGTTGCCTCCCGCATACCCGTAGAACATTGTTTTTTTATCTGCGATGCGAATGAGTGCCACGCCACCGCCGGAAGCACAGGCGAGAATGAATTTTTTGTTTTTAACCGGCTTCGCATCACTCATCGCTTCAAACCAATGGGCATGTTGCGGTGCAATATCCGAACGAACCGCAGGCCGCCACTCCCAAACGATCTCGGAGGAGCCCGCGTCAACAATGGCAACACGACTTTTTGACTGCTCGGCCAAAATGATATATTTTTTTCTACTGTCGGGATGCCAATTCGTTTGCGCGTTTACTGCGTTGAATAAAAAAATAAATGGAAAGATGCTGAGAAAAGGGAACAATTTTAGAAGTACGTTTATTTTCCTGCATGAAAAGTGCTGAAGCATTATATCCGTTTTTGAGTTCAATGAACACCCGCCGAAAAAGGAAGCTGTTCAAGATTGAAGGTTGTTTTATTAATAGTGTTTTAAACAGACCGCTCTCACATAACTCCAGGCATCATTCATCGTCCAGCGTTATCCAAACCGGAGCATGATCACTGGTTTTTTCCCAGCCTCTTACTGCGCGATCAACACCTGCGCCGGTGAGCCTCGTACTAACACCCGGGCTCAGCAAAAAATGATCAATACGAAGTCCGGCATTCCGGCTAAAAGCACTTCTGAAATAATCCCAGTACGTGTATATTTTTTCTTCCGGGTAAAGTTTGCGCAGGGCATCCGTCCAACCCTGTTCCATCCACGATTTGAATGTAGCGCGAACTTCGGGGCGAAATAAAGCATCTTCCGACCAGTTTTCGGGTTTATACACGTCGCGCTCTTCCGGTATAATATTATAATCCCCGGTAAGCACTACGGGATTGCCGGTTTGCAGTAATTCCGTTGCGTGACGGGTAAAACGCTCCAGCCACCCAAGTTTATATTCGAATTTTGGTCCGGGAACAGGATTGCCATTGGGCAGATAAAGGCATCCCACGGTGATGTTATTAATAACCGCTTCTATATAACGGCTATGCATATCCTCCGAATCGCCGGGTAAGCTGCGTCTTGTTTCCTGAATGTCGAAATGGCGGGAAAGGATTGCCACTCCGTTCCAGCTTTTTTGCCCCTGCCACAGTGCCTTATAACCTGCCGCTTCAATGGCTTCCAGTGGAAATTTTTCTTGTGGCGCTTTGAGTTCCTGCAAACAGGCTACATCGGGTTTCGATTCTTGAAGCCAGCGAAGCAGCACAGCCAGGTGCCCGTTTACACCATTAATATTGTAAGTGGCAATTTTCATTTTGTTTTGAGGCTAAGGTAACTATTTTAGCACTATGGAGTTTTGGTTTAGATGATTGACCCGATACGGTACAGACTAAACTCCCGTTGATTATTTTACTATCTTTCATTTTTCTATCGAATGAATAAACAATTGCGCGAGGTATCAGTAGCTGGCAGTACGTTACTACGTGGGATCGGGCAGATCATGTTGCAAGACAATACATGGACGGGCGTGTTTTTGCTTGCCGGTATTTTTTGCAGTTCGTGGATGGCGGGTGTGGCAACCGTGGTTGCAGTTTTTACCGGAACTGCAACGGCTAAATTGCTGAATTATGCTGATACTGAAATCAGAATGGGGTGGTATGGTTTTAACGCCGCACTCACCGGGGTAGCTTTTGTTTTTTTCTATCAGCCTTCACTGCTCCTTTGCATTATGATTATTGTGGGTTCAGCCGTTTCTTCCGTTATTCATCATCTGTTGATCAAACGAAAGTTTCCTTCCTACACTTTTCCATTTATTATTGTTACCTGGTTGTTTATGTCCGTTACATCGGCAATACCGGGTTTAGTTGAACAACAAACAGTTTTCAATGCTACTCCTTTCAACGACTATATGCGGTTGTTCAGCTATAGTTTTGGGCAGGTGATTTTTCAAGAAAGCCGGTGCGCGGGTTTGCTTTTTGTTTTAGGTGTTTTTGTAGGCCGCCCGGTTGCCGCTTTGTACGCAATGGCGGGCATTGCAGTGAGTGCTGCTATTGCCTACGGTTTCCATCAACAGGAACAGGAAATATTCAGCGGAATTTGGAGTTACAATGCAGTGCTTTGTGCAATTGTTTGTACTGGTAAAAAAGCAGATCATATTTTAAAGACATTGGTTGCGGTGGTTTTGTCTGTTGCGGTATTGATGCTGATGAAGTTTATGAAACTTCCTGCACTCACGTTCCCTTTTGTTG
>JADZFY010000227.1 GCA_020854215.1 Chitinophagaceae bacterium | reverse complement strand
TGCGCAAAGTTCGCAAAGCAGCCTTCACTTATTTACAATCCTTTTCAGTCTTTCCGTTTTACAACATTAAAATTCAAAAGAGGCACTGATTGGTAGTTTCTCATTTATAAATAGCTGTTTACAAGGTCTTTGCAAGTGGTGTATATATAATTCCCTGAGCGGTGTAGATGCCTCCTTAAGTCGGCATGACAAGCGGCATAATATATCTTGAGCTGCAGTACTAATGTTCAGCGATTGCACAATGTTGAACATTGCACTACAGTTTGTCATGTCTACCTAAGGAGGCATCCGTGTTTATACCACCCTGAAAAGTACTATCTGCGAAAATCTGGAATGTACCCGGTTGAACATCAGTAATGAACAATGAGTAACGAATAAAACTGAAGCCCGGTTAATGAATCCGTTAGCTCAATTTTTATGCATGCCCGCTTCATGCTTAACCACCATTTGGTCAAAAGCTCTGGCTCTTGCCGTATCAAACGGTGCTTTTTGTATCCAATCCTTTGTTCCATACACTCCTGCTTTGGAATAATCAAAGGGTTTGAATTTAATTTTACTGATGACTTTTTTGGACTTCACCCTGAAATTAAACTGGTTTAGATTTTCAAATCCGGGATCTGCAATGATGGAATGCGTGTCTTTCCCTTCCTGCTGCCATTCTAAAAAAGTTTTTTTACCAAAAAGAATATTTCTCCCTCTTGTGTCCCAATAGCAGTTGTAATCCGTTACCATATCCACAGTAGTCCAATTGCTGCTTAACAGGGTTCCACTATTGAAAAAGATGATATTATTGGTAAAGGAAAACGAAAGGTGCTTTTCCACACGGGTAGCCTGCAGTTGGGATTTAATATTGTTGACAAAAATGTTATTCCGGATGATGTTCTCCTTTCCGTAATGCTGATGGAACCCCGCATTTTTACAATTATACACAAGGTTATTTTCCATGGTGATGCCTTCCGATCCCTCATCGGTATAAAGCCCCCAGCCACCGTAGTCGAGCGAATAAATGTGATGAATATGATTATTGCTTACGGTGGTACCTTCCGATGCGCCAAGGGTGTACACACCGCCCATATCGCTCAGCACACCCCAACCCAAATGATGAATGTGATTAAACTCCACCCGGTTGCGTTTGGAAGGGCTCGGCGTATAACCCCAAACCCAACCCACCGATACACCTGTGTATTTGAAATCTGAAATATCGTTATGCAGCAGCTCATTGTCTCTGCCGTGAAAAATGATCATTCCTGCTGCGCAGGGAAATACATGTCCTCCCGATCGGGCGATATTGTTCACTACCCTGATGTGGTGGGTAATTTCAGCCGGATTATCCCGTAAAATAGTTTCTCCAATTTTTACCGCTCCTGCGCCCAGGTCGTGCAGGTAGCAATGTTCGATCAGTCCGTTATCACAAGCTCTTCTGAACCATATACCACTGCCACCGGTAGCCGACACTTCACAGTTTACGAATGACACCCCGCTGGCAAAATCCAGTTCAATAACCGCAGCAATGGGGGCAGCCGACTGTGCCGGCTCCACACCGGTATCAGGCATACGATAGCCCGCTACCTTAAATGCAATATTTTCAAAACGAATATTTTTGATCTTCTCACCCGTAGCGGCATTCCCATTAAGCGTTATGAATTTTTCCAGTACCGGCGCCATTGCTGTTGTGGTTTCAATGGTTTCTCCCGCTCTTGGGTAATAATACAATATGCCGGACGGATCCAGGAACCACTCGCCAGGACTGTTTAACGCTGATCTTACATTTTCAACAGCAAACAACGAAGCCTTTGTAATAGGATTCCATGGTGGCATCCCTTCTCCAAAAACATATACAGAGGTGTCGGCAGGATCAAAAAGCTGAATATGCTTTTTGGTATTGTCCCAGTGATGATAAAACGTAACGACAGCTTCATTCCATTCTTCTTTCCTTATACCTTTTATCCATTCGGCAGCATCGGCCGGTACTTTAATTTGCTGCACGGCCATTTCAGGAATACGACCTTCACCTTTTACGATGACGGTTTCCGTTACAGCCACCGGGCGAAAAAAGCCCTCGTTGGGTTCCTTTGCCCGTTCTACTCTTTGCCCGTTGACATACAATTGTTCAAAACGCCAGCCATACTTCCTTACTTCGGGGATTTCTGTTGTCCATAAGCTATCGGATACTTTCTGAAATTTGTTCAGGTAAACGCCACCATAAAAAACCACTTCTTCTTCTCCTTTAAATATCAGCGGTGATGCCTCTGTGCCAGAATCCTCTTCCGTAAGGGTCAGGGTTTCGGGCATCAGGTATTCCCCTTTACGGATAGTAACCTGTAGGTTTGCAATACCTTGCCTTCGCATCTGTCTGATTCGGTCCCTTGCGGCGGAAAGGGTTGCCATTGGTTGCGCTGAAGTTCCCGGATGCAGGTCATTGCCGTCCGGCGACAAATAGATTTGTTGTGCGACTGCACCTTGAAATAATAAAAAGCTGAATGCCAGGAAAAGGGCAAACCAAACGTTTTGTTTCACTGGTAGTATTATTGTTGATCTACTAAAAATAAGTTTTTTTGCTAAAGACAGAAGGTAAAAGGTTCAGCCAAAGCATATTCTTTCTCACGTACATTTCGGGGGACAAGTGAGACGATTGGGCCTGAATGGTGGATATTGAATTAACTACTTTCGGTGCTGCGCCAGGGTCTGATAACTAGCCCATACCGGCTGAAGATGAAGACCCCCGGCGCGAATCATGTTCTTAGCCATTGCCACAATATTACGCAGTGAGCCAGTTTCTTTTGTCGTGAAGAAATGTTTTTAATTAGCGAATTACTTTTTCTGGCGTCAATTCAATTGTCCATTGCCTTCCATCCTGATCTGTACAATAAGCTTTAGCATTCTTTTCAAGCTCACAATCATCAAAAGTTAAATAGCCGCCATTTGGCAAATACACTTTGTCAATATTAATAAGCCTATGAGAGTATGAACGAGTTATCGGATATGCAAATACGCCGATTCCACTTCCATCATCATCTTCATAGGAATCTATTTCGGAAGACACTTCAATATCTGCAACGAGTTTATAGTTTTTAGATATAGAGTTATCCGGAAAAATAAGAACATAGTATTGCGTTTTGTATTCAGGTTTTTCAAAGAAACTTCCCAACCTTTCTTCACCATAATTTCTTGAAATTGAATTTTTAGCCCAAGCAAACAAAAGGTAAGCAAGAATAAGATGTCCGATAACAATAAATGACAGTGCACTGTGACTAGCTCCAAGGTCATTTAACTGATTGTTACGAAATCCAATAAAAAATTGCTTCAACGCTACATAAACACACCCTATCAATGATAGTAAAACAATCAATTCGTAAAAAATAAAACTTACCGGTAAAACTGAATTAAATATTTTTCCACCTGCAAAAAGGAGAAAAAATATTTTCAGATAGTTGCCCCAATTATCAGGTGAAATTATTTGTTCATAAAATTTAAGCTGATAAACTGTCTTACCCTTCTTTACAACAGAGTCATAAATTGACTGATAAAAATTATGTAGTGCTGTAATTTTATTTTCTGGAACCCCATCATAAACCTGATGGTTACTTGGATTGTCCTTTAATTTTAAAAGGCGGGTTTCATCAATCGGATCAAAAAATAAATAAAAGATGCTCCATATCAAAAGAAATGAATAAAGAAAAAGACTAATCATTTTGAAAATTTGACTATCATGGATTCTTGAGGTGTTTATGAAAGCCAAGACCATTTCTACTATAATTAAAAACAATACTGCATAAGTATGAATTCTTGGGTTAAGAAATTGATCTGATATTAAACTTTTTATTTTCAAAGCAAGCTGCGATTTATTGGTACCAATGAATATTTATTCCGGTACGATTAAAAACTATCTTCCCGATCTTTACATTTTAAATAAAATTTAATACACAAAAAGAAAGTTGTGATTACAAGACCAAAATTAAAATAGCTGATCATTTCCATTATGGTCTCTCCTGCTTCGGTGTCAGGCACCCAAATTTTCCTCCGTTCTTCCCAAACATTCGGTCCTTCGTCAGCCTCAACCATAACGGTTTTTGTGACTATTTTGCCTGAAACGAAAAGCTGTCCCAGATAATTCTTGTATCTATACGGATTTGCTAGAAAAGAAATACCCGCAAGTACTATCACAAAAAACAACATTCCTACAACGGAGGCAGAATCTTCACGTTTAACAGTCGTCAATTTTCCCTTATATATTAGGTAGATGATGCATGTTGTAGCTATTAAAAGTAAATAAGGTAAAGGCGTTATGAACTTTATCAAATAAAAGAGACCAATAAGAAAGGTAAAAAAGAGGATAACGTAGAACCAAATTTCCCAATCATCTATTAATTTTTTCATAATTCTCAATGCTATATTTTACTACATCTAAAAACCTATATGCACGAATAAATTTTTTAAGGTCACTGTAGCAATTGTATGTATATATCCGTTCGGGTTTAAAGCATTAACCAGTCCTCCAACCTCAGACCATTTTGTTCCATCCCATTTGGCTATTGAGGTGTATCCTGTACTATTCGTAAAACCACCTGCGGCATACAAATTGCCCATTGTATCTACCGCAAGGCAGTAGATAAAATTGTTCGCATTCAAAGCACTACTACCACTCCCAAGTTCCAGCCAATGTTGTCCATCCCACCTTGCTACAATATATTTATTCTCCAAATTTTTGAATTTACCTGCTGCATAAATATTACCTTTTAAATCGGCAACAACAGAAAGTATCTCTTCATTAAAAATATTAGGTGGCGGGTTTAACTCTTTCCATGATTGGGAATAAAGATGACTCACAAAAATCATCAGTCCAAGGATACACAATCCTCTTAATTTCATAAAAAGGTCTTTAGGTATAGTAAATATATAGATATAACTCAAAATACTCAACGAACAAAACAACAATATCATAACGGCTTCTGTACTTTTGCCAACAGTAAGGGTATCATAGTATAAACATTGAAAATCATATTTTGATATGGC
>JADZFY010000226.1 GCA_020854215.1 Chitinophagaceae bacterium | reverse complement strand
TTTGCAATGGAAGGATATCGTTTTGATGATTTGATGCGTTGGGGCGCCGGAAAAAAATTAGAAAAAATTCCTGAAGGCATGTATTTTCCCGGACTGGGCAAATACGACCTCACCGGAGATGGAATTGTAGACATCATTCTTATTGATAAGAGCGCTTCCATTCCTCCCTCCGACCAACGGGAACAGAATTCATTGGGAATAAAATTGGTGTACTATAAGGCGGGGAGTTTTGGAGATGACGTAACCGTATATCTAAAGAACGGCAATGCCGGCGGCACTACCGTTACGGAAGTTACACCACGCCAGTTTAAGGATCCCCAATACTATTACAGACCTATACCTTTTAATCAGGTTACCCTGAATCCGGCTTTGAAACAGATTTTTGGCTGGAACTAATCAGGATAATAATCATATAACAGAACAACCACTCAGCCGCGAATGCATTATTCGAAATAATGCATTCGCGGTATAAATCAAATGAAAAGACGATCATTATTAAAAAGAGTCGGGTGGCTCACAGCGGGTGCTTTGGCCTCCCCTCAACTCTCTTCGGCTATGCATAACCGAAAAGAGCATCCGGTGCTTACCATTGCACACATTACCGATGTACATATCCGCCCCGAAGAGCATATCCCTCAACGATATAAACAGTGCTTAGACGATGTATTAAAGCATAAAATTGATTTTATATTAAACGGCGGCGACTCTATACACGCAGCAGATTATGAAGATATCACACGCAGCCGGGTAACCGAACAATGGGCTGCCTGGGACGAGTGTATGGAAAGGGTGAAGGGGTACGATGTTTTTAGTTGTATTGGAAATCATGACCCATGGTGGGCAGCACCGTCGCCGGATGATGACATGTATGGTAAACCCTATGTTGTGAAAAGATTGGGTATGCCTAACCGATACTTCAGTTTTAGCCGGGGCGGATGGCATTTTATAATATTAGACGGCAACAATGAAAAGATTTCACTCGATGCAGAACAATTTCAATGGCTGGAAAATGACCTGGAAAAAACTGCCTCCGGAACGCCGACGCTCGTGATGTCGCATTTCCCCGTATTCGGCGCTACACCTATTCTCGTTGGCGGCAATCATTCGGACAATAAAAAATTGAAAGATCTATTTTACAAACACCTCGATAAGGTAAGAGTGGTACTGAGCGGGCACAATCATTTGTACGACAAAACGCTGTATAATAAGGTATGGTATTGCTGCAATGGCGCCATGAGCGGTTTCTGGTGGGGAAAGGGCGATAAAGATTCGGCAGGAGAAGGATTCTACCTGGAAACGCCTCCCGGCTATGCCATCTTGAAATTGTACAGAGATGGCAGTATGGAAAACGAGTACTATCCCCACCATCGCTAATTCAACCGCTATTCCGTAAAAATTTAAAAAAATCAGAAAGCATGAAATACTGTTTGGTACTAATTCTAATGTTTCTTACCGTTTGCACCAAATCGTCCGAAGGGGGTTCTGTGCAGAAAACAAGGAAAGCCATCTTCGTCATCGTTGATGGAATATCAGCCGATGTGATTGAAAAACTGAACACCCCTCACCTCGATGCCATTGCCAATGTGGGTGGATATACGAGGGCGCACGTTGGTGGCGAAAAAGGCGGATATTCACAAACACCAACCATTTCTGCGGTAGGCTACAATAGCCTGCTTACAGGCACATGGGTTAACAAACACAATGTATGGGATAACGATATTGCCGCACCCAATTACAACTACTGGACCATCTTTCGCTTTTTTAAGGAACAATATCCTCAAAAAAAAGCAGCCATTTTTTCCAGTTGGGAAGACAATAGAACGAAACTCGCCGGAGAAAACCTTTCTGCTACCGGTCATCTGAAATTAGACTATTATTTCGACGGACTGGAACACGATACGGTTAACTATCCCCATGATAAACAAAGGGCGTTTATGCACCAGATAGACGAAGCTGTTGTGAACAATGCAGCATCGTACCTGAAAAAAGAAGCTCCGGATCTCTCCTGGGTGTACCTGGAATATACAGACGACATGGGACACATGTATGGCGATAGTCCTGAATTTTATAAAGCCGTGGAATTGATGGACAACCAGATGGGACGGCTGTGGGAAGCTATACAATACCGTGAACAAAACTATAATGAGGACTGGGTGATTTATATTACCACGGATCACGGCAGATCAGAAAATAACGGGAAAGGGCATGGCGGTCAGTCGGATCGCGAAAGAAGCACATGGATAGTTACTAATGCAAAAGGATTAAACAACTATTTCAAAACCGGTAACCCGGGCGTGGTGGATATTATGCCCACTTTAGCAGCCTTTCTTAATATTACCATTCCCAGGGAACACCTGATGGAAATTGACGGCATTCCGCTTACCGGCACCATTTCTGCTTCTGCTGCCAATGCTAAGCTTCAGGACGACAAATTACAGATAACATGGAAAACAGAAAGTAAAAATGGAAAAGCCAAAATTTGGTTAGCTACCACCAATAATTTTAAGGAGGGCGGTAAGGACTCCTACAGTCTCGTAGCCACGGTACCGGTAGCTCAGGGAAAAGCAGTAATTGATGTGAGCAGGCGACCTTCTGCTTTCTATAAAATTGTTATTGAAACCCCGGACAATATGCTCAACCGATGGGTAATACGATAAGAAGAAATCGGCTCACAGATAACACGGATATTCACAGATGAAAATGCTGACTATAGAAATAAAAAAATCATTTGTGACTTTCCGTGGCATCTTTGAGAGAAATAAATGGATTCAGGTTGAATTATTCCTTTGTAAAACTTCATTCTTATGGGTATTAAATGCAGTTCAGCAATTTTGGTTTGTCTTCTCTTATTTTCCTGCAAGGTACAACGTAACATTGCCGCTCTTCCCAACACGCCATCGCTGGTTACGCAAGGCCCGTTATGGGGCGCCGTATGGCAACAAAAAGCATCCGAATACAAGGCCCTCTGTTTTCAGGCCTACAACGTAGCCCGAATACAACTGGATGAAATACTGAAAACACCCCATGATCACCCCCTGGCTGTAGTAACAGATATAGATGAAACCATTCTCGACAATAGTCCGTACCAGGTACACAGCGCTTTAAGAAATGAGGAATACTCGGATTCCTCATGGATAGAATGGACCAAACGGGTTGACTGTGATACCGTACCAGGTGGACTTTCGTTTTTTCGTTATGCCAAAAGCCGAGGAGTGGATGTTTTCTACATCACCAACCGGCTGGAAGAAGAAAGGGAACAAACCCTTAAGGAGTTGCAGCGCTGGGGTTTCCCTGATGCCAGCAACGATCACTTGATATTGAAAACCGCAGGATCAGGAAAAGAACCACGCAGAGCAATTGTAGCGAAAACACACCAAATCGTTATGTTGTTTGGCGACAACCTGAGCGATTTTAGCGCAGCCTTTGACAAGCAGCCGTTAGATAAAAGAAGTGATGCAACACGCCATAACGCACCACAATTCGGAACGCGGTTTATTGTATTACCCAATGTTATGTACGGAGATTGGGAAGGTGCATTGTACAATTACAGGAACACATTACCCGTGTTACAAAAAGACAGCATCATCGTAGGAGGACTAAAAAAATATTAGAAG
>JADZFY010000225.1 GCA_020854215.1 Chitinophagaceae bacterium | reverse complement strand
TGGTTTGATGAGTTGTTTCATGAAATTTGCCAGAAGCAGTGTGGTTTCAGAAAGGTTACCGGTTTCTGCAGGCCAATAGTTCATCTGCAAGTTGATGTTGGTATGAAAGTCAGCATTCCAGGGTGCCTGGTACGATTCATTCCAGATACCCTGCAGGTTGGCGGGTAATTTTCCCGGTTTGCGGGAGGAGTTCATCAGTAGATACCGGCCATACTGGTAATATTGAACGATCAATCCGCCATCGGTGGAACCTGCTTTAACCCGTGCCAGGCGTTCATCGGTTGGCACAGCAGTAAGCGAGTCCGCTCCGAGTGAAAAGATTACACGGTCAAAAAATGACCGGTGATCCTTAATGTGCATTTGTTGTAAGACTTCCGGAGAATAGCGGGATGCCCTGTCGAGTGTGGAAGTGCATGCAGCAAACGGGTCAATAGCAGGGTCAAAGTTTAACTTGTTAATATCGTAGTTGGTTGCGCCGGTTATCAGCAACACAATGCTCCTGGCCGCTTTAATCTGGTAACCTGCTGACGAGTCGGTGACAAGTGAATTGGTCTTTCCGTCCGTACGCAATATTTTCATGGCTCCCGAAAAGCGCATATGCTTTCCGCCAGGCCCTGTTCTGGGATCTTCCTCATCGTTGATTTGCCCATTGTACCAGGCATATTGATTGTTGCTTTTGAATTCGGAGATGTCTTTTTCCCGGGAGAGGACGAATGAAACATCAAATGACGATGTGGCGTTAATAGTTACTACGATGATGTCTTGCGGAGATGAAGCATAAACCTGTTGGGTGATTTTGTTCTGTCCTACAGTGTAGGAAGTGTTGTTAATGCCGGTATTGAGTGTTAGACTGCGTTTGTACGTTTCCACAGGATTTTTCCATTCATAATGAATAAAAAGGTTACCCAATGGTTGATACGAACGGATTCTTGGTGGCGTACCCACCAGGTATTTGCTGGCAAGATCACGGGCATTTTGATAATCCCCGTTAAACAACGCTTTTTGTATTTGCGGTAGATGTGTTGCCGCCGCAGCGTTGTTGCTGTTCATCTGGCTACCAGCCCACACGCTTTCCTCGTTCAGTTGAATACGCTCTGTATCATATCTTCCAAATACCATTGCACCAATTCGTCCATTACCTACGGGCAACGCGTCTGTCCATTTTTGAGCCGGACGCTGATACCACAATTGCAGATCCTGCTGGGCGCCTGCATTTAAGGCAGTACATATTGCAGCAACAGTGAATATTTTCTTAAGAACCATATCAATAAGTTTACGAAGCATGGGATGAGTTTGCCAAATAAATCCTAAGCAATAATATAGCGAATTTTGAACCCAAAGGATAATTTTTCACGTAGGAAGTAAGAATAAAAACAAAAGGCATACGAAATCTCATTCCAGATTGTAACTTTTTTGGAAATTTGTGATCTAATTGCAAGATGGAGCGACCCACTCATACGATATTATCCCAGCTTCCCGATACGGAACTGATAAAGAGAGTTCTTGAGGGAGAAACACATGTGTTTGAGTGGATAATGCGCCGGTACAATCAGCGGCTTTTTCGTGCCGGCATTGCCATTTTGGGTGAAATAACCGAAGTAGAAGACGCAATGCAGAATGCGTATGTCAAAGCCTATCAGCATTTAAAAACGTTTGAGCACAGATCATCATTCAGCACCTGGCTCACAAGAATAATGGTTAATGAGTGCCTTGCACAAAGAAGTAAGCGTTCGCATTTAAAAAATACGGGCATGGAATATCATCCGGAAGATATGAGTAGTATAAAAACTCCTTCGGCAATATTGATGAATAAAGAGTTGGGAAATGCGTTGGAAACCGCAATCGCCCACCTGCCCGAAAAATATCGCCTCGTATTTATGCTGAGGGAAATGGAGGAACTGACCGTAAAAGAAACTGCAGAGGTTCTGGATATTGAGGAATCAAATGTAAAGGTGCGTTTGAATCGTGCTAAAGCCATGTTGCGTCAACATCTTACACAGAGAATAAAGGATCAGGCCTATACGTATCACCTTACCCGATGTGACCGGCTTGTAAAAAGTGTACTTGATAAAATTGTGGGAAATTTACCGGGAACGTTGGAAGAATGAAGGTGGAAAAACTAATCAATTAAATTATTCTTAACGGCAAAAAATACCAGCCCTGCTGTATTCTTCAGGTTATACCTTTCCATCAGTCTGTCTTTGATGGCTTCCACAGTACGGGGACTGATATCCATCTTCTGTGCAATTTCTGTTGCGGTAAATTCCATGCACAATAACCGCAATACTTCACGCTCCTTGTCACTCACCACCACTTCGTTACTTAAAGAAGGGATTGTTTTAGTTCGGGCATGAGATTTTTTCAGCAGTACCTTGTTCACAAAATTGTTAAGGTAATAACCGCGGGCCATCACTTCAACAATCGCTTTCTTGATTTCTGCGGGATCGGCACTTTTGAGCAGGTAGCCATTGGCGCCATTCTCCATAAGGTGAGAAACAAAGCGTTCGTCTTCATACATGGTAAGCACAATAACGCGAAGCTGAGGATACAGTTTGCTAATCGCTTTTGTTGCTTCAATTCCGTCCTTCACCGGCATACGGAGGTCCATAAGTACAACATCGGCTTCAGCCGCTGGCAACCCCATGAGTAATTCCTCACCGTTCTCGGCTTCCAGTACAAACTTAATATTGGTGTATTGTCGCAACGAAAGGATGACTCCTTTACGAAATATTTTGTGGTCGTCGGCAATGGCAACTTTAATAATACTCATACAAGTTGGTTTTTGACAATACTGGATTAGGTTCAACTTATCATTTCATATTCTTCAATGGGTACTTCAAGGGTTACTTTATAATAGGTTTGCGAAAGGTCTTTTTCAAAATCAATTTTTGCGTGTAATACTTTAGCCCGACTTTGAATATTTTTTAATCCCAATCCAAGCGCGCTCTTATTTAATCGTTCCACATCCACTTGCGTAATGCCCCTGCCATCGTGATGCAAACGAATAAAAAACTTCTCTTCGTTATAATTTTGGGTAACATGAATAAAGCTGGCATTACTATGTTTTAAAATATTATTAACCAGTTCCTGAATAATTCGAAATACGAGAAGTTCCTGTTCCGGACGGAGCCTTTGGCGATAATCGTGAAACCGGCAACTGGCATTGATAGAACCGCTGCCACTTATCTTTTGAAAGAGATCATTCACCGCAGATTCCAGTCCAAAGTTTTTAAGGGTCGGGGGCATCAGACTATGGGAAATGTTACGAATTAACTGTATGGTGTCATCTATTATCTGCTTGGCATTATATATGGCTTGCAATTGAGTGCTGACATCCTGACGGACGAGGTTCTCGTTTAAATACAAACGGGCAGTGGCCAGTAAAGGTCCCGCGTCATCATGGAGATCTGCGGCAATCCTTTGTCTTTCCTCTTCCTGCCAGCGAATGGATGCATTGAGCAAAATTTTTTGCTGTTCTTCTTCCATCTCTTTTAGCTGCAACTGGTATCGGATGACTCTTCGCTGGTGAAAGATGATAAAAATCACCAATCCCACTGCCAGGGCCAACATGCCCAGGGTGCCGAAAAACATTACGCCGGATATGTTTAACGGATTGGATGGATTTGTGATTTGCAGAAAAATCATTGGTAAATCAACGTTGGTTTAGGGATGAAATTATGTCACTTTTTTTTAGGTATAGAATATGATGCGGTTTGGGTCTTGTCTTTGGTTAACATGGCTATGCAAAGCAATAGGTTCTTCAGAACATAAAGCGTTGAATGAATCAGAATATATTCACTGTCAAAATCCGGTTTGTTTAAGTTACTCTGCGCAAAAATGAATGGAAAAAACGTACCGGCAGAATAAATTATGATCGCTACCACCACCCAGAAATCGGGAGAAGAATATAAAAAAAGTGAAGAAGCGTCTCTCACCCGCTCAAAAAGGTAGAAAATGCAATAAATAAAAAATATCATCGCAGTAATGCCAACAGGCACTGAATCATACAAAGTTTTCGAGAATGTGATAAGCGTGTAAACCAGGTAGGTGTTTACTAAAAAGAAAATGATGGCAATCCCGTTTTTAAAATAGCTGGAAACGATTATCCGGTAAAATAAAAAAGAAAATAATGAGAATTCAACTATAGTAGTAAAACGCCCGATAACAAAAGTATATTGCCAAAAATGTCGGTTAGACAGGATAAAGAAATTGACAACAATACTGTATAAAGAAATTAAAAAAGCCACCCTTAATCCCACATTCTTTTTTGATTTTGCAAAAAAGAGAAACAGAATTAAGGGCAGCAAATCAGATAAAATAGCGATATTTCTTAAAGCATTAGAAATTTTTGGTTCTTTTTCCAAATATAATAACTAATGCGGGAAATCCAAATTTAACCCCAGGCAAACCAGCCTTCATCCGGATCGCGTGGTAAAAACCGATTAGCTATCATGCCGATTTCTTTGGTAAGCGTACCGTTATCGTTGATAACCGAGTACTCAAGAATAGACTTGCCCTGGTTATCTACACCCACAAAAACATAGGTTTGTTCGCCTTTGCTGTTGAGTGCTTTGTACATGTTGATGCCAGTACAATTGGGTTGTGCCAGCATTTTTTCCAGGATGTTACGTCCAACAAAGTGAATGCTGTTTTCACCATAACGGTCGTAATAGTCTTTTACCATTTTGGCGCCCATCTCCAATCCGATGTCTTCGCCAATGTTTTCGTGCAATCGTTGGTGCTGTAGCACCTGAATGTCTTTCTTTGTCATAGTTGTAAAGTTTGTGGTTAAAGAGAATTAAGGATTGATGTATATCAAAAATGTTCGATAAACCTCAGTTTCACAAGGGTGTAAATCGGGCCGCTTAGCACAATTGCTCCTGAAACGCTGGTGAGCAGGGACTTTCACGGAAGTAAGATGATTTTGTGAAATAGTAAAATTGGGTAAATATACTTTTGGTAATTCGTAATTTTACTATAAATTGAACCGTAAACTTCCGGTTTGAAATTATCGGAAGGTAGATTTTCGTGGTAATTGCGTTTTTACATCAATAGCATACAGAAATATTGGACAAACGGGCTGGAGCGATATGGACGTTGGACTTGAAACGGGGATGTAAGCAATGCCGGGTAAAATGAAGAAAGTTGATTGACATTGGATTTTTGCTTTGGTTTCTTCACAGACATTGGAATTAATTATTGGACGGTTTCAGGACATTGGATTTCGTTTGAGGTTGCTGAATCCTCGCCAATCAACTTCAAAACAAATATAGCCTGATCACTTTTCTATTGCAATAGTGGTTTTGCTTGTTTTGATCTATTCATTATTTACCATTACCGGGCAGGTATTCCCATGCTGACGTACGTGGAAAAGATGTGGAAATGCGTGTTTTAACTTAGTAAATATACCTGAGTATAGTTTCTATGATTTACGAAGTTTGTATGTAATTAAATTAAGGATCAGGCGTTAATAAAAAGTAACTTATACCAATTTAATATCCGATGACAACTACCAGCAATTATGAGATCAAAGTGGCCATTGCCGACGACCACAAAATTTTTCGCGATGGTATCAAAATGGCAATGGGGGGGAAGGAATACCTTAAAATAATTTGGGAAGCAGAGGACGGGAAAGATCTGATGCATAAGATTAAAATAAAGTTACCTGATGTATTGCTCATGGACATCCGAATGCCCGAAATGGACGGTGTAAATGCGATTTCTTTAATCCGAAAGGAGTATGAAAACGTAAAAATTATCGTACTCACCATGTACGACGACCAGGAAATGATTTCTAAAATGATGGAAATGGGTGCAAATGCCTATCTCACCAAAACTACCGATCCCGAAGAGATATATAATGCCATTCTTACCTGTATGAATGATGACTTTTATTTCAACGACCTTGTTAATAATGCCGTTTTGCTAAAGCTGCAACACAAAAAACAGGTTCGGCAATACTATCCTAACCCGGTGAAATTCAACGAGAAAGAACTCAAAATTTTGAAATTGATCGCAGAAGATAAAACAACGGATGAAATATCAAAAGAAGTGTATCTCAGCCCGCGCACAATAGAAACCGTGAGGCAGAATATGAAAATCAAAGTTGGAGCAAAAACGATTGCCGGACTCGTAGTTTACGGCATGAGAAACCGGCTCATTGATTAAGTGAGTAGAAATACCAATTAAATAATTACGTACTTATACAATAGTATTTTTCCTTTTTTGTTATAAAATTGCATTTCCCACCTATGTATGAGCATCTCAACCACAAGACGTAAAAGGAGTGTATTGAATGAAAACCCAGGATTCCGGAAACAGCCTCAATGTGATTATTGCCGACGATCATGTATTGTTTAGGGCAGGCGTTAAAACCGCATTAAGCTTAAAGAAAGATATTCGTATCATTGGCGAAGCAGATAACGGGCAACAGTTGTTACACCTGCTGCGGCACCTCCAGCCCGATGTTATTTTGCTGGACATTCAAATGCCGGTTATGGATGGAATTACCACCCTTCCTGAAATAAAGAAGCTGTATCCCAATATCAAAATCATTATGCTCACCATGCATAACGATCATTCGATGATATCCAGGCTGATGGAACTTGGCGCCAACGCCTATCTCACAAAAAACTCCGACCCCGAGGTTATATACGAAGCAATAAAGACCTGTTACGCAAACGAGTATTATTTTAACGATCTTACCAATAAGGCATTGCTTGACGGATTACGTACCCGGCGCAGCGCTGAAGTATCCGGCCCCGCAGAAGTGAAACTCAGTGAAAAAGAAAAGCAAATTCTAAAGCTGATGTGTGATGAAAAAAGCACAAAAGAAATTGCCGACATCGTAGACCTCAGTCCTCGCACCGTGGAGGCTATCCGGGATAAGCTGAAAACAAAAACCGGCGTAAAATCCATGGCTGGATTGGTGATGTTTGCAATTAAGTCGGGTATCATTGAGAATAAGTAATTTTATCTCATTATTTAATGGTACTTTCTTAACCACATTTTGTTATGCCGGGTTACTTTGTTTTTAATGGGCAATCCTTCCGGGAAGGGAAAGCCGTAATTTCTCCCGACAATCGGTCCTTTCGGTACGGAGACGGATTGTTTGAAACCATGAGAATCATCAATGGTAATATTCTGCTTAAAACCCTTCATTTTGAAAGGCTGCTGCGTGGTATGCGGCTTCTTCAGTTTAATGTTCCGGAGTTTTTTACTGCCACCCAGTTGGAAGAGGATATTCTTTCTCTGTGCAAAAAGAACCGAATGGATGACAAAGCAGTCATAAGGCTGGTGGTATTTAGAAGTGATGGCGGATTGTACGATCTGGAAGATATGCGACCTAATTATATCATCCAAACCATATCCTTGCATCAGTATCCCCCGGCCCAACCCGGCAATAGCGGACTGGAAATAGATATATACCCGGACGCATCAAAAGCGTGTAACATTTTTTCTGAGGTAAAATCCAACAATTTTTTGCTTTATGTAATGGCGGCGAAATATGCGCGGCAACATAAACTGGGAGATTGTTTAGTGCTTAACCAATATGGCAGAATTTCTGATGCTACCACTGCCAATGTTTTTTGGATTAGGAACAATACAATTTTTACCCCACCGCTCAGCGAGGGTGGTGTGGCAGGAGTTACCCGAAGGTTTTTATTGCAGGAACTTCCCAACGCCGGCTATACGATAATGGAGCAACATTTAGCGGCAGAAGATATTCTCGACGCAGACGAAATATTTCTTACCAATGCAGTCAGAGGGATACGATCGGTAGGGAAATTCCGGAGCAGAAACTACACGTCGGTACTCACCAGTAAAATTCGGGCCCTGCTTACCGATAAATGGAAATAATATTGGAATGCAAAGATGCAGTGCCGGACTGCTATGGGTTCTGTTGTTGAATGGAATAGCTTTTGTGCTCCCTTACCCAATGCCACAATCCGAAGGCTGCGATGATGGTAAAAATGAAGTATTCCATACTATAGAATTTCACACCCTTCATATAGTATAAACAAGTGGCAACGATATCCACTGCAATCCATATGATCCAGCATTCTATCTTTTTTTGAATCATGAAAAATGTAGTGATAATGCTCATTACCATTACAAAGGAGTCGGCGTAGGGGAAGGCGCTCGGTAGAGAAAAAAGCAACGGAAACCAATGGTGCAGGTTGTCCGCCAACGTTCCCATTATTAATGTGCCAACGATACCCATGAAAACGGTGAGCCACAACTGTTGCTTTTTCATGTAGCTTACTTTTAGCTGCTGTTTTCTGTCTTCCTCACCCTTGCGGGGGTTAGCCCATCGCCACCAGCCAATAATATTGGTTACAAAAAAGAAAACCTGTAAAAACATATCGGGATAAAGCTGAACCTGGTAATAGAGAAAAAAGGCAAGTATTACATTCACAATTCCAATTGGCCAACTCCAAATATTTGCTTTTGCCGAAAGCCATACCGCGAGTAATCCAAAGACCACTCCAAAGAACTCAATATAGCTCATGGCGTATCCAAGAATTTCAAAGAATAGGGTATTGACACTAAAAATTTCGTGCACCGGAAGTTGGGTTTTATTTACGACGATTTGGTTGAATAAAGATATTGGTCATTTGCGGTGTAGAACTTTTGCCCCGTTGGCTTATTTCAACACATTTCTCAACAGCCGACATGCCCACCGTTCCCAGGTCTAACGTATACTCGTTTACATACAAACCAATATGCTGCCGCATCACCTCTTCTTCCATTTCCTGGGCATGCTGCACAACATAGGGTGCAAGGTGGGGATAACGTTCAAATGCATATGCAGCACTCTGTTTTATCAGTCCGTTAATTATTGAATGTATCGCTGTATTATAGTGCCGCCGTGTTACAATGCCGCCTAACGGTATAGGACAGCCCGTGAGTTTCTCCCAATAGTCGCCCAGGTCTAACCATTTATGCAATCCTTTTTTTTGATAGGTAAACCGGTTTTCGTGAATGATTACGCCTGCTGTACGTGTCTGTGGTGGTGGTACAACCGTTAAAAAATCTTCTATTTCATTAAAAACTTTGAATATTTTTTTCTTTGCTCCGGGAAATGCTAGTTGAAACAGGAGATGGGCCGTAGTATTTTCACCGGGAATAGCGATAGTGTAATCTTCAATATTGGGCACGCTTCCACTCTTGGGCAGCGGATCCCCTGATATAAGCAATGGACCAACCCCCTTTCCCAAAGCACTTCCGCTGTGCAGCACAACGTAATGTTGCAGCATTTGGGGTAGTGCGCCATAACTTACCTTACTGATATCCAGTTTACCCGCTATTGCCCACTGGTTTAGGGTTTGAACGTCTTCCAGTACAACGTCAAATGTTAGTCCGGCTGTGTCAATCTTGCCGTTAACCAATGCATCAAAAATAAAAGTATCATTCGGGCAAGGTGAAATCCCCAGCGTCATTTTCATATAATAGAAATTGTTTGATTGGTGTTTATTCGAGACTAAGCAACTGATGCATTACTTCAATCAGTTCGCGGTTTAAATGGGCAATTGCTTTTTGTATTTGCCATTTTGTTTTTTCTCGCTCTCCCACAAAATTAGACACGGCACGCAGTTGTACAAACGGTATGGATTCCTGCAGGCATACAAAATGGAGTGCAGCACCTTCCATAGACTCGATTACGGCGCCATACTTTTCTATGAGCTGCTGCATTCTGTCAGAGCCGGTGGTAATTTCATTAACAGTAATCCCTCGTACAACAGGTAATTTTATCTTTTCCATAATCGGATGATGTGGGCAGACAAGCATTTTTTTCGAAAATGGAAAGATGTTTTCATCTGCGAGATGCAGGTCAAAAATATCCCGAAATTCGCGTTCTTCCTGTACACCCATATCCGCCATAATTTCTTCCCCGATCATTACTACGGTACCGGGCGGGTAATACGGATGTAAACTTCCTCCGATTCCGGCCTGAATGATGATTTGAGGACGGTATTGGTAAATATATTTGGTGAGTGCATATGCGGTATTAACCATACCAACGCCGGTGATCAAAACATTAACACTGCAGTTTTTGCGATAATATGTTTTTTCGCTGAGATATTCCCCTGTAGATTGAATTTCGTGGGGTGTGGCCGCAGTTAACAGGATATTCATTTTGCAAATGTCTGCATTTCATTAATAGCATGCTTTTACAACCAGCGCTTTTTGTACGCCTTATTTGTTAAGCCTTACCTTTACAAAAATTTCAGGGAGTATGGTGTACCTCACCCGCGTGGAACATTTTAATGCGGCACATAAACTATTCAACCCCCGATGGAGCATCCAAAAGAACGAAAGCGTCTTTGGAAAATGCGCCAATGAAAACTGGCATGGGCATAATTACGAATTATATGTTACCATAAAGGGCGAGCCTGACGCCGATACGGGTTTTGTGTTAGATGTTAAAAAATTGAGTGAAATCATTAAAGAACATATCCTGGAAAAACTGGACCACCTTAACCTCAACGAAGATGTGGATTTTATGCATGGCAAAATGTGCTCCACGGAGAATCTCGTGATTGCTATCTGGGAGCAGCTGGCACCACACCTTCCCCAAAAAGTACAATTGCATGCGATTAAGCTATACGAAACACCGAGTATTTTCGTAGAATATTTTGGCGGTTAGTTGATGGTTGAACTTCTTTCATCACTGCTAAAATTTTGACCAGAAGGAAAAATAATATGGATAAAAAACGAGTTGCAGTTTTCAGACGAGAGCACTTTAATGCTGCTCACAGGTTGTATAACCCGCAGTGGGATGACGCAAAGAATATGCAGGTGTTTGGAAAATGCAGCAACCCACATTATCATGGACATAACTATGAACTGGAAATAAAGGTAACGGGCATTCCCAATGCGGCAACAGGCTATGTGATGGATATGAAAGTTTTATCTGATCTTGTTCAGGAACAAGTGCTGGCCCGGTTTGATCATAAAAATCTTAATTTGGATACACCGGAGTTTAAAAACCTCAATCCAACGGCAGAACATATTGCGATCGTCATTTATGATTTACTGCGGCCAAAACTTGATCCGGAACATGATTTGCATATCCGATTGTATGAAACACCACGAAATTTTGTTGAGTACCCGGCATGAGGGATTAACAAATGTTTCTTTGAGATACCGGTTTTTTTCAAATTTTCAATTTATTGTATGGCATATAAAAAAACAGAACAGTACGATGAGGAATCTACCTCGTTATTAAAAGAGAATTATACCCGAACATTGAAGCTGATTGGGGAAGATCCGGAAAGAGAAGGATTGATAAAAACGCCCGAACGGATGGCTAAGGCTATCCAGTATTTAACGCAGGGCTACAGTATGGACGCGGAAAAAATATTGAATTCCGCCAAATTTCATGAGCCAATAAGCGAAATGATTATTGTAAAAGATATTGAGTTGTATAGCCTGTGTGAACACCACATGCTTCCCTTCTTTGGCAAGGCGCACGTGGCTTATATACCCAACGGCTGGATAACGGGACTTAGCAAAATAGCCCGTGTGGTTGACGTATATGCCCGCCGCCTGCAGGTGCAGGAACGGCTGACTACTCAAATACTGGACGTAATGAAAAAATCACTGAAACCCTTAGGGGCTGCAGTAGTGATAGAAGCGTCGCACTTATGTATGATGATGCGTGGGGTACAGAAGCAAAATTCAATAACCACCACGTCTGCCTTTTACGGAGAATTTGAAAAGGATGAAACCAGGAGTGAGTTTATTCGGCTTATCGGTTCCTCTTTTCGTTAGCGGTGCCTTTCACCCGATTTTTTCTTTGGGTTGTTTGATTTGTTCAGTACGGTTTATATTGTTTTTTACAAAAACTTGCACATGAAGTTTGTAGTAGTATTGGTGGGTTTTATTTTAGCAGACATCTCTTTCGCATGCGCACAAAACAATACCGTTTATCTGTTCAGTTATTTTAAAGATAATGGCGAAGATGGTCTGCACCTCGCATATAGCAGAGACGGGTTTACGTTCACCGCACTCAATAATGACAGTTCATTTTTACGCCCACAGGTGGGAAGGGATAAGCTGATGCGTGACCCCTGTATTATTCGCGGTGCCGATGGACAGTTTCACATGGTATGGACGGTGAGCTGGGGAGAGAAAGGGATAGGATACGCATCTTCTCCCGATCTTGTACACTGGAGTGCTCAGCAGTACATACCGGTAATGCAACATGAAGACGGTGCACTAAACTGCTGGGCGCCGGAGATTAGCTACGACAAAGTGAACAATCAATATATCATCTACTGGGCTACTACTATACCCGGCCGTTTTTCCGCCACAGACAGTACAGGGGATGACCGGTACAACCACCGGATATATTATACGAGTACAAAAGACTTCAAACATTGGACTCCGGCGAAAATACTCTATGATAAGGGGTTTAATGTAATTGATGCGAGCATTCAGTTTGACGGAGGAAAATATGTATTGTTTTTAAAGGACGAAACGAGGCGACCGACAGCACAAAAAAACATCCGCATTGCGGTAAGTAATACGATTGATGGCGGCTATGGCGCCTCGTCCAGTCCCATTACCGGTAATTACTGGGCAGAAGGGCCCACTGCCATAAAGATCAAAGGAGAATGGTTTGTATATTTTGATAAGTACGCGAATCATCAATATGGGGCGGTAGTATCTTCCGATTTGGAACACTGGACGGACATCTCGGATAAAATTTCATTTCCGCCCGGAACCAGGCATGGCACTGTATTTAGTATTGACGAGAAAGATTTTCAACTTTTTTTGATACAAAATAAAATGGGCGGATTGAAATAGAGATACACGGTGTACAAAATCCCATTATTTTTGAAACAGCAAACGAGCGCAAATTAAATACGGCCAAATAACAGCCACTTAAACCTGAAAAATTAATGCAATGAAATATGCCTGTGTATTTCCCGGACAGGGATCGCAATTTTCCGGAATGGGTAAAGAACTGTATGAAACAAGTGCTCAAGCGAAAGCATTATTTGAAACTGCAAATGAAATTGCCGGCTTTCGTATATCCGACATTATGTTTAATGGTACAGATGAGGATTTAAAGCAAACTCGCGTAACACAACCAGCAGTATTTCTTCATTCGGTTATCCGTTTTAAAACAGTAGAGGGAATCGTTCCCGACATGGTTGCCGGTCATTCATTGGGTGAATTTTCCGCTCTCGTTGCCAATAAAACGCTGGAGTTTGAAGATGCGTTTAAGCTCGTTATCGTTCGCGCACAGGCTATGCAAAAAGCGTGTGAATTACAGCCCTCGTCTATGGCGGCCGTACTCGCGTTAGATGATGCTAAGGTCGAAGAAGTTTGTGCGGCTATACGGCAGGAAACCGGAGAAGTGGTTGTTCCGGCCAATTACAACTGTCCGGGTCAGTTGGTAATAAGCGGATCGGTGAAGGGAATTGAAATTGCCTGCCAGCGGATGAAAGAAGCCGGTGCAAAAAGAGCGCTACCCCTGCCCGTAGGTGGTGCATTTCACTCTCCGTTGATGGAACCTGCTAAAAATGAACTTGCTTCGGCAATAGCAACCACGCCGTTCAATACGCCCAATTGTCCCGTATATCAAAACTTTACCGGTCTTCCGGTAACCGAACCCGCCGAAATCAAGAAGAATCTGGTGGATCAGCTCACCGGTGCAGTGAGATGGACGCAGAGCGTTCAAAAAATGATCGCCGATGGCGCATCGCGATTTACGGAAGTGGGCCCGGGTAAGGTATTGCAGGGATTGATACTGAAAATTGATAAAACGGCGTCGGTAGAAGGAGTGAGCTAATGTTGGCTTAAGACGAATGAATGGGTGGAGAACAATTGTAAGTTGCATAGGGTGATTTTTCTCGTTTGACTATTGATGGGTGCACTCTAAATTATCACTCTAATCGTGGGCAGTGGAGACCTGCCTGCCGGTCAGGCAGACACTGCCCAGGGCGGCCGCCCCGGTTTGTGTCTCCACAAACCGGCGACAAATTGGAATGTACCCCTATTGATTCCCGCAATTTTTTTGCAGTCAGCGTTGCAACGGTGGATTATAGGTACATAGAACCGCAAACGCCGCTCTGCCGGAGGAATATTTTTGTGCTTTTTCAAAAAAAATATTTCGAAACCGGTAAATTTTCTACGTATTTGTTGCAAAACTATAGAGTAATATTTCTATAAAACACTTTACCGAAAGATCCACTGGCTGCGTGGAAAAGCATCATGCTTTTTTGTTCTCTAAACGCGGATGAAAATATTTAAGGAAAAATGATTGTTCATGCAACCAATCAGAATCAACGCCCGTCAATAAATACCGAATATTCGAATTTTCCTTGTATTAATGGGTTAATCCCTTTTGAAAAAGCTCTACACGAAAACCTTATCCGATCCCCTTCTGAAATAATAACGGACAGATGCTTTTGCATGGATAATGGCAGGTGATGCTATTATCGGGCTACACTATAAGCAGATGTTCTGATTCGGTATCAAATTCTATTAAAGAACAGCTTTAAATAAATGATTAAGCGTTTAGTGCAAAACCGTGCATTGCTCTGAAACCAGCATGAGTTGACACCCGCCCATTTATCCATTATTTATGTAAAGACCATTTTTGTTTTTTCGAAAACAAAAAAAGCGCATCCCTGTCTGCCGTAAGCCAGCAGGGATTGCGTTTTTAAATAGGTTGTACCCTGTCAAAATGTTGGTACATTACAACTGGCAGGCATTGTAGCTTTGAATTTCTTTTCTAAAACATAGTGTCATTGTGCGATCTGTCGTTTTTTTTCGGTTGGCGCTAAAATAGGGAAGTCCGCATCATTTAATTATATACACAAAATCGCCTCCTCCAACCGTTTTCCTGTTTGTATCCATTTGTGATACCGAAAGCGAATATTGCTCTCCGGTTGGAAGTTGGGAAGGGAAAATCAGTTGCACAGACATCGGGGTAATTTCTCCCGGTTGTCTTTCCATTTCAACAATGAGTTTATTTGAAATGATCTCAATCACACGTTTCCCATTCTTTACAATCAGATTTCCACCTTTTATATTTATAACTTTGTTTTTCTTTTCCCGGCAGAGAAATTTTAATGAACTTCCTTTTTCCAGAGTCAGTATCCCATCGCAACACCCAAAGTGAGTTTTGACTTTAGCGCGGCTAAGGAAGACCATTGTGCCGTTCCCGCAATTACAATACTCGGGCAGTTTGTGATCAGCCTGATCATCATTGAGGTACTCAAACGGAACCAGGGGGAATACATTTCCATCGTCGTCCAGGGAGAGGTAGGCTTTTATACCCGACGGTAATTTAGACCGGTCAACGGCAATGAACATTTGAGGTTCTCTATTGGCTTTGTTACCCGCAATAAAAGAGCTGCTCAGTGTTGAAGCCGATGCACTTGCCAACACATCAATCACGGAAAGGTTACGCTGGGCAATATTGTTCTTTCTCACAACTAAGTTACCAAAACTCAGGTCAGATGATGCAAATGCATAATCGTTATCGGCAGTAACAACAGCCAGCAAACAGGGGTGCCATGGGTTATCGTATTGCCATCCGTAAAGCGAGTCGGTTTGAGCGGATGAAATGGTAAATTTGGCAATTTCGGAAGCGCCTGAAGCGATGCTAGCAAAAGTAGCATCCACCGGAGTTGGCCGCACGTGCATGGCATCCTCCAGTGTCCAGTCATTCGGATAAATGAACTGTAACCCAACATAAGGTGTAATGCGAGAGTCAACCACTACATTACGGGCTTCGTGTGGACCATTGTTCGTAACACGGATATAGATATAGTTGGTTTGTCCACGTTCGACATGCATTGATTGTGAAGGATTGTCCGGATTAAATACATCGTCATCGGTAATTCTCACCACAATATCTGAATATGACCACCAGTTGTTTGACGGTGGAGTGCTGGGCTCCGCTCCGTCATCGCCGCTCCAATCTTTGATCATGGCGTCTGCAAAATCCAGCCCCTG
>JADZFY010000224.1 GCA_020854215.1 Chitinophagaceae bacterium | reverse complement strand
CGGGGGATTGATGGTAAAATGGAGAAGGTAAAGGAACTCATTAAAACTTCTTCTGTTATAAATTAAAAAGTAAACAAACCTGCCGTAAGGGTTGCTAACCGATATGATCGCCGCGTTGAATCACGGAGGATGTCTGACTTTTCTTTTTTTCTTTTTTATAAATTGTTTATTTTAGACTCTTGTTTCTCTCCAATCGGTCCTTTATCCCAATCGTTTACTACTAATCTTTCGATATCACGCCATCCGGCTCTCTACTGGATATTATTTTAAGTCAATCCCTATTTAAAAACCTCTGTTTCATGTGAGAAAATCCTGAAGTAATATTTACTTTAACATGCGTATACTTTTTATCACGTTCGTGCTCTGCATAACTACATTCAACATAGTTTCGGCACAGGATGTACCCGGCTGTATGGATCCTCTTGCAAATAACTATATGCCCTCTGCCACGGTGAACAATGGCTCGTGCACCTACAATTCAGCCAACGGAACTTTAATAAATAAAGGAGAGCTGCCATCTGCATTGAGGGAAATAAGTGGAATGGTTCACCTTGATGGTAAACTATATGCTATTAACGATGGCGGAAATAGCAACGATATATACGTGGTTGACACCCTGACAAGAAGGATTGAAAAAACGATAACACTGGACGGTACTTCAAATGTGGACTGGGAAGACCTTACTACGGACGGAACTTATATTTATATTGGCGACTTTGGGAATAATGCCAACGGAGCAAGAACCAACCTGCGGTTCTACCGGGTGCCTGTACAAAGTATCAACAATATTTCAGGAAGCGCGGGCGTAATTCCGAGATCAGAAATTGACACCATTAATTTCCGATATGAAGATCAGAGTGACCCGCCTACACCCGTAGGCCCCAACACTACTGCGTACGATTGTGAGGCTGTATTATATCACAATGGGAAATTGCATTTGTTTACTAAAAACTGGAACGACTATCACACTTCACACTACATCGTTTCGGCCGTGCCTGGAACTTATGTAGCTACAAAAGAAGGGAGTTTTGATGCCGGACAAATCCTTATTACCGGCGCCACCAAAGCCAACGACAATATTGTAATACTCCTGGGATATAGTGATGAGTTTCCGGCACCCTGTGTTGTTTGGATGATTTCGGGATTTACAACGATGGATGAATTGTTTACAACGGGTAATAAGCGTAGAATTGGGTTGGGTAGTGCTGTTTCAGACGGACAGTTGGAAGGTATTACTGCTGTGAAACAAACAAGGGTACTGATTTCCAACGAATATTTTGATCCTCCATTGTTCGATGAAGTAGCGCAAACTTTGTACGGGTTAAACACGGATGAATGGACTTCAAATTATCTTTTACCCTTTGATATTATGAACTTTACGTCTCGCGTTATTGACCACACGGTTACGCTCACCTGGGAGTATAACCAACCGGGTGAAGTTTACTTTGAAGTAGAGTCAGCAGATCAGACCAATGGAGTGTATCAATCTGTTGGTAAAATCAGTATTTCAAACAACAGATCAGTCCAATATCAATATGTTGATAAATCACGATTGGTAGCCACCCGGAGGTTCTACCGGATAAAAATTATTTCTCCCGATGGGCGATTCCACTACAGCCAAACGCTTGGTGTTGCGGACATTGGCAATACACAATTCAACCTTACTGTTGCGCCTAATCCTTTCAGCAATAAATTAAATATTAGCTTTTTCAGCGACAAAATACAAACCATTCAGTTCATTATTATGGACATGCAGGGAAGAACAATCCTGTTGAAACCGATGCAATGTACAACCGGAAGTTACAATTTCGCGATGGACGGTTTGCAAGGATTAAGCCGGGGGGTTTATTTTTTAAAGGCCGACGTTTCAGGAAATTCCTATGTTCGAAAAATTGTACGGTAGGGTTGTTAAAAGAGTAGTCGTTTCAACAACTGTATCGTTTTAACCTTTACAGGAAGTGGTGAATAACAAACCTGTTGCCGATTTTTAATAGCTAACTTTTTGCAGTTGTTATGCAATAATCACGTCTATTACTTCAAGCGCGTCATTAAAGACGACAAACTCTGCAGCAAAACCGGGTTCTATTTTTCCGAGAGGCACTGTATTATTTAGCAATTGTGCAGGATAGGCAGATGCCATTCGCAGCGCTTCTTCTATCGGAATGCCTGCATGCGCAATTGCATTTTGTACAGATTTCATCATCGTTAACGCAGAGCCGGAAAGAGTACCATCGGGCAAAGTAAACCGATCTCCCTTAAACACGTGCCGGTATTCTCCTTCAGCGGTCCCGGCAACCGCATCGGTAATAAAAAATAACCGTTCACCCATGATTTTTTTGCTGATTTCCAGAGATACAAAATCAACATGCACCCCATCGGCTACAACACTGCTCTTAACAGATTGGTGATGGTATATGGCGCCAACCAGGCCGGGTTCGCGGCTCTGAAACGGCGACATGGCATTAAACAAATGCGTAGCTGTGGGGATGCCTAAATCAAACCCTCTGACGGCCTCCTGAAAGGTGGCATTGCTGTGACCCGCGGAAACAATGATATCATGGTCTATGAGCATCCGAATAATTTCGTCGTCACATACTTCGGGTGCAATCGTCATCATTTTAAGAACGCCACGTCCTTTGTCCAACAACATCGCCACCTCTGCAACCGTAGGTTTTTTGATGCATGCTGCTAAATGTGCACCGCGTTTTACCCGATTAAGATACGGTCCTTCCATGTGTAAACCGAGTACACCCTTTCCATCCTGTTGCCAATATTGTCTCACGATTTCAATTCCCCGTAAAAATTTTTCTATAGTATTGGTTGCCATGGTGAGCATAAACCGGGAACAACCACCGGCAAGGCAGTATTGGTAGGTTGCTTCAATGGCAGCTATGCTTAGTTCGGCAGAAAAAAGTTGTCCATTTCCACCATATATCTGTAAGTCAATAAAAGCGGGGGCAATATTCAATCCACCCAGGTCCTTAACTGTATAGCCTGCTGGCAAATCGTTGATATCATTCAATCCGGAAATGATGCTATTCCCGGTCAGTATTGCCTTTCCGGTTTCTATGGTTTTGCCGGTATATATGTTGCAATTCGTATAGGCAATCTTCATTTTGTAACTATTGTTTAGGGGTCAATTAAGAAGCTATCCGCATCTTTCCAAAAAGGGAACTGTTTGCGTGCCGATTCCACTTTTTGTTTTTGCAATATGGTTGTGCATACGTCTTCCTGGTGAGCCCTGGTGTACAGTACTTCACCCAATGGGTCTACGATCATGGAATCACCGCTGTGGTAAATATTTTTATTATCATTTCCTACCCGGTTCACGCCAACAACAAAACATTGGTTTTCTATGGCTCTTGCCTGAAGCAGGGTTTTCCATGCATGGTTGCGGCTTTCCGGCCAGTTGGCCACATACACAATCATATCGTATTCGGGCATTGGAGTGGAACTTTCCGAATTGGGATAGTTCTTTTGCCGAACCCATACAGGAAACCGAAGATCATAACAAATCTGCAGGTTAATTTTCCAGCCTTTTACCGAAGCAATCAATCTTTTATTACCTGCCGTGTATGCTGCGTCTTCGGAAGCATAGGCAAACAGGTGCCTTTTGTCATAATAGCCATATTTGCCATCAGGCAACATCCATATCAAACGGTTGTAATACTTGTTTCCTTCCTCAACAATGATACTCCCGGTAAGAATCACTTTCTTCTTAGCGGCAAGAGTCTGCATCCAGTTGACCGTGGTACCGTCCATTTTTTCGGCGAGCGCCTGTGGGTACATACTAAACCCGGTACTGAACATTTCCGGGAGAATCACTACTTCGGTGTGTTCGGGTATGGCCAATATCTTTTCTTTAAGCATCCGAAGGTTGGCCGCTTTATCTTCCCAATGCAAATGGGTTTGAATGGTAGTTACTGATAGTACCGGCATGATTGATACATCAAATCCCTGCTTACCCGCAGGGAATTATTGCAGTGAAAATAATGGAATTTGCTGAGTCTAAGCGATCCCGGAATTATTTATAAAATTCACCAATGCAGCTGTGTTTTTCAGATTTAGCTTTTTGAGGATATTGTGGCGGTGAACTTCCACCGTTTTAAGGGTGATATTCAGATTTTGCGATATTTCTTTGGATGACTGCCCCTGTTTGATCAAATCAATGATCTCTACTTCGCGCTGAGAGAGCAGGTTAATATCCGGCTTTTCGTTTTCCTCCAGTATTTGCTCCGACAAAATAGTCTTAACCTCGTTGCATATATATTTATTACCCTGCGCAACCTCATTAATGGCCCCAATCATTTCCTCCCTTGACGAATTTTTGGTAATATATCCCATAGCGCCCACCTGGAGCATCTTTTTGGCATAAGCCGGTTGGGAATGCATGGATACACCAATAATTCTGGAGTCCGGAGATATTTTACGGATTTCTTTGGTGGCATCAAAGCCATTCATCGGACTCATATTGATATCCATTAATACAATATCCGGACGATTGTTTTCTGCAAGTTCAATAGCTTTTGCGCCAGAGTCGGTTTCGGCAATTACCTGAAACCGGGCGTCGCTATTTAAAATGAAGGACCACGTGTCTCTGATCAATTTATGATCATCCACGATCAAAATTGTGATCTTGCCATTCACAGGATTATTTGCGAGCATATTGGGATAAGGTTTTTACGAATGAACGCGATTTTAAAAGCATAGATGATGTTTTCACATCACCCTAAAGAATACTACTCCGCAAAATATGTAAAAAATTGATTCAATAGAAAATTTGCAAAAGTGTTAATCCTATTTAGCTTTATAAATATCCTCGCAAATGTACGGGTAAATTACCGTACAATATATAATATCTATATCTTTGCCGCAAAGTCAGACCTTGTCTGGCTTTTTTAAATTATATCTGCGTGTCGCAACTGGAAAAAATTGATAAAAACCAACTGCCCCTTCATATCGCTATAATTATGGACGGTAACGGCAGATGGGCGCAGGAAAAGGGGGAGGATCGCCTCTACGGCCATTACCAGGGAGTGGAAAGCGTACGCAATGTTGCGGAAGGTTGCGCCGAACTCGGTATCAGATTTCTTACCCTGTATGCATTTAGTACCGAAAACTGGGATCGTCCTGAACCGGAAGTAACCGGGTTGATGGAGTTGCTCGCAGAGACCATCCGCCAGGAGGTTTCTACATTGACCCGGAACAATATTAAACTGCAACTGATTGGTAATATCGCCATGCTTCCTGAATACGCACGGCTTGGATTGGAGGAAGCGGTTGAGCTAACCCGGAACAATAGCGGCATGACGCTGATTATTGCGCTGAGCTACAGTTCGCGCTGGGAACTGTTGCAGGCAGTGAAAACAATAGCTAACGATGTACAAAAAGGAAACCTGTTGCCGGAACAGATTAATGAGGATACCCTCCGCCGGCATTTGGCCACCAACGCTTTCCCGGACCCGGAACTGATGATTAGAACCAGCGGAGAATGCCGGATTAGCAATTTTTTATTGTATCAACTGGCCTATGCCGAACTGTATTTTACAGATACCCGGTGGCCCGATTTTGGGAAAGAGCATTTGTATGAGGCTATTCTGAATTTTCAACAAAGGCAACGGCGTTTTGGAAAAACCGGTGAGCAGATTCAACGGGAGTCCGCTACAGATATGCATTAGCTAAGAAAAACACTAATTGTTTTAACAAACCATTTTAATTAATCCCGTTAATTTGCCGGGCGAAACATATATTACGGATGCAAAGAATCTGCACGATTTTTACGATTATACTAGGATTAAGTTTTTTTTCAACCCAAACTAACGCACAGGTAACCGATACCGTACCTACTACTGCTGTTGACCCTGCTTTATTACGGTTATTTGACCAGCCTATTCCTAAAAAATATACGATAGCGGAAATTAAAGTTACGGGCGCCCAATACTTTGATCCTAACCTGGTTACATCCATTTCGGGGTTAAATGTTGGAGACGAAGTAAGGATACCTGGTGGTGATAATTTTGCCAAGGCTATTGAAAAACTGTGGGGACAAAACCTGTTTGCCGATATCGAAATATACGTTACAAAATTAGAAGGAGACAGGATATGGGTAGAGATTGCTGCGGTTGAACGCCCCCGATTATCTAAATTGATATTTCGCGGGATACGTAAGTCGGAAGCCACAGAGTTGAAAGAAAAAGTGGGTATTTCAGCCAGTCAGGTGGTAACGGAAGCTCGCAAACAAAATGCCATTGAAGCGATTCAAAAATTTTATACCGAAAAGGGATTTCAGGGCGCAAAAATCACGGTTCGGGAGCGGCCCGATACGGCTTATACAAATGGCGAAGATCTGATTTTTATTGTGGAGAAGGGTGGCAAAGTAAGAGTAAACGATATTATGATCTTTGGTAATGAAAAAGTAGAGGAGTTGAAGCTGAAAAAGCAAATGAAGGGTACAAAGGAGAAGAGCAGGTTCTCTTTGTTTGCAGATAATAATGCGAGCCCATATGGGCAGAAGGATAAAATTTCTTTAAAAGACTACTTGAAAAATTTCGGTTTTCTGTCGCCTACGAAAACCCTCGATTATCTGGATCCATATTTTCGGTTTAAAATATTCAGCTCTGCCAAGTTTAATGAAAAGAAATATACCGAAGACAAAGGGAAGGTGATCGAGTATTATAACTCCCTGGGATATCGCGATGCGGTAATTGAAAAGGATACCATTTATTATAATAATAAAGGCAACCTCAATGTGGCTATTAAAATAAATGAGGGGCATAAGTATTATTTTGGGAATATTTCATGGAGAGGAAACACCAAATATTCCGACTCCGTTCTTAACGTAATTCTGGGAATTAAGAAGGGTGATGTATATGATATCAAAACGCTTAATAAAAGGGTAGGCAAGGAACTAACCCAGGAGGGAGGAGATATTAGTGCTTTATACGCGGATAATGGATACCTGTTTTTTACTGTAAATCCGGTGGAAACCTCTGTATACAATGACACTATTGACCACGAAATCCGGATTACCGAAGGTCCACAGGCCACAATAAAAAGAGTTACTATTGCCGGTAACGACAAAACCAAGGAGCATGTGGTGCGCAGAGAACTGCGGACCTTGCCCGGAGAGAAATTCAGCCGTCAGGAACTTATCCGGTCTCAGCGTGAAATTGCCAATTTGGGGTACTTTAATCAGGAAAAAATTGGTATCAACCCGGTGCCTAATCCCGATGATGGTACCGTGGATATCAACTATACCGTGGAGGAAAAATCATCCGATCAGTTAGAACTCAGTGCAGGATGGGGTGGCGGTATCGGACTTACCGGTACTTTAGGGGTTGTATTTAATAATTTTTCATTACGTAATATTTTTAAGAAATCTTCCTGGAGTCCGCTTCCATCCGGTGACGGACAAAAACTCAGTCTGCGCTTTCAGTCTAACGGACGCTATTTTCGTTCCACCAACTTTTCATTTACCGAGCCCTGGCTGGGCGGTAAAAAGCGAAATTCATTTACTGTTAGTTTGTACAGTTCCAAATATGCCAATGCCTACGATCCTTATACCGGAAGATATACCAATGCACGTGCCGATTCGTCTTACCTCAAAGCCATGGGGGCTACCATATCTTTAGGTAAACAGCTTCAATGGCCGGATGACTACTTTACATTAATTTATGCGTTAAACTATACGCAGTATAAACTGAAGAACTACCCGGGATTTTTTCAGGGCTTATCTAATGCCACTTCCAACATATTAAACCTGAAACTTACACTGGCAAGGTCATCGGTTAATCAGCCCATATTTCCAACAGGAGGCTCCAGCTTTATGATCAGCGGCGCCTTTACGCCTCCCTACTCTGCATTTAAAGACCCCGCTTCGATGAAGGAAGGAGATAAGTACAAACTGGTGGAATACCACAAATGGCGTATTAATGGCGAGTGGTATGTTCCGTTGGGTAAACCCTCCGGTGCTGAAAAGAACCGGCAGTTTGTATTAAAAGTGGCTGCTAAATACGGATTTATCGGCAGGTATAACAAAGACCTTGAAATTTCTCCATTCGAACGATTCCAGGTGGGAGATGCCGGTTTAACGAACAACTTTGGTATTCTGGGATACGATATTATTGCACATCGCGGTTACCCGGTGTATGACAACTCGAACCCCACTATTAATCCCGACCAACAGTCAACTACTAAGTTCTTCACAATCTTTAACAAATATACCATGGAGTTGCGTTATCCTTTTTCAACCAACCCCAGCAGTACAATATATGGTTTAGCATTTTTCGAAGCAGCTAACGGATGGTATGACTTCAAAAACTGGAATCCATTTCAACTTCGCCGATCTGTTGGATTGGGTGCAAGGTTCTTCCTGCCCATGTTTGGCTTACTGGGCTTCGATTACGGATTAGGATTGGACAGATTGTCGGCGCCAGGTGCGACATTTAAAGATGCTACCCGCTTTACGTTTATGCTTGGATTTGAACCGGAATAGCGTGGAGGTGAGAGGATGTGCGTGTCTTGCTAAAAGTGAGCTTTTGTACATGCCTCATCGTTAGTACACTTTAACGGTTTGCTGAAAGCTGAAACCTAACTACTTTAGACGCCTAAAAAACTTTTAATAAAATGATATGAAATAACTATAAAGATGATTTATACTCAAAAGAATAATTACTTCAGGCAATTCCATCTGACCATTAATAACAATTAAAAATAAACAGATGAAAAGAATATTATTTATTGCAGGATTGATTTGTATGGCTGCGTTGAATGCAGATGCACAACGCTATGCTGTTATTGATACTAAATTCATCCTCGACAGACTGCCCGAATACAAGGATGCCCAAAAGCAGTTAGACCAGTTGAGCGAAGCCTGGCAAAAGGAATTGGATGGCATACAAGCACAGTTAAATAAAATGTACCGCGATTTTGACGCTGAGCAAATAATGCTGAGTGATGAGTTAAAGAAAAAAAGGGAGGACGAATTGTTCAACAAGGAAAAGGAACTGAGAGATCTGCAGCGCCAGCGTTTTGGTTATGAAGGTGATTTATTTAAGAAAAGGCAGGAACTCGTTAAGCCCGTGCAGGACAAGGTATATAATGCGG
>JADZFY010000223.1 GCA_020854215.1 Chitinophagaceae bacterium | reverse complement strand
TTCTGAATCATTTGCTCTCAAAAAGACGCAGGAGTTTTCAACAATAGCTATTAGCAATTTGGTGCCGATATGTTGTGTCGTAGTAAACGTCACCTGCCCAAAAGCTCCGTTACCCAAAGGTTAAACGGGATAGTTTTTCCTGAAACCTATTTGATTTTGCTGTTGATGTAATCAATTTGCTCCTGAATGGCAACCGGGTCAGCGGCGAGATTTTTCATCGTAAGTTTTTGCGTGGCAATAGTCTTTAACAACACATTGTTTACAAACGGATAAATATCTTTCTGATAGGCGCTGGGTATCTGGTCGCGAAACGCAACCAAAGCATCCGTGGCTTTTTTCACCGCATCTGTATTCTGAAGTTGGATGGCATAATAGGCAACAGTGTTGGCATTGTCCACCTTCGATTGTCCGAAAGGCAACCCATTGTACCAGTTTAACACATAATCGAGATCTTCTGCTTTGCTGTTTTCGGCAAATACATTGCTGATGGCTTCCGCCAGTTTATCTTTTGTTCTGCCGGAAGATAAAGTTTTTGCAGCGGTATAACCCTGCGTTTTGTCTAGTTGATTCAGCGATACCAAAGCAGCTCCCGCTACACTGTATGATGAATCATTCACGCTTCTTAAAATAAGGTCCTTATAAATTTGTTTATCATATAAACTTAGTGCAATCAGGGCCTCTGCCCGTACTTTAGGTTCCGGATCCCCTTTGGCAATGATAAATACATTAGCCTCCAACGCCTGTTTAACGGTTTCCTTTTTGAAGTCGGCTGAATGTAAAGCCAAAATGCGCAATTCATAATACCTGTCTCTTAGCGCATTTTTCAGCAGATCAACTGCAGCAACACTGTCCTGCAATGCCGCGCAGGCGGCGATGGCTTCTCTTCTGTCCAGATAAGAGCCGGCCACGTTGTATTGATGGATAAAGTTGTTGAGCGATTTTCCGTTTTCCACTTTTTCACAGAGTAGAATTTTGTCGCCATCAAAATTTACAAGGTCCGGACGACCCGCTACTGTAAACGCAAACGTCTGATCCTTTTGGTCAACCCACACCTGGTGGCGTTGTTTTTCTTTTCCCTGATAAATGTCAATGGCAACCGGTAAAATAAATGGTGCCTCTGTTTGGGTTTGCTTTACATGTACGGTTGCTGTTTTGGTGCTATCATTATAGGAATAATCAATAGTGAGCTTGGGATGTCCACTGCCAAAATACCATTGGTTGAAGAACCAGTTCAAATCACGTCCGCTCACTTCTTCCAACGCTAATCTTAACTGGTGAGCCTCCGCTGTGCCAAACTTATGACGCGTGAGGTACGCATTTAAACCTGCATAAAATGCGTCATCACCCAAAAAATTTCTCAGCATGTTTAATATCCTTCCTCCTTTTTGGTAACTCACCAAATCAAACATGTCTTCTTTGTCTTTGTAATGAAAACGCACCAGCGGCTTTTTCGCATCTTCGGGGCTGCCGAGATATTGTTGCATGTTTTTAAAGTTCTCTGCATCGCCCGCATCTTTTCCGTATTTGAATTCAGACCACAAAACCTGGCTCAGGTTAGCGAAAGACTCATTCACAGTAAGGTTGCTCCAGCTTTTGGTGGTTACATAATCGCCAAACCAGTGGTGAAAGAGTTCGTGAGCAATAGTACTTTCCCACTCATTGCCATCGAGCAATTGTCTGGAATCCTGTTGCGCACTCTCCTGATGAAGCGTGGCTGTTGTATTTTCCATAGCGCCGCTCACATAATCTCTCGCGGTCATTTGCGCGTATTTAGACCAGGGATAATTTACACCGGTTATTTTTTCAAAAAAAGCCATCATCTCCGGTGTATTGCCAAATATCTTTTTAGCCACACCTGCGTATTCTTTTTCTACATAGTAACTCACTTCTTTGCCTTTATAAGTATCCTTTATTATCGCATAGTCACCAATACCAATAAAAAACAAATAGGGGGCGTGAGGATGATCCATCTTCCAGTAGTCGGTTCTTGTACCGTCTGCATTTTTTTGTTGTTGCAACAATTTGCCATTACTGAGAGTAACGTACTTCGCCGGAACGATAAGAAAGAATTCCTGGGTGCTCTTTTGGTTGGGCTTGTCAATAGTGGGGCACCATACCGAAGTGCTTTCCGTTTCTCCCTGTGTCCAAATTTGTGTGGGTTTGTCCTTTACCGTACCCATTGGATTAATAAAGTATAATCCTTTGTCGTCTTTAATGGCGACGCTACCACCTTTTGCCAACTCATTGGGTTTTGCTACGTAATCTATATAAATTTTGTATTGTTCGCCTTTGCGATATTTTTTATTTAGCCGGATATTAATCTGCCTGCCATCGTACTTATATTTCAGGGGTTGGGTAGTGTTACGGTTTACAATGGCAACCACTTTAATTTCCATTCCTTTGGCATCCAACAGCAGCGAATCCATACTGTAAAAATGAGGCTCCAGGGTAATCCACACTTTTCCGTACAGGTACGATTTTTCATAGTCAAACCTTGCCTCCAGTTTGGTGTGTACTAAATCATTTAATTTTTCGGGTACAGCCCGGTAAACGCCGGGAACACTGATGTTTGTAACACTTTGGGCATTCAGGAATGCTGGAAAAACGAAGATGAGTAGCAGACCTGATAATTTTTTCACATACATTGCTTTGATCACAGACTTGGCTTTTAGTAACATACTTATTAATAACACAATAATACTAACATTTATTACGATTTATTAAGACTTTAAAATAACTGCATAAAAACAGAATTTATCTTTTTTTTACATGAATGGCAGCTATTTAGGCTTTTCAAGTAGTTTTGTTGAAGGTATGCGTAATCGCTTTGTGCAATGATGAAAGAAAAACTTGAGTTTTCATGAAGTTCCTGCGGAAACTGCTTTTTATTGTTTTACTTACTGTTCCGGTTAAAACTATTTTTAGCCAGGAAGATTATTACATTTATATAGAATCGTTGAATCACCAGCCGTTTTATGTACGCATTGGGCATGAAACGTTCACTTCCTCAGGTAATGGTTATTTGCTGGTGCCCGGACTAACGTCCAATACGTATGATTTGATTGTTGGATTCCCTGGGGTTAATATTAGCGAATGGCATTTTTCCTTACCCGTGGCAAACAAAGACCTGGGTTTTGTTTTAGAGGAGAAGGGTAGTAAGGCTCCGCGACTTTCCTATATGGATCAAAAGCAGGCATTAACAGGATCTGCAGTTAAACAAAAAAAAGAAGAAACCAGGGAAGTTACACTTCCGCAGGGAGTGACAAGTAATGACCCATTTTCTACCCTGCTTGCAGCAGTGGTTAATGACCCCACCATAAGAATGCCGGTACTCGTAGAAGCCATTTCCATTCCGCCGGCAGTGGCAACGCAACCAGATTCAGTGAAGGCATTTGTCGCAGACACGGTGTCAATAGTGCAGCAAAAGGACCTGGCTGCGGTAACATCACCGGTTACGCCTCCGGAAAAAGCGGCAGATCAAAAGATAAAAGAAGAAAAACGGGAAACAATACAAGAACAAACTCCGCCGGCTGAAAAGGAAAGTAAATCCATAGTGAAGAGTGAAACGAAGCCGCCAGTTGAAAACAAGGAGGAAAAAGGCAAAACAGCAATTGCAGTTCCGGTTGAAAAGGAAAGTAAATCCTTAGTGAAGAGTGAAACGAAGCCGCCAGTTGAAAACAAGGAGGAAAAAGGCAAAACAGCAATTGCAGTTCCGGTTGAAAAGGAAAGTAAATCCTTAGGGAAAAGTGAAACGAAGCCACCTGTTGAAAACAAGGATGAAAAGAGCAAAGAAGCAATTGCAGTTCGGGCTGAAAAGGAAAGTAAATCCTTAGTGAAGAGTGAAACGAAGCCACCTGTTGAAAATAAGGAGGAGAAGAGCAAAACAGCAATTGCAGTTCCGGTTGAAAAGGAAAGTAAATCCTTAGTGAAGAGTGAAACGAAGCCACCTGTTGAAAACAAGGAAGAAAAGAATAAAACAGCAACGGAAGGTCCGGCTGAAAAAAAGTACGAGTCATTTGTTATCAGGGAAACGCCGATGTCTGATAGTAAAACGCCGAAGAGTATTGATGTTGCAAAAGCACCGGAAGCAACTTCCGGAACAACCGTAAAGGAGAATGAACAATCCATGGTTGTAAAAAATGAGAAAAACGTTTCACAGAAAAACAAAAAAGAGGAACGCCGTTCGGAAACTACCGTTAAGGAAACAGCCAAAGATACCCAACCCCAATCAGGCTACCTGCCTTTTGTGATTAAGCCAGGTGGCGAAACGGATAGTGTTGCTGAAAGCAAGCAGCCTGTTAATCCGGTTGCACCAGGCGATAATAGTACGGAGAAAGCAATTCAAAAGCTGCCTGTTGAAAAGAGCGACAGTGAAACGGTAAAGGAAGCAGAGAAACCGAAAGCGGTATTAACGAATGTGAGAAAAACGCTGGAGCGAAAAGGCCGGGATGGTATTGACCTCATATTTATTGATGAAAATATCAATGGCTCAAAAGATACGATTCGCATATTCATCCCTTCCCAACACCCCTGATAATAACGGTGGCTTTTCTGTCATTAACAAAAAAAGCCATCGTAATAATTTAGTGAAACTGCACAAATTTCTATTCAACACCATTTAGGTGTGCTATTAAAAAATCCGTGCAGCAATTACCGAAATAAAAACAATAAGGAACCGGGTAGGGCTATCCTTTCTTTCCCTTCCAGTAATCGTTTGCCGCAGCCACAGTTTGAAAGTTGATGGCAATTACTTGTGATGCTGCCGTGAGGCTGTCGGCACTATTGGCATACTCCGGCCGCAATTTGTGTAACACTTCCGTATCGGGTTGGGTGTATTTTACGCCACGGCGGGAAAGCGTGATTGCCAATTCGAAGCCCTGTTGGGGCGTATCCGTAATGAGTGAAGTTAACCATGTGTCCATATCGTGAAGATTTTGATTACTTACCGAAAAGAGACAGCAAATTTAAGGATTTTACATAAAAAGGCAGCCACGGGCTACTTATTTCTTATCTCGTATGGCCACTAACGTTATTACTGCGGAAAGAAAAAGTGATCCCGCCATAAACATATAGGAAGCCCCAAAGCCGCCGGTAGCACCATTGAGATATCCCACAAAATAAGCGCCTATAAAAGATCCCAGTGCACCAAAACTGTTAATGAGTGCAACCGCCCCTGCGGATACATTTTTAGGAAGTACCTCGGTAATAACGGCAAAGAACGGACCATAAGGGGCATACATGGCGCCGCCGGCAATTACCAGCAAAACAAAAGACAACCAGAAATTATCGGTACCCGCAAGATAGGAACCATAAAATGCAATGGCACCCACCAACAGGAACGGCCAAACGAAAATTTTCCGGGTAAGCATTTTGTCGGAGAAATACGATGCCGCCAGCATACCTATTATAGCTAAAACGTAGGGAACCGAAGACAGCCATCCCGTTGTAACAATATCGCTGTTGGGTGCAGCATTGATGATGGAAGGTAACCACATCACAAAGCCATATACGCCAATACTCCACAATGCATACTGTAAACAAAGAAGGATCACCACCCGAAGCCGGAATGCCTCGCCATAGTTCCTCACGGGTTTAATGTTTTGTTGTTCTAATTGCAACTGTTCTTCCAAAGCATCTTTTTCCGCATCAGAAAGCCATTTAGCCTGCCTGGGTTTGTCTTCAATCAGTCGCCACCAGAAAAATGCCCAGATTACAGCGGGTATCCCTTCAATTATAAACATCCATCTCCAGCCCAGATTATTGACGAGGTAGCCCGATAATATGGACATCCAAAGAATAGTTACCGGGTTTCCCAGGATTAAAAACGTGTTGGCTCTCGATCGTTCTGATTTAGTAAACCAACGACTTAAAAATATAATCATAGCCGGCATTACCGCGCTTTCAACTACCCCGAGCATAAAGCGGATGACGATGAGCAGATTGACATTGCTGATCATGCCGGTGGCAGTCGCAAGTGCTCCCCACAGAATAAGCGACCAAAAGATCAATTTTTTTGCGCTTTTCTTTGCAGCATACAATGCTCCGGGGATTTGAAAGAAAAAGTACCCGAGAAAAAACAGGGAACTCAGTAATGAAGACATAGCCGCGGTGATCTTTAAATCGTCGGCCATTCCACCCGCCGCCGCAAATCCAAAATTAGCCCGGTCAAGGTAGGCAAGGCTGTAGGTAATAAAAGCAACCGGAATTAAACGGGTCCAGCGCTGGCGTGCAATTGTATTTGTTGTCATATTTTTTCTTCTAACAGTTGAAATTGTACCAAAGCAAATAGCCTATGGGCGAAGTGGGCATTTATTGTGGATGACCTATGATGAAAAGAAAATATCAGGTGTTTCCATTTTCTTTTTTCTCATTTAATAATTCACTACTCCTTGTTCACTGTTCAGCTGCCAACGTTCCATTACCAGGTTCTCCGGCTCATTATTTCATCCAGACCTGCCTTTGACATTTTACCGAGTTCGGGGTGTTGTTCGAGCCATTTTAGAAAATGTGTTTTAATTTCCTCTGTCCATTGGCTATCTATTTGTCCTGTGGAATACCTGCCGGATTTCACCATCTCAAAACCAAACTTATCTTTGAGCGTTACAAATTCCGAAGTGCTTACTACTAATTCTGAGAGATGAGCAGGAATAAAAAGAACCCCTTCTTTATTGCCAATCACCAGGTCACCGGGCATCACCATTGCCTGCCCCATCCGAATTGGCGTATTTAAGCCCATTAGTACCATCTCCTGTAAAAACGAAGGATGAAAGTCACGTACAAAAGCATTAAAGCCTTCAATTTCTTTAAGGCCGGCGAGATCCCGTGCCGCACCGTTAAAAACAACACCACAACCGGTTTTAGCGTATATCGCATTTCCCAGCGTACTCCCTATGAGTGTTCCTCCATTTATCTTTCCAAAACCATCAGCCACATATACATCACCTTTACTGAGCATATCTATTGGCCACGAATTGGTATTTCCTTTCCTGCCCTGTTGAACTCCTCTGTCTTTAATATTCTTTTCCACATCGGGACGCGATGGCATAAACATAGCAGTAAGTGCCCTGCCAACAACGGGTATGGTATCGTTCACTAATTTCCAGCCACCTTCAAACTGGTTATTATATCCGGCATTTTTTAACGCCGTCCAGGCATCATCAATATTAATCGCGGCAGCGCGTTTCAGCAAGTCATCCGAAATTTTGGGGCGCCCGTCTGCGAAACGTTCTCCCTTCCATAATGACGTAAGAAAAATCAATTCATCTTTGGGAATGGACTGGGCATTAACGGTAACTGTACCCAACAGGAAGATGACGAGCGAACCTATTACAAGTGTTTTAACTTTCATTGCCAAATTTTAAGCGAATAAAGAATCGTTTCATTTATATACTCTCAATGCATAAAAAAGATTAGGGTACTCTCACCTTAATGACAATTTTTTTTATGGTTTCATTACCGGCCACTTTAATCGCCGGCCGATGCATCTCCAACGGAGAAAAGATAAAGAAGCTGTCTGTCCCTGCGTCATAATATTGCCCGTTGTCGTTGGTAAAATGGATCACATCCGACTGAGAAGAATAGGGCGCCACCACCTTAGCCTGACGGTCATCTACAGACGCAACGCCCATTTGTGCCTTACCTTTGATTATGTACTGAAGGTCATTAAAATTACGATGCGCTTCCCATTTAATATCTGCGATATCTTTTGCTGAGCCTTCAAAAATATTTGCCGTAACGTTGCCGGGTATAATCACATAATCGCCCGGTTTCATTTGCAACAAATCTTTGTTATTAAAAAACTCAAAGGCGGCATCCCACCATTTTGGATTTTTCCGGTATTGACGAAAAAATTCCTGCTGATTGATGCTGCCGCTGGGTTTGAGCCGGGGTGAGTGGATTGTTTTTATACCTGCATACCAGTTGGCAAAAGCATCAACGCCCATTCGGTTTCCGGGGTTGAACGGAATAACTATTGGATTGGCAATTCCGTTCAAATCATAAACAATCCGCCCGTCACGTATGGTGAGTTCACATTCCAGTTTTTTGTTGGCGTCAATTTTAAAGCCGGTATAATCAAATAATCCGAATTTTCCCTGGCGTAAATTCA
>JADZFY010000222.1 GCA_020854215.1 Chitinophagaceae bacterium | reverse complement strand
ATATTCCGATTGTAGTACCAGGCTGGGAGGACAGCACGATGGGCAATATTTTTGCATCCTACGTGATTAAACAGGAAATGAAAGCTACCACCATGAAAAGCGGAATCGAGTATATGGTATGGCTTACAGACTGGTACCGGGCCAACAGCGCTGGAAAAGGCGTTGGATTTTTTCAGATTGGTGGAGGAATAGCAGGAGATTTTCCGATATGTGTTGTGCCCATGATGTACCAGGACCTGGAATGGCACGACGTACCCTTCTGGAGTTATTTCTGCCAGATCAGCGATTCCACTACGTCTTACGGCTCTTATTCAGGCGCGGTACCCAACGAAAAAATCACCTGGGGTAAACTGGATATAAATACCCCTAAATTCATCGTAGAGAGTGATGCCACGATTGTTGCACCGCTGATATTTGCCTGGTTACTGGGTTGGTAAAATCGGAAAAGGACAGGCTCTCCCCCAAATGACGCAGGCTAAAAATACTCTTGTTGCGAAGTCTCAACGCCATTGCATCAACGCAGCGTTTAACACCTGCTCTACGCGCCACCGGGGCTTGTGAAAATAAATCATTCCATGGCCGGGAAGCATGATGTCCATGTCCACTTTAGCAAACCGCTTCAGAGATTGTAAATATATTTTTTTATCGAAATCTATTGAACCGTCCCAGCCAAAGTCTCCTACGAGCAGCGTGCCAATTACATCACCGCTGAATACGAGTTTTTTACCCGTCCACTCCAAAAAAAATGCAGTGCAACCCATACTGTGTCCGGGAAGATGCATCACCTCTATCTTCACCCCCAGCAATTGAAGACGCTCGCCATCCTTAACTACCTGATCTACCTTCACCGGAGTAAAGTTTTTGTGGTATAAATAGCCGCAGCACCGGTCATCTCCTGAAGCAACGGCATCAGCCGTTTCACCTATGGCCACCAGTTTTACCCCTCTCTGCTTCAATAAATGTGCACCGCCGGCATGATCATAATGGGGATGGGTGAGAACGCAATAACGGATATCATCAGGCGACAGATCCCAATACCGCATGTTTTCAAAAATCTGTTCCATCGTATCACCGCAACCACAATCAAACATAATCAACCCATCATTTGTTTTCAGTATATACGAGTTGCCGTCGTTCCACAATGCGTCCTGTAAATCAAAAGTGATACCATTGATATCACCGCCTACCTGAAAAATATTCTTTAATACCTGCATAGCCTTTTATATAGTGAGCGCAATGCAGCGCTTCCATACTGTATCGGGATAACCGCGTTGCCCGTTCTGACGGAATTGTCTTTACAATATCTGATTAAACTCCAGCCTTTCTCCGTCAGGCCCAATTATATTGAAATACCTGCATCCGTTTTTCCAGAAATGCAAAAACACCGGAGCATTCTCCATAATGTTAAATCCCCCTGATTTTAAAGTGGAGAAGGCTTCGTCAATATCAGGAACATCAAATGCGATATGGTCTATATGTCCATCGTTACGATCGCGGATATGCACGAGCTCAGTGGCTGGCAACTGATACAACTCAATGGTGATGCTTCCCTGCTTCATCATAACACAAATACCCTGACTACCGTGATGTAAAAATGGCGCCTGCATCACCTTTACAAAACCTAACCGCGTATAGAATGCTTCCGAGTTTACAATATCCGTAACCGGAATCCCTACATGCTGTATAGAACGAATGGAAAGCTGCACTTTGTCTTTTATGGTTTGAAGCTACAAACTAACTCCCTCTCTGTGAGCCGGTATTGGTTTGTTTACTTACAAAGCCGGTAGCTTTTGGCTTAGCAATAAATTTAGATCCGCTATTATTGGCTGCGGTGCTTTTTTTATTGTCTTTTTTCTTGCCCTTTTTGTTCTGTTGATTGAGCAGCGACATAGTATCTTATTTTGTATGAAGATACGGATGATTCCGAATTCTTCTCTTAATAAAAGCCAAAGAAGATGAGCGGTAAACGGCAGGCTATACCCGCATGGAATCCGGCAGCCAGTGTTTAATGGCTTGTTTTATGCCGGTGGGCGAAAGCTTTTCATCTAATGCGCGTTGAATAAGCTCAACCAGCTCGTCGTCGGATGCGAAGCGCAATGCAGCCAGTTGTTCAATACTTAATCCATCTTCAATACTTTCCAAACGTTGTTGCGTAAGCTGATAGTAGCGCAGCCTAAGTTCGAGTCGCACCATACGGTCCTGGCAGGTTAAAGCATAGTGTTGTCTCATCATCCAGCTTAACCATCCCATAAGGAGAACGAGCAAAGCCATCATCAACCACAGCCCCTGGTTGGTGGTATCGAGCCATGCGCTGCGGATACAGATAAAAACGAGAATCACGATAACCGGGTAAAAAATAAAATGGTGAGGTGCGTAATACCTCACATGATTGTTGTACTGCTGCGTTTTCATTTCGGAAATTTAATCGTCACAAAAATATATGCTTTGCCTTTCACTGGTATATGCGAACTTTATACAGCGCCATCGTTATTGGTATTCCATTCTATTTAAAACTATTGTTATGCATTCACGTCGCCGGTTTATACAAAATTTATCTATTGGATTAGGTGCAATGGCCTTCTCGCCATTTTCTTTACCCGCCTCGGAAAGTAGTGGGCTGCAAACTACCGGTAAGCAACTTCGTGTAGCCCTGATGGGTCTAGGTGGTTATGCCAATATTGTTGCCAGAGCAATGAAAGAATGCAGGTTGGCAAAACTCACGGGTATTGTTACCGGTACGCCATCAAAGATTCCGGTATGGAAGTCAAATTATGGCATTCCAGATAAAAATGTGTACAACTACCAAACAGTCGGAGAAATAGCCGGCAATCCTGATATTGACCTGGTGTATATCACCACCCCCAATTCCCTGCATCATCAACACGTGCTTCAGATAGCCGCTACCGGCAAACATATTATATGCGAAAAACCGCTGGCTGATAATGCACAACAGGCCCGCGAAATGATTGCCGCCTGTAAAAAAGCGGGTGTGAGATTTTATGTGGGCTACCGGTTGCATTTTGAACCGTATACCCGCGAATTGATTCGTATGAGGAAAGCCGGAGAATTTGGTCGAATCATGCATGTAAATAATTATATGGGCTTCCGTATTGGCGACCCCAATCAATGGCGACTAAAAAAATCATTGGCGGGAGGCGGCGCCATGATGGATGTTGGAGTATATGCACTTAATGGTGCCCGTTATGCTACCGGTGAAGAACCGGTTTGGGTTACTGCACAGGAAACCAAAACGGACCCGGTGAAATTTGCCGAGGTGGACGAAACCATTACTTTTCAATTAGGATTTCCCAGTGGGGCTCTCGCTTCCTGCGGAACCACATACAACTTCAACAATTATGAAAGACTATACCTCATCGGAGAAAAGGGTTTTGGAGAACTGAGCCCGGCGTTTGGTTACGGACCCATCAGGGGGCGAACACACCTGGGAGCAATGAACCAGCCCGTGGTTACCCATCAAACCGTCCAAATGGATGGCTTGGCCGATTGTATTTTAAACGGAACCCCCGACCCGGATATGACCGGTGAAGAGGGACTGAAAGACATGATTGTAATTGATGCAGTATATGAATCGTTACGAAAGGGTGGTGCTAAAATATTGCTATAAAAAAACCACACCTGAATAAGTGTGGTTCAATTTTTTGAAATCGGTTTAAGGTTGTTAAGCAACTGCTGTTGAAACGAAAGCGGATACTGAATGGACTTCATTGTTTTTCCGAGGATAAGAAGCTACACGTCTTAGGATAGCATTTGTTTTTCGTAAGGATTGGATGGCTTTTTCAAGGGTTTGGATTTGGGGAATCAGAGATGATTGTTCAATAGATTTGGATTTCGGTTTTCGTTAGGTTAGTGTCATCAACTATAACAATACAAAGATGTAAAAGATAAACCCGGCAGGAAAGTTATTTCGACCAGGGGTGGATTTGTTTCGACAATAGGGAAGAAAGCTTCGATCAAGTAGCGGTACGGGAAAGGCTGGCAATGCTTAAGAAATCGAGAAGAAGGATCATCTCTGTTCCAGCTTATAGGTTGGTTTTTGTTTACAAACAATCTTCTTCTCTTTGTCACACCAGGTTCTCTGTGCCTTGGTAATTGTTTGTTGCTGGGCGGCAGTTAATAGTTGTTGCCACGAAACCTTATTGGCAAAATGTCCGATTGATTTTTCGAGTGACTCCCTGAAGTTAAAAGTAAATATTCCTCCCGTACCGTTTCCTGCAGATAATTCACCCTTGGATGCAGCAGTCATTAATATGGAAACAGGTTGGGTATTCATAAAAAGTGCCTTGCAATTTTCCATATTCCAGCCAATAGACGAAGTGCGTGTGGTGGCAACGTCGGTACTGATGGTGTTGCTTTGCGATGGATCTGCATTGCAGCAGTCGCTTAAAACCAGGTTAAGCCTCGCCCCTTTTGATTGAATTCTTTTGTATATATCTTCTATATTAAGCGTAAACTCACCTCCAAAATTTTGAAAGGCTTTGTCGCGCAGGTCGAGAAAAGGAAACT
>JADZFY010000221.1 GCA_020854215.1 Chitinophagaceae bacterium | reverse complement strand
TACTCGTTGAGTTGCCCATGTGGTCAGGCCTTTCATTTTCCAAACTTCAGATAAAACGAAGGTGTTGTTATCAGGTACACACTTTGATTGCGTTGAAGTATCTCCCTTTGGACTACGATTCACCAATGAAAAAAGGGTTGGGCATTTGTGAGCTGTATTCGATTGCTTCAAGCCTGTTCATCCTCAATGCCCAAATCGGCAATGTTGTTGAAAATAGCAACAGTTATAACAGCAGCTGCAATAGTTTTATTTGTCTTCGCCGGTTGGCATGGCGTATTGTTTTGATGCATCATCCAATATTAATACCCAATCTTGTCCGTACCCTGTTGACGGGGGGACAAAGCGCAGCGTACCCTTATTGGCGTATTCAATGGCGGAACCACAATTTCCGTTTCGTGGATTAAACCAATGTGCGTTCAGTGTGTTACCGGTTAATATTCCTCCTTTTATTGTAAAAGATTTTCCGGCAGCCGTATACACAAAGGCATAATCTTTTCCTCTGGTAGCCTGAATGCGTTCGGAAGGTGCCTGATTATTTTCTAAAATGAGCGACTGATCGGGAATCCTGTCTGTAAACGGTCGGGAGAGGATGAGATTTTTGAGGTGCTGCATTTGTTGTGCACCAGGAAGGTAGAGTGCATCCCGCCAATACATCCCCGCTCCGTTAATGGCTTCCCGGCCCGGAGCGTAAAACTGCCATACATCGTGGCAGCCGTAGGTATGGCCGAATGCACCCGAAAATACATCCAGATAGCCGTATAGTCTTACGTCATAAGCATTGCTTTTGCCCAGGTCTTTTACATTAAAGCACACCGGGTGGTCTTCATAAAGCGGTTCACCATCAATTACAGGCTTAACAGGAGTCATCTGGTATACGGATTGGATCTTGTCGTAAACCGGCGTATTGCGGCAGTGTCCATTTTGAAACATGTTAAACGATAGCCAGTCTTCCTCCATAAACCATTCGGCACTTCCGTATGGATTGGGTTGAGGATGAAAAGTAATAAGTGGCTTTTCGGCAGATCCGCAACCGGTTACTATTCCGTTGGCCATTGTATTCCAAATGGCGATATCCTGCTCGTTTCGCGGGTTACGGTCGCCACCTACAATCCAAATGATATTGGTTTTGTTCTTATATCGTTTTGCCAGCCATTCGCCATAAATTCCTGCGTTACCGGCATTGAATATTTCGGGGCCTGTTCCCCAGGTGTTTTTGAATATTTTGTCGCCCCAGGAGGGAAGCAGCCCAATGACAAGGTTATAATCTTTTGCTTTATCAATGATATAATCCACATGTTTGAAATAGGCTTCATTGGGTTGCGTTGGATCATCATTGCGTAAAGGGAGTTCGCCATAAGCATTAGGGGTGTGTAGTCCGTCTAATTCGGCCAATATTACGGCCTGAATTACCGTGAATCCCTGTGCTGCCCTCGTTTTAAGGTAATCATCTGCTTCCTCCCGGTTTAGCCGGTGAAACAGTTCCCAGCCTGTATCTGCCAGGTAGAAAAAAGGCTGATGATCGCGCAAAATAAATCGTTGATTGACACTCAGCGTAAGTTGCGCATTTGTTGCCAGGTACAACAGCAGACAAACAAGAAAAAGGCTACTTCGTTTCATAGAAGTAATTGATTGCGGGTTTATCGCATGTCGTTTTCACTTTTGCATTGATCTCAAATCTCAAATCAATAAATCAAAAATCTTTTATTATCCCTTCCTAACCAGCCATTTCCACATTTCTTTCCAGGTAACTTTTTTTCCATACAGCAGAATACCGGTACGGTAAATTTTTGCGGTTACCCAGGTAAAAAATAAAAAGGTGAGCACCAGCATAACCATAGAAAGCCCCAATTGCCACCACGGCACGCCATAGGTTATTCTGCCCATCATCACAATAGGAGAGGTTAAGGGGAACAAGCTACCGAAAACCGCTAAGCCGCTGTCGGGATCGTTGATGGCCTTGGTCATTATTACAAAACCCAATATCAGCGGCATCATTACCGGAAAAACCAACTGCTGTGCTTCCTGCTGATCTTCACTTACCACGCTTCCAATAGCAGCGAACAACGCCGCATACATTAAATAGCCACCCAGGAAATAAAACAAAAAGGAAAAAATAATCAGGGTAATAGGTAAAGACTGAATGCCTTCAATGATATCGGCTATCTTTTGTGAATTTACAGATTGTGCTGCGGCGTTGGTAACTGCAGGATCGGAAAGCTGACTGAAGATTTCCGGGAAAAGCAAGGGGATAATAAACTGTAAAACGCCCATCACCACAATCCATATCGCAAACTGGGTAAGCCCTACCGCACCTATACCGATGATTTTACCCAGCATGAGCTGAAACGGTTTTGCTGAACTCACAATTACTTCAGCAATTCGATTGGTTTTTTCTTCCATTACACCACGCATCACCATTGTTCCATATATCAGCAGTATCATATAAATGAGAATACCGGCAATAAATGAAATGGCGTAGGCAACCCCCGCGATACTCTTCTTTTCTCCCGCACCGGAGTCAATTGCATTCTCTATATCAACGTCTGCTTTTATATTTTTATACAGTTCCGGATCAATATGTGCCGCAACCAATCGTTTTCGCTCAATGGCGGCATTTATTTTTTTCTCAAGCGCCGATTTTACAAAAAGATTTACTGCAGACTGGCTGTGTAATTTGATGTGGGGGATTTCACCATCCTTAAACGCAGGTATATATAAGAACAAACTATACCCTTCCTTTTTGTATTTTGATTTAAAACTCTGTTCGGTTTCGTTCTGAATAAAGGTGTAAGTGGATTTGTCGTCTTTACCAGCAGCAGTGATGGCACCCTCAAAAAGGTTGCCTTCGTCCAGCACTGCTAAATTTTGTGTTTTGGTATCTCCACTGATGGAAACTGCGATTATGATCGCGTAGAAAGCCACGATGACCAGCGGAACCACGAGTGTAGTGAGTAAAAAAGATTTTCTTCTTACCCTGGTCATGTATTCTCTTTCAATTATCAAACGGATCTTATTCATATGCTATTGCCGGATTGTGATAGAAGACAGTTAGTATGGTTGTTGATGCGGTTGTTACGCAGACTGAAATGCCCTTGCCATGGGGGTGCCTTCCACCAGCCTGATAAAAATATCATTCAAAGAAGGGAGAATTTCATTAAACGATACAATTTCATGTTGTGACGCAAGCAAATACTGCAATACATCGTGTGGTTTATACCCGTCATGAATTTTCAGTAATAACGACTGATCCTTTTCTCCCGTTACGTCAAAAATACTGTTGCTGCCAATGGTAGCGGGCTTTACCTCAAAACCCACCTGGAAAATATTTTCTTTAAACTCCTGCTTTACATTCTTTACGGTTCCGTCTAATATTTTGCTGCCTTTGTTGATCAGGATAATATGGTCGCATATTTCTTCTACCTGTTCCATGCGATGGGTACTGAAAATAATGGTGCTTCCGTTTTTTGCGAGTCGGAATATTTCATCTTTTATCAGATTGGCATTCACCGGATCAAGCCCACTGAAAGGCTCATCTAAAATAATGAGAGCGGGTTCGTGTAATACAGTAGTTACGAATTGCAGTTTTTGACTCATGCCCTTACTCAGATCCTGCACCTTTTTGTTCCACCAGCTTTCCATTTCGAGGCGTTGAAACCAGAACTTTATTTTTTCCAGCGCTTCCGCCTTACTCAATCCTTTCAGGCGCGCAAGATACAATGCCTGTTCACCAATCTTCATTTTTTTATACAAGCCTCTTTCTTCGGGCATGTAACCGATCCGGATAATATCATTAACCGGGTCAAATTTTTTCCCTTCGAATGTGATGGTGCCGCTATCCGGAAAAAATATCCCGGTAATCATACGCAGGAGAGTGGTTTTGCCGGCGCCATTGGGTCCCAGCATTCCAAATATGGCACCTTGTTCTATTGAGAAGCTAACATCGTCAACAGCTTTTTGTGTTGCAAAGTATTTTTTGAGGTGTTCAACGTTTAAGATATGCTGCATATGAGAAATGGGTTAATCCGTTTTGTTTTTTAGAGGATATCGCAATCGCCATCATTTGACGGTAAAGAAAGCATAAAGATTCTAAAAAGTTTTCGTACAACAAAAGAATTTACTCAGGGAAGGATGAACGGGCTGAAGTGTTTACCTTCGGTACCCGACTTCAGGTATCGAATTTTTCGGATATAATATTAGCGATTTTTTCTCCATCCATTGCGGCGCTTACGATCCCCCCGGCATAACCTGCTCCTTCGGCACAGGGATACAGGTTTTTGAATTGTGGATGATTTAGTCCCACTTTATCTCTCGGAATTCGTACCGGCGAAGAGGTGCGGCTCTCGGTGGCTACAACAATTGCTTCATTGGTATAATATCCTTTCATTTTTTTTCCAAAAGCAATAAGTCCTTCCTGTAGTGTGCGGTAAACAAATGGAGGCAGCACCGTTTGCAATGAAACGGAAGAAACACCGGGCAGGTAGGAACAATGCGGAAGATCGGAAGAGATTTTCTGTTCTGCAAAATCCACCATACGCTGGGCAGGCGCCACAAACTTTCCGCCACCGGCAGCATACGCTTTCCGTTCAACACTTTCCTGAAAGCACAAGGCTGCCAATGCGCCGTGGTTTTGGTATGCCCGCACATCTTTTTCGTTTACAGATACCACAATGCCACTATTGGCATACGGGTTATTCCTTTTTGAGGGACTCCATCCGTTAACTACCAGTTCTTCCGGCGATGTAGATGCCGGAGCAATAATGCCGCCTGGGCACATGCAAAATGAAAACACACCACGTTGCTGAGCTTGTGTTACCAAACTATAGGAAGCGGGGGGGAGCAAATCGGATGCGGTACTGCGAACATTGTGGTACTGAATTTCATCAATGAGTTGCTGTGGATGTTCGATGCGCACACCTAAGGCGAAAGGCTTGGGTTCCACGCTAATGTTTTTATGAACCAGCAACCGGTAGATGTCGCGGGCGGAATGTCCTGTGGCCAAAATAAATCCATCGCCTTCAAAGCTACTCCCGTCTGCTGTTGTTGCCGCTTTAATAATACTGTCTTCAACAACGAAATCGGTAACCTTTTTATCAAATAAAAAAAGACCACCGCAATCAACGATCGTCTCGCGCATGGCCGAAATAATATGAGGTAATTTATTGGTGCCAATATGCGGGTGCGCATCGTACAAAATATTTTCTTCTGCGCCAAAATGAACAAACAGGTGGAGTATCCGGTTAATGTCGCCACGCTTGTTGCTGCGTGTGTACAGTTTTCCGTCGCTGTACGTTCCTGCACCGCCTTCGCCAAAACAATAATTGCTGTCGGGATTTAGTATGCCTTCTTTATTCAATACGGCCAGGTCTCTTCTTCTTGCTCTTACATCTTTGCCTCTTTCCAGGAGGATAGGTTGAATACCTTTTTCTATCAATTGCAATGCGGCAAATAGTCCTGCCGGTCCTGCACCAATAATTACAATTTTCTTCGCTGCCTTCCGTACATCCTGAAACAAAAAAAGAAGCCGAGGTCTTTGCTGAAAAGGTTCATTGAAAAATGCACGAACGGTGAGCATGATCCACGGCTGCCTGCCCCTTGCATCAATCGAACGTTTCAGTATATGAAACCCGCTAATGTCTGTTGGGGCAACTGCTTCGCTATTTGCAATATGATCTGTTATCAATTCTGCAGACATCGCTTGCGATGGGAGAAGCCGAAGTACAATTTCTTTTTGCATATAAACGAGGTCAGGTGATTATCCTAAAACTCTGAACGGGTAATGTACTTATCTAAAATGGCAGATCGTCCTCCTGCGGTGTTGAAGAAACCTCACCAGGCGTGTATTCATTTACCGGTGTAACCGCATCCTGCTGCTGCAGGTTGATGGACTCCATTCTCCAGGCGTCCAAGTTCGTAATATAGTTCACCTGTCCGTTCTTCTCCCATTTGGTACCCTTTATATTAAAGTACACTTTAACAGTCTCCCCTATACTGAAACGGTCGGGTAGTGATGTTTTATCCTGTACACACTGGAATTTTGCATAGTTAGTAATCGTTCTTCCGCCAATATCCTCTGTTTTCTCAATTACAAACTCACGGGTTTTAAAACTTGCAGTACGCTGAACGGTGTCTGATTTAGCAATTAATTTGCCACTTAGTTCATAACTCATTGTAAATAATTAAACAGCAAATGTAGCGCTTAATATGGTGTGTTGATTTTGAAATTTTGTTTTTGTTTTTGCCCAAAAAAAACGCTAACTTCCAACACGCAAGTGAATGCTGTACTAATGAAAAAAAAATGTTGCATATCCATATTTATTTTCATTTTTATAGCCTCCTGCGAACTTCCTTACCAACCACAATCCGTTCAGTTTACAAAATACCGGGTAGGGCTGCCTCACAAAGAGGATACCAGTATGAGGGCGTTCCTGCAACCCATTAGCGATAGTGTGCAAAAACGCATACAGGTAAAAATTGCTACAACGGATGTTGCATTACAAAAGAAACAGCCGGAAGGTGCTCTTGGTAATGTTCTTGCAGACGCATTGCTGGAGTCTGCATCGGAAAAGCTTAATGTGCGCATAGATGCGGCGTTTCTAAATCCGGGTGGAATTAGAAAGGCGGTATTGCTGCGTGGTCCGGTAACGATAGGAGATATGTACGAAGTAATGCCCTTTGACAACAGGATAGTATTGCAGGAAGTGAGAGGAGCAGTGTTGCAGGATTTTCTTGATTTTACTGCTGTACGAGGTGGATGGCCGCTTGCAGGATTAACGATGAAGATTAAAAGCAATAGAGCAACAAACGTGATGATAGGAGGGAAGGCTCTGATGAAAAATGGTGTTTACCGCATTGTGAATTCAGATTATATTGTAAATGGAGGTGAGCATTGTAGTATACTGAAGGAATTGCCTTCAACTGTGTCTGATTATTTAGTGAGGGATGCATTTATTGATTATTTTAAAACGCGGGGAGAAAAAGGAGAAAAAATTTTTGCTCAATCGGAAGGACGGGTAAGTTATGTTCAATAGAAGACAATTCATCCGGCAGTCGCTGTTAATTACAGGAGGAATCATAGCATCACCCTGTATTACAGTGGCTGATGATTCGGAATCCTTACAAACACTTACGGTGTTGCATACCAATGATGTACACAGCCGGTTAGAACCGTTTCCGATGGATGGTACCCGAAATGCAGGGCTGGGTGGTGTAGTGGCAAGGGCTGCTTTAATAAACAGCATCCGGGAGGAGGAAGCACAGGTATTGTTACTGGATGCAGGAGATATTTTTCAGGGAACACCTTATTTTAATTTTTATAAAGGCGAGCCGGAGATAAAAGCAATGAGTAAAATGAATTATGATGCGGTTACTATGGGCAATCATGATTTTGACGCGGGAATTGAAAATTATTCGGCGCAATTGCAGTATGCCAACTTTCCTGTGCTGCTCTGTAATTATGATTTCAGTAATACAGCATTGGAGCATCGGTATTTACCGTATAAGATTTTTAGGAAAGGAAAGTTGAAAGTTGGGGTTACCGGTGTAGGTATAGCGTTGCAGGGATTGGTATCTGAAACGCTGTATGGCAATACCCGTTATCTGGATCCGATTGAGCAACTGAATTCGGTTGCCGCGATGTTAAAAAAGAAAGAAGGTTGTGATATGATTATTTGTTTATCTCACCTGGGATACAGATATAAAGAACAGAACAAAATCTGTGATGAAATTTTGGCAAAAGAATCGGAGTATGTAGACCTGATTATCGGTGGACATACCCATACGTTTATGGAACAGCCGGTTACTTATAAAAATAAACTTGGTGCTGATGTTATTGTAAATCAGGTGGGATGGGGAGGCGTCATTTTAGGCAGACTTGACTTTGTTTTTGGAAAGAAAAAAAGTAAAAATTTGGTGGATACGCACACTGTGGTTATTGGGGAAAAATCAAAGGAATAAAAAATTTTTTTTTCAACAGGAAATGTTGATATTCGCCGCCCTGTCCTACTTTTTTTGATGTGTTATTCACATCATACAAAATTGAGAAACCTTACCTAAAATAAAAAACTTAATAGAATATATAAACTGCTTTACTGATAATGGATAAAACACATGACAAGGTATGGCTCAACTGTCTTGGTATAATAAAAGATATTGTAGAATGGCAACATTTTAAAACCTGGTTTGAACCCATTAAGCCGGTGGAGCTAAAAGGCAAAGTTTTAACCATTCAGGTACCGAGTCAATTTTTTTATGAGTACCTTGAAGAGCATTATGTGAATTTATTGGCAAAGACTTTGAAGAGAGAATTAGGAAAAGATGCACGGCTTGAATATCGGATCATGGTAGATAGTGGAAACGATAAAAACAAACCTTTGACAATGGATGTTCCGGGTCAGGGTTTTAAAACCTACTCTAATAATGAAATGGATTTTCCGTTGGTCATTAATAACCCGGTGAAAAATCCCTTCGTTATCCCCGGATTAAAAAAGATGCAGATTGACTCCCAACTCAATCCTATTTATTCATTTGATACATTTATTGAAGGTGATTGTAATCGCGTAGCACGCAGGGCCGGTAAAACCGTTGCAGAAAAGCCGGGCACTACCTCTTTTAACCCCTTAGTGGTATATGGCGGAGTTGGACTTGGTAAAACACATTTAGTGCAGGCGATAGGTAATGAAGTAAAAAGACATCATGCACATAAAGTAGTGTTGTACGTAAGCTCGGAAAAATTTATCAACCAGTTCCAGGATCATAGCCGCAATAACGCTATTAATGATTTCATTCATTTTTATCAGATGATTGATGTGTTGATTGTGGATGACGTGCAATTTTTTAATCGTGCGGAGAAATCGCAGGATGCCCTGTTCGCTATCTTTAATCACCTGCATCAAAGCGGCAAACAACTTATCCTTACCTCCGACAAATCGCCTAAAGACCTCGAGGGCGTTCAGGAAAGGTTACTGAGCAGGTTCCGCTGGGGGTTGAGTGCCGATATGCAGATGCCCGACTATGACACCCGGATGGATATCCTGGATAAAAAGATGAGAAATGACGGGTTGGAAATGCCGAAGGAAGTAGTAAAGTATATTGCGTACAATATTCAAAGCAACGTAAGAGAATTGGAAGGTGCATTGATTTCTCTTTTGGCACAGTCTTCGCTCAACAAAAGAGAAATTGATCTTGAATTGGCAAAAAAAGTACTTCGCAATTTTGTAAAGTCATCATCCAGGGAGATTACTATCGAAACTATCCAGAAAATGGTTTGCGATTATTTCAATCTCCCCTACGAACGGCTTTTGCAGAAAACGCGCAAGAGAGAGATTGTGCAGGCGCGCCAGATTACAATGTACTTAGCCAAACAGTTCACTAAAAACTCTTTAAAAACCATCGGAGAACATTTTGGAGGAAGAGATCATACTACAGTAATTCACTCCTGCCAAACGGTAAAAGATTTGATGGATACCGACGGACTTTTCAAAGAAAGTGTGGTGGAACTACAGCAGAAAGTGCAGTTGGCGGCCATGTAAAAAATATTCAAATATCTAAAAGAAGACCCCGTGAATTTTCCGGGGTTTTTTATTTTAGTGTGTCAATTCATTTCCACCGCATGATTATAAACAGGATTATAACCATTACCGGAAAAGTACAGGGAGTATTTTACCGCGGCAGCACGCGGGAAGAATCGGAGCGACTTGGCGTATATGGAGAAGTAATGAATATGCCGGATGGTTCCGTATTGCTGATTGCTGAGGGAGACGAAGAAGCGGTTGCGGCATTAATTGCGTGGTGTCATTATGGTCCGCCGCGTGCCGAGGTTCGGGAGGTATTGGTTAAGGTGGGAGAAGTGAAAGGGTTTAAAGATTTTAAAGTAATCCGGTTTTAATGTTTGGGATATTTGAAGATTCACCCTATTTTTGCCGTCCTTTCAGCAGAGGTGAGGTGGATGAGTGGCTGAAATCAACAGTTTGCTAAACTGTCGTACGGGTTAAACTGTACCGCGGGTTCGAATCCCGCCCTCACCGCAAATCAAACAAAGCCCCATGAGGGGCATTTTTGTTTTCAGGAGCGTTCAAAGCTTGCTTTGTAAGCGGATGAAAATAAAAATGAAAGGCACAACGTGCCGGCTTTGTTTGATTTAAGCCCGCCACCGCAGGCACAAGGGATCATGTGAATCATCCCGCCCTCACCGCAAATCAAACAAAGCCCCATGAGGGGCATTTTTGTTTTCAGGAGCGTTCAAAGCTTGCTTTGTAAGCGGATGAAAATAAAAATGAAAGGCGCAACGTGCCGGCTTTGTTTGATTTAAGCCCCCGCCGCAGGCACAAGGGATCATGTGAATTATCCGGCCCACACCGCAATGTGTTAATCGCCTCGCTTTGCCGCGTAGTTTGTTGTTGGTGTTGCATCGGGGATTAAATAATTACTGTAGTCGAAAATTCAGGCTGTGAAAAAACAGCATCCTATAGTAGTCATTTCACCCCGTTTCTTTAACTATCTTTAACGCCTCAATACTACATCGCTATGAAAGAAGTTGTTATCGTTTCTGCAGTGCGTACCCCTATTGGTAGCTTTGGTGGTTCACTAAAAGATATATCCGCAACAAAACTCGGCGCTGCAGCTATAGCAGGGGCATTGCAGAAAGCAGGTATTCGTCCGGATTTGATTCAGGATGTACTGATGGGTTGTGTGTTGCAGGCTAATCTAGGACAGGCGCCCGCGAGACAGGCAGCAAAATTTGCCGGACTACCCAATGAGGTAAACTGCACTACCATCAATAAAGTGTGTGCAAGCGGTATGAAGGCCATTGCACTGGCTGCACAAAGTATTGCACTGGGCGATACCGAAATAGCCGTAGCCGGAGGTATGGAGAGCATGAGTAATGCGCCATTTTATGCTGAACACCTGCGCTGGGGAAATAAATACGGAAATACAATGCTTGTGGATGGTTTGGCAAAGGATGGATTAACCGATGTGTACGACGGAAAAGCGATGGGCAATGCGGCGGAATTGTGTGCCAGGGAATGTGGTATCAGCCGTGAAGAACAGGATGCGTTCGCGATTGAGAGTTATAAGCGCAGCCAACAGGCCTGGGAGAAAAACAGTTTTGCGGAGGAGATTGTATCCGTAGAAGTGCCGCAGCGAAAAGGGGACCCGGTTTTGTTCTCTGAAGATGAAGAACCATTTAATGTTAAGTTCGACAAGATAACTTCGCTTAGTCCCGCTTTTCAGAAAGACGGAACCGTAACAGCAGCTAATTCAAGTACACTAAATGATGGCGCAGCGGCACTGGTGCTTACGAGTAAAGAAAAAGCCGAAGGGCTGGGCTTGCAACCCATTGCAAAAATACTTTCCTATGCTGATGCAGAACAGGCGCCGGAGTGGTTTACCACAACGCCATCCATCGCAGTTCCTAAAGCAGTAGCCAAGGCGGGTTTGAAAATGGAGGATATCAGTTTTTGGGAGTTGAATGAGGCGTTTAGTGTGGTGGGTATTGAAAATAGCAGGAGGCTGAATCTGGATCCCGCTAAAGTAAATGTGCACGGCGGTGCAGTAGCGCTTGGTCATCCGTTAGGTGCAAGTGGCGCACGAATTATTGTTACCCTCATCCAAGTGCTCAAACAAAATAATGCCCGATATGGAGCCGCCGGTATTTGTAACGGAGGGGGAGGGGCCAGCGCAATGGTTATTGAAAATCTGAAGTAAGAGGGAGGCAAAATTAAAAGGGAGATGTTGGGGTGGTAAGCGCTAAATGACCAATCACAAAACCGAAATCTTAAAGCTCCGGCTTGTTTCTCAATTCGTTTTGTGGAATTTCCCTTTTCCTGCATCATGATTCTGCAGTTCTTTTGGGTTTATTTAACATTTATATCAGGATAAAATAAAACTAAATATTTAGTTTTATTATTCCGTTTCGCTAAACACCACAAATCTTCGTATGACCATTAAACGAATCCTGCTTGCTACGGGTGTACTGTTGGCAATATCTGCCACTGCGTATGCCATATTCTTTCGCGATACAAAATCAACCAACGACCTCATCGTTGACGTAAAGAAAAGTGATTTTGAAGTGAATATTCTCACTACCGGTGAGTTACGCTCCAAGAGCATGACGATGATTTCTGCGCCCACTAAACTTCGTCAGTTGAGTATTTATCAGATCAAGATTGCAGACATGGTTCCCGAAGGAACACTCGTAAAGGAAGGTGCGTTTGTGGTGTCGCTGGATAATTCCGATGTGCTGACTAAAATAAAAGATCAGCAGTTGAACATAGACAAAAAAAATGCGGAAATCAAACAGGCATCGCTGGATACCATGATGGAACTAAGAACCCTTCGCGATGAAATAGTGAACCTTGGCTTTGAACTCGAACAAAAAGTGTTGGAAAAGGAACAGTCGCGGTATGAAGCACCGGCAGAAATTAAACGTGTACAATTAGAATACGAAAAAGCTGAAAGAACACTCCGGCAAAAAAAAGATAATTATAAAACCAAACAAATTCAAACGCAAACCAAAATGCAAATACTGGGCTCCGACCTAAAGCAGTTAACAAACTATATGGATGGTCTTACCGGTATTTTGAGTCAGCTAACCATTACCGCTCCCAAAAGCGGAATGCTCGTGTATGATAAAGACTGGAACGGGCAAAAGAAAGCCGTAGGTACATTGGTAGAGTTGTGGAACCCTACCCTTGCCACATTGCCCGACCTTACGCAAATGGAAGTACTTACTTATGTGAATGAAGTAGATATACAGAAAGTGAAAGTGGGACAAACAGTGGATATTGGTTTAGATGCCGCTGCCGATAAAAAGCTGAAGGGTGTGGTTAAAAGTGTTGCCAACATAGGAGAGGAGAAACCAAACAGCGATGCTAAGGTTTTTGAAGTGCTGATTGATGTACTCACCGAAGACCCGATTTTAAAACCCGCCATGACAGTGAGTTGTAAAATTGCCGCCGAAAAATACCGGGATGCTTTGCAGTTACCCCTTGAAACGATATACAACGATGCAAACGGGAGCTTCATCTTTAAGCGAACAGGGGGCAGCCTGGTTAAACAATATGTGAAAGTGTTCACGGTGAATGAGAGCAATGCCCTTATCACCAACGGCTTGAAGGAAGGTGATCGGGTGTATCACAGCCTGCCTTCCGATACCACAGGTTTGAAAATATTTAAACCCGATTCTACCGCGGAAGTAAAACCCCGGCAGCTAATCCTTATTGACAGCGCTGAAGCCAAACGACTGAAAGAAAAAGGCGATCAGGATGGTAAAACCCCGCGTGGTGGCAGTGAAGGCGGAATAATTCTTATTGATTGATGGTTTATTAACTCCCCCGTTTCACTATGCGCTTGCAACGAATACTATTCAATTTCGATATTGGTGTCCGGGCCTTGTTTCAAAACAGGATCAGGGCCATTCTTACTTCTTTGGGGATCATTTTTGGCGTGGCCTCTGTAATTGCTATGCTGGCGATTGGTAAAGGTGCAGAGAAAGAAATCTTAGAGCAAATCAAACAGGTAGGCGCAAACAACATAATCATTAAATCAAAAATCGGCGATCAGTCCAGGAAGAATGATGACAATGGATCGTCCGATGATGGAACGGCTGCAACCGGTAAAGAAGTAAAGGACAAGAAAAATTTCTCACCCGGATTAAGTATTGCCGATGCAGATGACATTATGGGCAGTATTAGTTCGGTAAAATTTGCCAGTCCGGAGATTGAACTGCAAGCCCAATTTTTATTTGAGGGACTAAACATGAACGGCAAACTGATAGGCGTTCAGAACTACTATTTTGAAACTACAGGCGCAACACTTGCCGACGGGCGTTTTTTTTCCGAAAAGCAATTAGAAAATGCTGAGCCTGTTTGTGTCATAGGAAAAAATATCAAAACCAAACTTTTCGCGGGCAAGGATCCTGTTGGGCAATACCTGAAATGTGGTAACAATTGGCTGCTCATCATTGGGGTGCTGGGAAATAAAGATGTTAACGCCGGGGAGATGGAAAAGCTGTCGGTGCGAAACCTGAACAATGAAGTCTATCTGCCCGTCAATACTATGCTCATCCGCTATAGTAACCGTTCGTTGGTTACTACAGAAAAAATCAGGAGGATGCGCAACAGGAGAAATCAAACACCGTCCAATTACAATCAGTTAGACAGGATAGTAGTGCATGTGGCGTCAAGTGATTTAATGGCGCCAACGGTAGAGGTATTATCCCGCCTGCTTGCCAGGCGTCACCAGCAGGTGGAAGACTATGAAATAGTAGTACCTGAATTGTTGTTGAAACAGGAACAAAAAACGAAGGCATTGTTTAACGTAGTGCTTGCCATTATTGCTTCCATTTCGCTGATTGTTGGCGGTATTGGTATTATGAACATCATGCTTGCATCGGTGCTGGAGCGAACCCGTGAAATTGGTTTACGCCTGGCGCTCGGCGCCACCAAAAGAGATGTGGTGATGCAGTTTTTAGGAGAAGCAGTAAGTATCAGCATCACAGGAGGCGTAATAGGTGTAATCCTTGGCATCAGTACCAGTGTGTTGATCCGGCATTTAACGGGAATACAAACCATTATCTCCCCGGCGTCCATTATCATTTCTTTTACCATATCCATAGCCGTTGGGCTGGTATTTGGAATATTACCTGCGCGTCGTGCAGCAAAAAGTGATCCCGTAGTATCGCTGAGGTCAGACTAAAACGGCGTGGTGTGGATAGCTTGGGATCGTGTGACGGCATATTGAACCCGAACGAGAATCGTTAACCATAAAATACTCAATCGTTGAAACCTGTTTTATACCTCATTGTGGCAGCAGTATGCCTCTGCCGGTCTGTTGAAGCTCAGCAAAAAATGACATTGTCTCTGCAGGAAGCCATTGGTGTTGCGCGGGGACAGAGTTTACTGGCAAAACAAATTGAATCCGACTTCGAAAGTTATGTGCACCGGTACCGCTCATTTAAAGCTTCACTCAAACCGCAGTTGAGCCTCGACGGAACATTGCCGGCTTACGACAGGTCGCTGATAAACATTACGCAGCCCGATGGTTCGTATAAAGTGCAGTCGGTGCGCCGATCCATTGTGGGAAGTAATCTTACGATAACACAAAATATCTTTTGGACGGGAGGCAACATATTCGTTTCCTCGGGCGCAAATTTATTTACCAACAAGGGTAACGGGCTCGATCAGCGGCAGTGGCAAACCGCCCCATTTCAGGTAGGCATCAGCCAGCCTTTGAGTTTGTTTAATACGGTTAAATGGAATTTTGAGCAGGAGAAACTCCGCATGAAACAGGCCACCAAGGAACAGATTGAAAATTATGAAAACTTATCCGGGCAGATCACCACGGCATATTTTAACCTTTACGTATCTAAAATGGTACTCAATAAGGCACGTCAGAATGTGGAGGTAAACGATACATTGTATAAGATATCTACCGGCCGCTACAATGTGGGAAGGATAGCGGAAAATGAACTGCTGCAGGTAGAACTGCAATTGATGAATGCACGCAACGCCGTAACGCAGGGAGAGGTGAATGTACAGGCGAACGCTAAGCGATTGGCAAATTTGTTAGGATTGGACAGTGGTACGGAATTCGATTTGATACCGGTAACCAATGCTCCGGTGTTTGCGGTAGATGCCCATCGGGCCGTGGATGAAGCAAAACGCAACCGCAGTGATATGCTGGGCTATGACCTGCGTGAAAACAATGCCCGGCGGCAACTCAGGCAAAGCCAGTCTAACGCTTTTGCCAGTGGAAACATCAGACTGAGTTACGGGTTAAATCAAACGGCGATGACGCTTGGTGGTGCTTATCAGAATCCGCTGGATTTTCAGCAGGTGAATATTGGCTATTCGTTGCCGTTATTTGGATTTGGAAAAAGCAAACATGATATTGCCGGCAGCAAGGCGAACTTAAAATCGGTTCAGGCGCAGATTGCCTTTGAAAAAGAATCATTTGAGCTGGAAGTGGAAAATACGGTCAACCAGTTTCTGCAGTTGCAGTCGGCGTTAATCATTGCCGCCAAAAGCGATACCATTGCACAAAAAAGGTATGAAGTAGCCAGGAACCGGTATATGCTGGGTAAAATCAGTATCACCGATTTGGGACTGGCCCAGGAAGCCAAGGACAATGCGGTGGTGGATTATGTAAGGATGTTGCAACAGTATTGGCAATCGTACTACGAACTGCGGCGGGTAACGCTCTACGACTTTGAGAAAAACCATGCGATAGAAAATTAAAAAAGGCCGCCTTGTGAAGGCGACCTTTTGTACAGGAGAAGCTGCTGATTTATTGATTGTTGTTTTTACCCCCCAGGAACAGGATATCGTTCACCTGGATTTCGGTAACGTATTTTTTGTTGCCTTCTTTATCCACGTAGTTGCGGTTTACCAGGCGTCCCTCAATAGCCACCTGGCTGCCTTTGGTGAGGTATTTCTCCACGAGATCGGCATTTTTACCCCAGGCGATAGCGTTATGCCATTGGGTTTCTTTAATGGTTTCGCCTTTGGCATTGCGGTAGTTTTCATTGGTGGCGATGGATACACGTGCCATTTTTTTGCCCGAGTCGGTATTACGCACTTCGGGGTTATTGCCTAAGTTGCCAATCAGTTGTACTTTGTTTTGCAAGCTGTTCATGATGTTTTGTTTTAAAGGTTTATAATGCGGATGCTGTTTTGTGATGTTGAATTTTACCGGGATAAGCGCTTTTCCTTTACCGTTACAAAGATGATGCAGTGGGAAACCTTTAATCGGTATATAGTCGTTTAAAACCGATTGTAGTCGTTTATAAGCGTTTAAAAGCGGATAGTGTGTGTATTTGGGTGTTAGCGGGCATTGTACAAAAAAAGACCTCGATAGATATACATACTGACGAAATGAAAATTGAAACCCATAATATAAATGACACAAAAACTGCTGAACTACTTTCGGAAGAAACCATCATTAACAAAACTGAAGACAGTGTTGACTTAATAGCTGAAAATACCAACGCACTGCTCACCCACCCAGGCTGACGAATGGCTATCATCATTAGTTTGACACATCAGCAATACGTCTTTACTCTGCGACTATATCCACCTCCCAGACAAAAGGATAATTTTTAATTTAGAAAAATAATTTTCGATAAAGATGATATATTTATTGAATAACAATAAATAATTATTTTTACATAGTCAATCAAATATTTAACTATCATGTCAAAAACAAACAACTTCGTGTTTTGGGTCTTATATATTATAGCTTGGCTCATTTTTGTAGCCTTGTCCATTGAAGCTGGAGGCTTATTAGTAAATTTCTTCTTTCATATTTATAAGCCTGAAATGGTCCAAAATCTTTACCAAAAGTTGGACTTAATTCAAATGTATAAAGAAAGTAAGTTGGCTTTTTTCGGTGTTTATAGTTTTATTCTAATCATTTCCATTTCGAAAGCTTTTCTATTTTACATAGTTATCCATCTAATGCACAGAATGGACCGATCAAAACCGTTCAGCGCATTTGTTTCAAGACAAATTTCAATAATTGGCTATTTCACTCTTGCAATTGGACTGTTTAATTTAATTGCCAGACAGCTTGTGAAAAATTTAATGCATTATGGTTTTGTTCCTGAAAACATCAACCAATTTTGGGTTGATAGTGAGGCGTTTATTTTGATGGGTGCTATTATCTACATCATTGCTACCATTTTTAAAAAAGGAGTAGAACTTCAAAACGAAAACGATTTAACCGTATAAGCCATGCCAATCATTGTAAACTTAGATGTGATGATGGCAAAGCGAAAAATGTCGCTTATTGAGCTATCAGAAAAAGTTGAACTAACACTTTCCAACCTTTCTATATTAAAAACAGGAAAAGCGAAAGCTATACGCTTTAGCACTTTAGAAGCTATTTGTAAGGCACTAAATTGTCAGCCCGCTGATATTCTTGAATATGTAGAAGAAAATAAAAATTAGTTACGGATGAAAACAAATATTGTTTGTACCGTATTGCTATTGCTATCCTTTTGTGCCAATGCACAAAAAGTTGAAAGTATTATTCCAACGATCAGCAAATGATGGATATTATTACGCACATGAATGACGGTATTCCAGTGGGAGCAGATCGGCTGTTCACCGGGGAAAATTTCAATAACCAAACCGGTGTTTTTATCAGGGATGAATATGGCAAAGGCAGGATAAAACTATATATTGGCACAGACAGTAAACCACATTTTCAAATCCTGGAGAGACTGTAAAATCGTGCGGCATATTGCATTGCCAGCTTTTGAAAATGGGGTGAAATAGCCTGTTTGTCGGGGAGACGGCTGATATACGAATACGTTTATTTGGAATTTCTGTTTAGCTTTAGAGGCTGGCTCCCATTAGTACGTGTTTAGCGCTATTTGAAACTGGTTTTAGTTTTCGGTGAATTCGTATCAGATTGCTAAGAGATCATACGATTTTGACGATTACCCGTTCAATGCGTAAATGCAATTGCCGGTTCGCTTAATAAAACTTAATTATAATGAAGAATGATTTTTCCCTCCTTTGTTTTTTAGTCATGGTCATTTTTACATCTTGTCATTCCACCTCACCGAAGGGCGTGGCAACTGTCCCGAAAGGGTATAGAATCAACGGAGAAATTAGAGATATTAATTCCGGATGGGTTTTTATGAAACACGCGGATGAGGGTGGTAATGCGGTTGTTGATTCAGCAGAGATAAAAAACCACCGTTTCGTTTTGAATGGTGAAAAAAGTACTGCGGAACAGGTTACCCTTTTTCTGAAAAAGAAGGGTGCTTCCGTGAAGTTTTTTCTTGAGAATGGCGATATTAAAATTGTGGCTTCAGCAGACTCGTTTTATAATGCAAAAATAACAGGTTCTGCTTCTCAGGACACCTATCAGGATTATCTCGACAGGATTAGCCCTATTGAAATGAAAATAGAAACCTTAAACAAAGCATTATCTGATGCAACGCCCGTGGATAATGCGATCAGCCAGACTTCGATGGGGGATAGTCTCAGGCACAAACTTGCGGAACTGGATAGTCTGAAAAGCAGTACAATTGCTAAATTCATCAGCGACAACCCTTCTTCTGTTGTAACCGCGAGATTGATTGTTTCGAATTTCCTTTGGAATCCGGATGCCGAACAATTAAACAGCATGTTTTATTCTTTAGATCCTACGGTGCAGAGATCCCAATATGGAAAAATAATTAAGGAACACCTGGATATTGCCAAACGCCTCGCAATCGGAAGTACGGCGCCAGATTTTTCACAACCCGACATGGAAGGTAATCTTTTTACGCTCAGTTCCCTGCGTGGTAAGTTTGTTCTTGTCAATTTCTGGGCAAGCTGGTGTGGCCCCTGCCGAAAAGATAATCCTCACCTGGTGAAGGCATATCAGCAATTCAAGAACAAAGGATTTACCATTATAGGTGTTTCATTAGATCACAATAAACAGGCATGGATAAATGCAGTAAAAAAAGACCATCTCGACTGGACCCAGGTTTCTGATTTGCAGGGACTGAGTAATAAGGCCATGCAGGACTATGGGGTTTGGGCTACACCTACCTGCTATTTGCTGGATAAGGAGGGAACCATTATCGGAAGAAATCTTTTTGGTGATAAACTGGAAAAGAAGCTGTCGGAGCTATTACCCTAAATGTGAAATGTTTGTTGAGTAATTGAAAGCTTCACCTGGGTGATTAATGATTTGGTCGAAAAGATATTAGGTAAACTTTTTTATTTGAAAGCAAAAATAGGACTCGGTGCTGCTTTCTAATTTTCCAGGGGCGTGGTGAAGATAGACTTCACTTCGTTTAGGTCGTTTCGCTCCTCAAATTTCCACAAGTATTCTTGTTTTCACGTTGGATGTTTCTGAAATCTGATAAAGAAGTAAAATAAGAATAAAACAATAATCGTCCGCTATTAGCCTGGGGGTAATGCGGATTATTCCTGTTTATAACAAACCGCCCCCTTCAAGGTCAGGTCATGTAAATGAACTGGCAGGATTTTCATCCGGGAACAACGGATCTCCCTATCCACATTTTTCTGCTTATCGTAATAGATGCTATCGGTAAATTTTCTAAAGAATAGTGAGAAAGTCAAAAAAATAGCATAGATTCGTTTACGTTAACGGTTTTTATACAAAAATTGAATAAGCAGATAGTATGGTTAAAAGAATCGTTAGAGGATCGGTTGGAAACAGTCATAAAGGAACGTTGGGAAAAGGAGTGGAGGCGTTGGTTGAATAAAGTAGATACGATCGTTAAAAAATTGCTTACGAAGGGAAGGAAGGTGCTTTTTCGAATACCCACGGTGTATGACCGGCGTGTTAAAACCTCTGCCGTCAATACCTATGGTGTAAATGACAATCGTACGAAGTGTGCTGCACACCCTGAATCGTTATCGAAGAAATATAAATTGTCCCCGGCAGATTTCAGGAATAAATTTCTGCAACAACAATAAATTAAAAACACAATATCTATTCAAATTATCCCCAATAAAATATTTATCACTCATTTTTAAAATCAGGCATTATGCAACAATCCAAACTGAATTCCTCAAGACGAAATTTTTTAACCCAGGCGGGTATATTGGCCGCTGGCAGCGTGTTACCTGTGGAACTATTGGCCGAAAACACAGAGGAGAAAAAAGAACCCATCATTGATATCCATCAACATATACACTATATGGGCAGAACAGATGATCATCTTATCGCTCACCAAAAAGCAATAGGAGCTACTACCACCATTCTGCTGCCTGCCGGTCGGCCCGTTAATTCCGACGCTACCCACCAGGGACTTGGAAACGGATTACAGGCGCAGGTTGGGGGCAATGCCGAAACTTATCTTTTCGCAATGGCGCATCGCAAACATTTCAAATTTGGCGCTTGTGCGGTTCCGGATGCGCCCGATGCCATTTACGACATCGAAAAGTATTTGAAATTGGGGGCTAAGGTAATTGGAGAATTAAAGTTTGGTGTTGAATGTGATTCACCGGAAATGCACAAGATATACCAGTTAGCTCAGGCTTATGACGTACCCGTATTGATGCATTGGCAAAAGGACAGATATTTCTATGGGCTTGATCGTTTTTATAAAATTCTCGAACAGTACCCCAGGGTAAACTTTATAGGACACGCACAGTTTTGGTGGGCAAATGTAGATAAAGGAATTCCGCAAGACCTTCCGATGTATCCAAAAGGAATCGTAACACCCGGCGGACTTACAGAACGTTATCTTACCGACTATCCCAATATGTATGGCGATTTGTCTGCCGGCTCGGGACTCAATGCTTTCAAACGGGATGAAGGACATGGAAGCGCATTCATGCAAAAACTTCAGGATAAGTTGTTGTTCGGGAGTGACTGCTGGGATAACGATGGCATCGTGGATGCTAAAGGGGAATGCACCGGCACGCCAATGATAGCAACAATAAGAGCATTATCCGGAAGCAAAGCCGCTGAACGTAAAATACTTTACGAAAATGCAAAAAAACTCTTTAAACTTTAATTGTTCTAATCGTAATTACTGTTTATTCAACCTCATCCGGTTTTAGGAGTTAATACACCTGCAGAGGTTTTCTGGGGCGATAAGCGTGTTTCGCCATTAGCTATTCTTTTGGCAGCCGGGTTTGCCCAACCGTTCCACCTTTATTCGTGTGGCTGTTTTGCTTTTCGTCATTATTGAAATTTGAATTAATGACGGGATTAGGAATATATTTAGCAAAAAATAGTGATGAAGGGACTTTTCACCATTGGGCTACTCATCGTATCAAATATCTTTATGACTGTTGCCTGGTATGGACACCTCAGATTTAAGGAAATGGAGTGGTCGCAAAAATTGGCTTTGCCCGCCATCATACTCATAAGCTGGGGAATTGCTTTATTTGAGTATTCTTTCCAGGTACCGGCAAACAGAATTGGCTTCAACGAAAATGGCGGGCCTTTTAATTTGTGGCAACTTAAGGTTTTACAGGAAGTAATTACCTTAATTGTTTTCACCTTTTTTACGATAATTGTTTTTAAGAATGAAACCTTTAGAATGAATCATGCGATTGGTTTTTGTTTTCTGGTTCTTGCCGTATATTTTATTTTCAAAAAATAACACAAATTCCCGTATTGCCGGGGAAACACGTGACCATAACGGAATATAGATTTTAACTCCACTCGCAGGAGAGCTATTGAAAGTTGTGTTGCCTCATCCGGAGGTAAGGGCTGTTTCTTCGGTTACTCCTCTTGTAGGTTAGCGCCGTAGCCATTTCGAAAATAGACCAGTAGTCAAAGCCCCACGGCCAAGGCGATAAGGAGAAGTGGTTTGTTGGAAAAAATAAGTGTGGGTGTTAATTTTCATGTAAATTGGCTTGCAGATATTGTACAAAGAAATTATGCTGAACAGACTTTTATTTGTATTGGGCATGGTTACGCTGGTGAGCAGTTGCAGTATTTTACAAAAATCCGCAAAGCAGCAACTGGCTGATGGCTTTTATCGCGAAAAATCTCAAACAATCAGCCAAAGCGTATATGTAGATGTCACCAATGATTCCATACGTATTTACCCAACCCGCCGCACCAACACGAAAGCAGAGGTAAACAGATTCGAAAATTCCAGGCTGTATCTTCTGCAACGCAACGACTCAGCGCATACAAGATTCCTGCTTTTGAAAAGCAGTTTTGATATTGATTTTCTAACTATTCCATTAAAATTAAGGATAGCTGAAAAAGAAGTTCCACCGCAATTGAACGCCAACCTGAACGGGGCGGTGTATTTTGGCTATAGAACAGATATCTACAAAATTAGTTATGAACTCAACCCGCTGAACGAATCCGTTCGCAACACGAATCATTTGGGCTATTCTATCGGCATTTTTACCGGGCTGGGAAATACGTTTATGTCGCCAACAAATACCAATAGCATTATACAACAGGAGTACGACGGAATTGTTTGGACCAAAGGAATTGCCGCGATTATTGGTGTAAATAACTTTACAGTTGGTTTATCTGTTGGCTTCGATAATTTGCTCGACAGGAACAATCGTATTTGGATATACGAGAGCAAACCATGGATTGGACTCGCTTTTGGATTAAACCTGAATTAAAAAGGGGAGTGGTGCTTCCGTTTACGATTTACGTTTGAGTTCATTCATCAAATCATCGAGGTAGTCTGTCTGTATCTCCTGTATTTCCAGGAGTTTTCGGTTTTGATACACCAGCAGATGATCAATTTTTTCACTCATCAGTTTTATCTCTAATTCAGCTTTTAAATTTATCTTATAATCGTGCTCGGCTCTTTGGCGGTCTTTCTATTCCTGCCGGTTTTGGCTCATCATAATAATTGGCGCCTGGATAGCGGCCAAACACGACAGCACCAGATTTAGCAGAATGAATGGGTAGGGATCAAAAGGCTTTGCCGTCAGAAACCAAATGTTGACAACCATCCATAACAAAATGAAAAGAAAGAACGAAATGATAAAAGTCCAGCTCCCGCCAAATTCGGCAAACCGGTCGGCAATTCGTTGCCCCCGCGTAAGTGTTCCTTCGATTTCGTCCTGAATGTTTTCAGAAAGAATGGCATTGTTTTTAAAGGCATCCATCACATCCCGGTCAATACTTGCCAGTTCACCTCTTTCTTCCGCAATCAGAAGGGCCAAATACTGCCTTCGGTATTGGTTGAGTTCGGCAAGGGATATGCAATGCGCTTTACTAAAACCCGGAAATTCTTTTGCGATTAGCTGGAAGATACCCGGTCGAATATCTACTCCGTTCACCTCTTCTCCCGTTCTGATTTCTTTTTGACTGAGAAAACTCGTTGCCATAGTCTCAAAATTTCCTGCTAGTGTTGATTTGAATCTGCCCTGCGGCATCGTCAGGGTGGATACCGATAGGGATGTTAAAGATAGAAACTAAAATTTGTTCGGGTAACAGGGTGCCTCGTCTGGCTGAGGTGCCGAAATTGTTTTTACATGTTCTGCCCGCATAATGTTCAGCAAATCCTTCGTCAGTTGCCGTTACGAAGTATGCACAGGAGATTCCTTTTGATTGGAATGACCGGTACAAGGCGCTACGCGGGACGGCATCCGACTATTGTCGTTTATAAGTAATTAAAAACGGATAATCTTGTATATATTTAGGGAGAAAAACTTCTCCGGGAGTTTTCCATTGAATAAATTCCAACAGTGGATATTGCAAACCGTTCATTGTTAAAATTGAAAACTTATGACAGACACCACGCATCAGGCCTATTGCCTGTATTGCGGCAAGCCGGTAAAGGGCAGGATTGATAAGAAATTCTGCGACGACTGGTGCCGCAACGCCCACAACAACAAACGCTACAGCCAGTCTTCGGGTTTTGTACGCAGTGTAAACAACATTCTCCGTAAAAATCGGCAGATACTCTCTGCGTTGATACCCGGTGGAAAAGAAATGGTAAAAACCTCGCGACAAAAACTTTCTGAAAAGGGGTTTAATTTTCAGTACATCACACACACCTATACCACACGCAAGGGAGTAACTTATTTTTTTTGTTATGAATACGGATACCTTCACATCGAACAGGAGTATTGTTTGATCGTTAGCCGTCAGTTGAGCTAAGTGATAGTTACCCATACTCACCATGAAGGAGCGAAGGAACAGGAAGGGATATTAATGCCTCTTTATGCCTTAATGGTTAATACTTTCCACCGCAGCGTACAATTCGAAGAAAGTAAAACGGATAAAACGTAGTTGAAACTGTGTCTATTCATCCTCCTCCTGTTGCTCCCACGCAGGTATTTCGGTAAGCGCAATACAAGCCCCTGCGGTACGCTCAAACGCGAAACAATAAGAGCCGTTGGTTATTACGAGGTACCGCACAGGCAACGCCATATTGTACCGAATAATCTGTTCTGCTACCGCAGCGTTTATGGGCACATCCATTGCTTTACATTCTGCAATCAAAAGGGGAGTGGTTGGGTTTTTATAAACGATGATATCGCAACGTTTGGTGAGTTCGCCGAGGCGAATTTCTTTTTCAACCGCTAACAAGGTCCGGGGATATCTTTTTACCTGGAGCAGGTATTGCAAAAAGTTTTGCCGCACCCATTCTTCGGGAGTAAGCAATACCCATTTTTTTCGAACACTGTCAAATATTTGTTCCCTGCCATTATTGGTCTTGATTTTATATGGGTATACCGGATACGCTATTTTAATCATACTTCAGAATGAATGTGCTAAATTAGCCAAATAAAGAAGTATGCTGACAAAAGAGAATATTGTTGAAAACTGGTTGCCACGTTATACAGGCGAACAGTTGGAGCGATTCGGAAAATATATCCTGCTTACCAATTTCAGTGGTTACGTAAATTCCTTTGCAAGATGGAATAATGTGGAAGTGATAGGCGCTGACCGACCCATGCCCTGTGCAACAGCGGATGGAATAACGATAATCAACTTTGGAATGGGAAGTCCCGGAGCTGCCACCATTATGGATTTGCTTACCGCCATCGAACCCAGGGCGGTGTTGTTTTTAGGAAAATGCGGTGGACTTAAAAAGAGGAATAAGTTAGGCGATTTAATCCTGCCCATAGCTGCCATAAGGGGAGAAGGTACATCCAACGATTATTTTCCGGCCGAAGTCCCTGCCTTGCCTGCCTTTGCTTTGCAAAAAGCCATCTCTACCACCATCAGAGACTACGGAGTTGACTATTGGACGGGAACGGTTTACACTACCAATCGCAGGGTGTGGGAGCATGATGAGGAGTTTAAAACCTACCTGCAAAAAATCAGGGCATACGCCATTGACATGGAAACAGCCACTATCTTTTCCGTGGGCTTCTATAATAAGATACCTACCGGGGCGCTTCTTTTAGTAAGCGACCAGCCCATGATACCGGAAGGGGTAAAAACGGAGGAAAGCGATAAGAGTGTAACTTCTTCGTTCGTAGATACCCATATCCGGATCGGAATTGATTCACTAAAACAATTAATCAATGACGGCTTAACTGTCAGACATTTACGATTTTGATAGCTGCATGTTTCCGCTTTTATCCATACAAGACCTGAATATCGGCTTTCGACAAAATGGAGTGATCAATCAGGTACTACATCGTCTGTCGTTTTCCGTTAGCCGCGGAGAAACGGTTGCGATAGTGGGGGAGTCGGGTTCCGGAAAATCGGTCACTTCACTTGCCATCCTTCGGCTTTTGTCTGTACCACCTGCCGTTTATATGAGCGGCAAGATTCTTTTCTCTCCCGGGGGAGATTCGCAAACGGACTTACTCCAGCGGTCGGAAAAAGAAATGCAGACGATAAGAGGCAACCAGATTTCTATGATCTTTCAGGAGCCAATGACTTCACTTAATCCTTTATTTACCTGTGGTAGCCAGGTAATAGAAGCGATAATGCGGCATCAGCAAATAGATGTGCAAAACGCGAGGCAAAAGACAATTGAATTGTTTGAGAAAGTGCAATTACCTGATCCCGTAGCCATGTTGAGCAGATACCCGCATGAAATAAGTGGCGGGCAAATGCAAAGGGTGATGATTGCGATGGCAGTAAGTAGTGAACCGGCATTGCTCATTGCAGATGAACCAACAACGGCATTAGATGTAACCGTTCAGCAGAATATCCTTCGCCTGATTAAAACACTCCGGTCCGAAAACAATATGGGTGTGGTTTTCATCAGTCACGATTTGGGACTTGTAGCCGAAATAGCAGACCGTATTGTTGTTATGTTCAGGGGCGAGATTGTGGAACAGGATACCACAAAAAATATCTTTACAACAGCTTCCCATCCCTATACCAAAGCGTTACTTTCCTGCCGTCCGATTTTACACGCAAAAGGCAAACGCCTTCCTCTGGTGAGCGATTTTATGGAACAAAACGCTGATGGAACCATTGTTGCAAAAGCCATCAATAAGTTTGAATTCGAAAATGGAGGTAGCGAAAAAGGGAACGGGAACAGTGTTGATCAATCGAATAAGAATGCTGATTCCTTTTCGTTTACCCAGCCAGGTGAAACAGGAAGAGCACCTTTAATACGCGTTGAGAATTTAAGTGTATGGTTTGCATCGCGGCACGCAACACCAGGTTTTCATGTTAAGGCGGTAAATGATGTTAGTTTTAAAATCTATCCCGGCGAAACGGTAGGTTTGGTAGGAGAATCGGGTTGCGGAAAAACTACTTTAGGCAGAAGTTTGCTCCGTTTAGTTACGCCTACCGCTGGCTCAGTGTACTACCAGGATCAAAACCTGTTGCTATGCTCACAGCAGCAACTCCGGCACATGCGCAGGCATCTCCAAATTATTTTTCAGGATCCCTACTCATCCCTCAACCCGCGGCTAACGGTAGGTGCTGCGATAAAAGAAGCAATGAAGGTGCACCAAATAGGCGAAAGTGCTGCAAAAAGAAAGGAACGAATAGTGCAGCTCTTGGAAAAGGTTAATCTTAGTGCGGATCATTATCATCGGTATCCGCATGAATTCAGCGGAGGACAAAGGCAACGGATAGGAATAGCAAGGGCCCTGGCTTTGGAACCTTCCTTTATCGTTTGCGACGAATCGGTTTCTGCACTCGATGTGAGCGTACAGGCGCAGGTGCTCAATTTGCTGAACGACTTAAAAGCCGAGTTTGGATTTGCTGCACTCTTTATTTCGCACGACTTGTCGGTAGTGCGGTACATCAGTGATAGGATTTTGGTGATGTGTAAAGGAAAGATTGTAGAATCAGGAGATGCTGAAGCGGTATATAAACATCCTCAAAGCAGCTATACCCAAAAATTGATTTCGGCTATCCCTGTCGGTTTAATATCCTCCTGAATAGGTGCAGGCCGGACTATTTCCGCCCATTACCACAGAAATAGTTTTCCTTCTTTTTTTTCTTTCACCGATTTAATTTTTCAATTCAATATTTCCTTAGCTTTGCAGGCTGTTGAATACAGCAATTTACATGAAACCTGATACCGTAAGATCAGGTTCAGGAGAATCCAGGATATCTCGCCGCATTGATAAGGATAAGTTTCATGTGACTGTAAAAAATAATAAACAATCAAATGAAATTATCACAATTCAGATTTGATCTGCCCCTCAATCTTATCGCACAACATCCCGCAAAAAAAAGAGAAGATGCCCGGTTGATGGTTATACATCGCGCCACCGGTCAAATTGAAAACAAACATTTTCGTGATGTGCTCGATTATTTCGATGACAAAGATGTGTTTGTGGTGAACAACACCAAGGTATTTCCTGCAAGGATGTACGGTCGCAAGGAAAAAACGGGGGCAAAGATTGAAGTCTTTTTGCTTCGTGAACTGAATCATCAGAACAAATTGTGGGATGTAATTGTAGATCCGGCGCGTAAGATAAGAGTAGGAAATAAACTCTATTTCGGCGAAGCTGAAGACCTGGTTGCGGAAGTAATTGATAACACCACTTCTCGCGGGCGAACTATTCGTTTTCTGTTTGATGGAACCAACGAGGAGTTCAAACAAATACTCAACACTCTCGGTGAAACGCCGTTACCCAAATATATTAAACGCAAACCGGATGACGAGGACAGAGATCGTTATCAAACCGTTTATGCCAAGCACGAAGGAGCGGTAGCTGCGCCTACTGCCGGACTGCATTTTAGCGTTGAACTCATCAAACGCCTCGAAATTAAAGGCATTCGTTTTGCCGAAATAACCCTGCACACCGGGCTGGGCACTTTTCGCCCCATTGAGGTGGAAGACCTAAGCAAGCATAAGATGGATGCGGAATACTACCGTATTGAAGAAAAAGCCTGTAGTGTGGTTAACAAAGCCAGGCAGGATGGAAAACGCATCTGCTCAGTAGGAACAACCACGATGAGGGCGTTGGAATCGTCATTTACCTCTGACAAATTGTTGAAACCTTCCGAAGGATGGACGAACACGTTTATTCACCCACCTTACAATTTTTCTATAGCCGATTCATTAATCACCAACTTTCATCTTCCAAAAACCAGTCTGTTGATTATGGCCTGCGCCTTTGCCGGGTACGATCTTATGATTGAAGCTTATAAAAAAGCAATTAAAGATAAGTACCGCTTTTTCAGCTATGGCGATGCCATGCTTATTATCTAATAAGCATCATTTCCACTCTCCGGTTTGCAGCTCTTCCCTTTCCGGTGCTATTATCAGCAACCGGATTGGAATACCCGTTACCCGAAACCATAATTTGATTGTCGTTTACTCCAAGATCTAAGAGGTATTGCTTTACATCGAGTGCACGGCGCATGGAAAGTTGCTTGTTATAGTCCATTGCGCCGACATTATCCGTAAACCCGGCAATACTTATTCGTAATGAGTCATTAAAGATGAGCAGGTCTGCCATTTGCAGTATTGCATTAAACGAGCGCGTATCTTCTTTTTTAGATTGGTTAAATCCAAACTGCAGGGTAGCCATCTCAAGATAATTGCCGGACAATTTTATAGATTGATGGAGTTGCCCGTTCATCACGGATTGATCGCGGTAAGTTGAACGTATTTTTACCAGGCTATTTTTCTCGGCAACGGCAGTTGTTTTTACCCCACCTGCCGCGGTGGTTACAACAGCGGTTGAGGTTTGAACGCGGGTAGCGGGAGCAGGGTGCAACGACGAAGGCGCCCGATGGTTACCGGTTACAAAATGGTTGAGTAGCTCAATGTTATTGCCGGTTTCGAATAAATTACTTACCAGCAGGCGGTCAATCTGAAAGGATAAGAGGATAATACTGGTGATAACAAATAGAGCTTTCATACGTGTTTTTTTGAGTGTTGTGTTCGTATTATCCCTGAACGGGTAAGTAAAATTACTTACTGCAATGTTGAAAACCGTATAAATACTGAACTAATAAATCATTAGTACATACTTCTTATCCTATGGTAACAATAAGCCTTAAATGGGAAGCGGATGATTGATTTATATCAATTGCGGATACCTAAAGATTTTCGACAGCTGTTACAGCATCGAGATTTATTGGGCCATACACGTGAGGGAAGGTATCTTCAATGGCATTCGACCAGTCGTAGATCAACTGACTGGTTAATTTTTCGGTTTGAATGGTCAGTTTTACCAGGTTGGTTTTGCCGGTATAAAATCTATTCAACACATCGGGTATTTGACGTTCTTCGCAGCAGTGGATAAATCCCTCTTCTTTCAGTGCGCCGGACGCATAGAATCCTTTTTGTTGGGCATCATTCCATTCAGACGCAGAAGTGATGTGATAGATGAGAGCCATGCAGTTGGGTTTTACGGATAAATTTAGGATATCCTCGGCATATTCTGGGTGATTAACATCAGGTCGGCTAAAACGATTGCCGTAACAGCTTCCAGCACAACCGGAACCCTTAAAGCAATACAAAGGTCATGACGTCCTTTTACGGAAAATGTTTCAACCACTCCCGTTTCCCAGTTTAATGTTTCCTGCTCTTTAGGTGTGGACGAAGTAGGTTTAACTGCAATTCGAAATACCAACTCATTGCCGTTGCTTATTCCGCCTACAACACCGCCTGCATGATTGGTGCGGGTTTTTCCACTGGCGTCTATGATGGCGTCATTGTGCTCGGTACCAAACATCCGGGCGGCTGCAAACCCGGTTCCAAATTCAATTCCGCGTATGGCAGGGATTGAAAATACAGCGTGACTTATTACCGATTCCACGGAATCAAAAAAAGGTTCACCCAATCCCCAGGGAAGTCCGTTAACGCGGCATTCTACAATACCACCAATGCTATCTTTGGCATCAATGGCCCGCTGCAGTCCTTTTTCTATATCCTTTTCACCGCCTATTTCCACAAGGTGGGAAACAACGGAAATTTCCTGCCGCACCGCATCATTTGAATTGTGAATTCCGACTTTTTCTGAAACCTGTTGCAGGAGCTTTTTGGCAATAACGCCGGCTGCAACCAGCGCCACGGTAAGGCGTCCACTGAAATGGCCGCCACCCCTGTAGTCTTCAAAACCGCCAAATTTTTGATGGGCTACAAAATCGGCATGTCCGGGACGAGGTACGGCTCGTTGCTTCTGGTAGTCGCCAGAACGCGTATTGTTATTTTCAAAAAGTATGGTGAGGGGTGCTCCCGTTGTGGTATCGTTAAATATACCACTCTTAAAAATCGGAAGATCCGATTCCTGCCTGGGCGTAGTGCCTTTTTGTTTACCGCCTTTTCTTCGCTCGATATCGGTTAAGAAATCGTCCACCTTCAACGACAAACCGGCAGGACATCCGTCTATACAAATGCCCACGCTCTCACCATGCGACTCTCCAAATATATGCACGCGAAAAAATCTCCCAAATGAATTCATATCAGCGTTTTCTTAAAGCTAATGATTAGTTACAGATAATCTGACCTTGCTCATTTTATTTTTACAGCCGCACCCAATTTCAAAAGGTCATTATAAAAATCGGGGTAAGATTTATTGATGGCTTCGGCTTCTTCTATGTGTGTTTCGCCTTGTGCCCGGAGTGCTGCTACGGCACAGGCCATTGCGATTCGATGATCATGCCTTGAATGTACGGTTGTTCCTGTTAATCCGTTACCACCAAATACTTGCATGATATCATCCTGCAACGTAATCTGTAACCCCATTTTGCCAAATTCCTGCTGTAGCGTTAAACCACGGTTACTTTCTTTATGGGTTAAACGACTAACCCCTTTGATTTCGGTTGTACCCTGGCAATAAGCGGCAAGTGCAACTAACGGTGGAAAGAGATCCGGGCAATCTGTTGCATCAAAAGTGAACGCTTTTAATTCGGCAGGTGAAATGAGGTATCCGTTGCTGCCGTATTCAATGCCTGCACCGGCATCTGAAAGCGCTTCCATTATTTTCTTATCTGCCTGCGTAGATTCAGGATCAAGACCGCGTACTTCAATCGTACCGGCGATGGCGCCTGCAACGAGTAAAAACGCTCCGCCGCTCCAGTCTCCTTCTACGGTGTATTGCGTTTCGGACATTGGAGGGTTCACCTGCGACTGGTCAAAATAAAATGCTTTGTAATTTTTGTTTTCCGGTGTTTTCAATCCAAAATGTTGCATCACCTTAAGGGTAAGATCAATGTAAGGTCTGCTTCTTAAATTGTTAACCTTTATGGTAACGTCCCGGGCTCCCGCTGCGGCGTATGCCATTAATAAGCCGGTCAAAAATTGAGAACTCAGGGAACCGTCAACCTCTATATTTCTGGGTTGCAGCGGTCCGGAGAGTGTTAAAGGCAACTTGCCCGAATTTGAACTAACGGTTACGTTTAAGTGCGGGAGAGTATCGTCAAAAAAATCCATCGGACGAGATACCAAACTTCCTTCCCCCGTAATGGTAATGGGGTGTCTGCTTAACGCGATTACCGGAGCAAACATCCGAATACCCAGTCCGCTTTCGCCGCAATTAACGGACAGCGGGTTTTGATTGTCGCCCGGAGACGATAAATTTACTTCGCTGCTGTCTGCAACTATCGCACCGTCGGCGTTAGTGCTCAATCTTGTACCCAACGCCTCGATTACTGCGAGGGCCGCCTTATCGTCGTTCGAATGTCCCGGGTTGCATATCACACTTTTTCCCCTGGCAATCAATGCGGCCGCACAGGCCCTTTGCATGGCACTTTTGGAAGCAGGCGCCTGAATAATATGGGTCAGTTCCGATGGCTTAATGATGGCTATCATAACTACAATGCTTCTATTAATTGTTCCAATTGCCGGAGCGGTAGTGCTTCAATCACTGCCTTACCTGTTTTTTCCAACAATACATAATTGATTTCCCTGCGTTCTCTCTTTTTGTCCATTTTGAGCACATCTAACACTTTCCCTGTATCAAAATCAGCATAAGTAGGTAATCCATATTGTTCCAATAATTTTACCACCCTCGCCGTATCCTTAAAACGCTTTAACCGGGAAGAAATATGGCAGGCGTAGGTCATACCGATTGCAATGGCCTGGCCATGCGAAAGGTCATATTGATTTTCCAACGCGTGCCCCAGGGTGTGCCCGAAGTTGAGCAGTCTTCTGTCTCCTTTTTCAAATTCATCTTTTTGAACCACCCTGATTTTGATCAGTGCATTGCGCCGGAATAATGAACGCATGGCACTTTTCTTTTGCCGGTACGTTTTCAGTGAATTCGCTTCCAGTTCTTTGAACATCGGGGCGTCTTTAATACAGGCGTGCTTGATGATCTCCGCAAAGCCATTCTGCCATTCATTTTCGGGAAGAGACTGCAATAAACTGTAGTCGTGCAAAAGAAAAGCAGGCTGGCGTATTGTGCCAACCATATTCTTATATACGCCTACGTCAATACCATTCTTTCCTCCAATGCTTGCATCCACCAATCCCAATACGGATGTGGGAACAAATCCAAACGGAATTCCGCGCATATATGTAGCAGCAGCGTATCCGGTGATATCCGTAACTACTCCTCCTCCAATCCCAACCAAAGTGGTTTTTCTGTCGGCGGCCATTCCAATCAGTTGCTCAATGATCGAATCCACTGTAGCCTGCACTTTAAATTCCTCACCCGGTTTCAGCACAATGGTATTCCAGTTCCTGAACTTTTTGGTGTGATTACTGAAAACGTTTTCATCTGTAATCAGTACCGCCGATTTGGCGTCCGCAATTTTTCTGAGTTGAGAAAAACTGCTGTCAAAATAGAACTGCGTGAGACTGTTATTGAATTTATACCGTGTCGAACTCATTGTGAATAGCTCCGTTTTTAATATGGGCGTTATGATTTTAGCTCAAATGCACAACCATTTTGTTAAACGCATCCAGTTCTTCCGTGAGTGTTTTCTCCCGATGGTAACACTCCTGTTTGCAGATATATTCAATTGCCTTGTCAATGGTGGATGGACTTACAGACCAGGCAGAATAACTGTCGCTCCACTCAAATGGGTCAGCTAAAAATTTGTTGCTGTTCAGCCAGTCCTGCGTATCGAATTTTAACTGCCGGACAATTTCGGCAACCGATTGAACCGGCATAAGTTTAAAAAGGCAATGAATATGGTCATCTGCCCCATTGGCGGCCATTACCTGGATACCTTTTGTTTCCGGAATTTTGTCCATGAACGCAAATAAAACCTTTCTTACAACAGGCGAAAGTACCGGCATTCTGCCGGATGTACTCCAAATGGCATGAACGTACAAAAAAGTATTATTACTGCCTTGCATGGTGTAGCAGGAGAAGGGGTCAGAAAATCAGGAGTTCATTATTTTATTCTGATGATTGATGGACTCCATATGTACCGCATCAAAATATTTGGTAATAAACTCACTGCTCAGTCCGATTTTTTCTCCCTTGCGCATTGCTCTTTCAAGAATTTCATTCCACCTGGAAGTTTGCAAAATCGTAATATTATTATCCTTCTTATACTGACCAATTTTTTCGGCAAGGTTCATGCGCTGGCTGAGTATCTGCATCAACTCATCATCCAGATGGTTAATTTGCTGCCGAAGTTTTTCCAGTGCGGCGTGAAATTCTTTCGAGTCGGCGTCTTCATTTCTCCAGGCTATGGAGTTGAGCATTTCAGCCAGTTTTTCAGGAGTAACCTGTTGTTTGGCATCACTCCATGCGTTATCAGGATCAACATGGCTTTCAATCATCAGCCCGTCAAAGTCGAGGTCAATCGCTTTTTGAGCAACTTCCAGAAGTATGTCTCTCCTTCCACAAATGTGAGATGGGTCGTTGATGATTTTCAGCTCCGGATTACGTCTTTTCATTTCAATTGCTAAGTGCCACATCGGCGCATTGCGATATTCTGTATTTCCGTAAGAGCTAAAACCGCGATGAATTAACCCAATGGTTTTAATGCCCGCTTTAGCAATACGTTCAACAGCGCCGGTCCACAATTCCAGGTCCGGGTTAATCGGATTTTTTATAAATACGGGAACATCGGCGCCACGCAACGCATCTGCTACTTCCTGAACACTGAACGGATTAACCGTTGTACGTGCACCTATCCATAACATATCCACTTCAAAATGCAGGGCGTCCTCGGCTTGTTTGCCCGTAGCTACTTCCACAGTAGTGGGCAATCCGGTGATTTTTTTTGCCTGTTGCAGCCAGGGTAAACCTTTAGTGCCAATCCCTTCAAAACTTCCCGGACGGGTACGGGGCTTCCATATACCCGCACGGAGCATATCTACTTTGCCTGTGTTTGCCAAACGCTGGGCTGTATCGAGTACCTGTGCCTCGGTCTCTGCGCTACAGGGACCAGAAATGATTAAAGGTTTTTTATTTAACTTTTCCAGCACTGCTGCTTTCGTAATGGTTTCAACCGCTTGCATGTGATAACGTTTTATGTTTTTACTATTCTGAAAATTAAAATTTAATGTAGTTCGGTATTATCTCCGTTGATCCGCTTCGTTCATCCGAAGGCTTCTTCCCTTAAATTTTTTCCCGTCAATAGACCGGATCATTTGTCCCGCTGATCTTTTGTCAACCTCAATCCAACTGTTCATTTCCTTCATATCTATTCTTCCCAGTGTTTCTTTTCTTAAATCGCTCATGTCTAAAATAAACTGCAGGAAACTGGCTTTGTAAAAACCATCTTTGGTACCGAGGTTTACAAAAAGGCGGGTATAGTCTCCGTTTCCGTTCCTGGTGAATTCTCTTCCTTTGACGTCTTTTTTGCGACCCATATCGCGTTTGTCGCCAAAGCTTCTGGGCGTTCTGTCCCGTTGTTCCCGCACTCTTTCCCTTACATTAAGATCTTCGGCGTTCTCGTAATATTTTAAAAAGCGCTGAAATTCATGTGCTGCCAGCCGCTTTAATATCTCTTCCTTTGTAATGTTGGCGAATTTTTCATCCATCATTGGAATATAGGGTTCGTAACTCTTGTCATCAATATCGAGTTGCAACAGATTATCCATAAAATGATAAAACTGTTTGCGGCACACATCTTTACCTGCGGGAATTTCCAACTTATGAAAGGGCACTTGCACCATTCTTTCAATCTGCCGGATTTTTCCAATTTCACGGCTATGGATAACCGACATGCAGATACCTGTATTTCCGGCTCGGCCGGTACGTCCGCTTCGGTGGGTATATACTTCCACGTCGTCAGGCAGCTCGTAGTTAATAACGTGTGTGATACCCTGTACGTCAATTCCTCTTGCGGCAACATCTGTGGCAATTAAAAGCTGAAGCGATTTATCTCTAAATGCGCCCATTACTTTATCTCTCTGCTGTTGGGTGAGGTCGCCGTGCAATGCATCAATGTCGTAACCCTCCCGGGTAAGTTTTTCAGCAATCGCCTGGGCGTCTGCTTTAGTACGGGTAAAAATGATTCCGTAGATGCCCGGATTAAAATCTATCAACCGCTTTAATGCGTCGTAGCGTTGCTGAGCGGTCGTTACGTAATACTGGTGATCTATATTTTTATTCGCAGTGTTTACTTTACCCACTGTAATTTCTACAGGAGTCTTCATGTATTTTTTGCTTACTCTGCGTATTTCAGGAGGCATAGTGGCACTGAACAGCCAGGTGCTTTCGCGGTTAGGGGTGTTTTTTAAAATAAATTCAATATCATCCTGAAATCCCATATTCAGCATTTCATCTGCTTCATCCAGTACCACGTATTTAATTTGCTCCAGGTTGATTGCTTTGCGTTCAATCAAATCTATCAGTCGTCCGGGTGTAGCCACCACAATTTGCACCCCGGTTCGAAGTTCCCTGATTTGTGCTCCAATAGAAGTGCCACCGTAAACGGCAGTTACATGCATGCCGGGGATGAATTGCTTAAAAGTTGTTAGCTCATTTACTATTTGCAAACACAATTCGCGGGTAGGGCATACAATCAATGCCCGCGGATATTTCTCCTTAGCGTCAATAAGTTGTAACAAAGGCAGGCCAAAGGCCGCCGTTTTTCCGGTTCCTGTTTGTGCGAGTCCCACCAAATCTGTAGTGCCGCTCAGTAAAACGGGAATCGCTTTTTCCTGTATAGGGGTTGCTTGTGTAAATCCTAAAGAATCAGTAGCCTTTACCAATCTGCCTTCTAAACCCAACGCTTCAAATGTCATCATAATTTTTTTTCAATTTTCGCAAAGATAAAAACGATTTTGCTGAATCCCTTTATTATTTGCTGTTTCCGCTATTTGATAATCCTGTTTATTTTGTTGGCATTTTCCATGAGTTCCTGCAGGTAGGTGTAATTTTCTTTTTCGAGACAACTCTTAAATTTTCTTAACTGCGTGATATGCTCATTGAGTACATCCAGTACGTGTTCGCGATTTTGTTGAAAAATAGGAAGCCACATCGCGGGGCTGCTTTTAGCAAGGCGCACGGTACTTTCAAAACCACCACCTGCCAGTTCGAAAATGGCGTTTTCTTCTTTTTCTTTTTCTAAAACGGTATTGGCCAGGGCAAAGGAAGTGATATGAGAAATATGGCTTACATAGGCGGCATGAATATCATGAGCATCGGCATCCATATAGGTTACATGCATTCCCAGTTGCTTATAAACGCCCTCTACTGTCTCCACCGCATCCGAATCACTTTTCTCCTTTTCACAAACCACACAAACGCGTCCGGCAAATGCATTGCTCACCGCGGCTTCCGGACCGCTGTATTCCGTTCCCCACATAGGGTGGGTGGCTACAAATCGCCTCCGCATAGGATGATTAGCGAGGGCGTCGCAAAGCACCTGCTTGGTAGAACCTGCATCCACCACAATTTGCTTTTCATTTACGCAATCCAAAATTTTCTGCATCACAGGTATGGTGGCGTCAACCGGAATGGCTACATAAATAAGATCACTTTTTTTTACTGCTTCTTCCAGCGGAAGTGCCTCATCAATGAGGCCCAATTCCAGTGCTTTTTTGATACTTTGTTCGGTTCGGCTCACTCCAATCACATGTTTCACCCATCCGCGTTCTTTAAGAATGAGGCTAAACGAGCCACTTATCAAGCCTACTCCTACAATAGTAATTGTGTTGAACATTTTTTATTGATTTCCTTTCAATGATACTTTTATCCGTTCTATACTTTCCTGAATATTTTGTGTGGTGCAGCAGAGGCTCACTCTCACATATTGATTACCTGCGCTTCCAAATATGCCGCCTGGTGTAATAAATACTCCGGCGTTATACAGCAGTTCATCACTCAATGCATATCCGTCTTTATACGATTCAGGTACTTTAGCCCACACAAACATGCCAGCCTGTTCGGAAGCGAATGAACAATTAAGCAATTGCAGCAATTCAAAAACTTTCATCCGCCGTGCAGCATACGTGGTATTGATGCTTTCGTACCAATCATTTCCGAGCGTTAAGGCCTTTGCGGCAGCAAGTTGTACCGGAAGAAACATTCCACTGTCCATATTGCTTTTAAAACGCAACACTTCATCAATCCGTTGTTTATCGCCGCAGAGCATTCCCACGCGCCATCCGGCCATGTTGTGGGATTTGCTTAAGGAATTCAGTTCTATTGCAACTGATTTTGCATCGTCCACTTCCAAGATGCTCATGGGACGATCGTTAAGGATAAAACTGTACGGATTGTCATGTACGATAAGCACGTTGTTCTTTTTTGCAAATGCCACCAATGATTCAAAAAATGATTTTGCGGGTACCTGCCCGGTAGGCATATGCGGATAGTTGATAAAGAGTAAACGGGTGGTTTGCTGTTTCGAACCGCTATTGATTTGCATCTTAAGCGCTTCCAGATTGGGCAACCAGTTGTTTTTTTGTTCCAGCTCATATTCTACAATGTTGGCTCCCGCTAACTTCGCGGCGCTTCTGTAGGTGGGATAGCCGGGGTTGGGCACATATACATCGTCACCCGGGTTGATATAGGTCATGCAAACGTGCATTATACCTTCTTTGCTCCCGATAAGAGGAAGTATCTCCGTGTCGGCCTGCAAAGTAACGTTGTACGAGGTTTTATACCATTCCGCAATTGCACGACGCAAAACAGGAGACCCTTTATAACTTTGATACGCGTGAACATTGGGTTTAGCACTCTCTTCCTGCAATGTTTTTATTACATCGGGGTGGGGAGGCATATCGGGGCTACCAATACCCAGACTAATGATCTGCCTGCCCTGCCGGTTCAGTTCGTCTATCTCCCTGAGTTTTTGCGAGAAATAATATTCACCAATGCCTTCTAATCGTTTTGCCGTCGTGGTCATATCTGTGTGTAGTGAGTGGTTTGTATATAATAAGGATGACAGGCTATGTGTAGTGTTTGCCTTTTCGATACACGCCGTAAATCTTAACGTCTTCGGTAAGGCCTTTCACTTCCTTAATTACCTGATAAAACTGCTGCAGCGAATCAAACTCCATATCAGCGTGAAAAGAATATCTGAAATCGGATCCCGGGATAGGAGAGCTTTGCAGTTTGCTCAGATTAATCCCACCTTCCGCTATCGTGGTTAGTACTCTGGCTAAACTTCCTTTTGAATGATCGGTATGAAAACTAACCGAAGCTTTGTCGGCGTGTTCAATGATTTCAGCCAGGTCCTCGTGCTGCAGGATCAAAAATCGGGTGTAGTTGTTCGTTAATGTATGAATGTCGGGTGCCAACACGTCCAAATTATACAATTCGGCTGCCAAAGTGCTGGCAATAGCGGCTACGTGTTTGCTTTTGTGTTGGTGAATATGTTTTGCGCTTAAAGCCGTGTCCTCTGTTTCAACGAGCTTCCAATTGAATTGATCAAGATAGTCGAGGCATTGTTGAATGGCCATTGGGTGGGAATGCACTTCTTTAATATCCGACAATTGAATACCCGGATTTACCAGGAGGTTTTGACGGATTTGCAGATATATTTCGCCTACAACCTTAAGGCGGCTTTTCTGCAACAGGTTGTAGTTTTGCAAAATGCTACCGGCAATAGAATTCTCAATTGCCATTACGCCACCATCGCTGCCTTTCTTGTTTAATGTATTTTTTACAACATCTCCAAACGTGGCACAGCAAATTACATTTGTCTTTCTGCCAAAAAAATGCTGCGCAGCTACCTGGTGAAAGCTGCCTTCATATCCCTGGATGGCAACAACTGCTGCCGATTCAACCTCAGATGGGTGGCCGTTGCTCCTGATCGGAGAGCTTGTAACCGGATCTGTTACTTCTTTTGCTTCGTCAGCCGTTTTAGGATCACTCATAATTAAATAGTTTAATCTGGATTCGAAAAGCCACAAAAAAATCCCGGTTTTAAGCCGGGACTGTTTATGCTGAGTTTTTTTGATTTAATTTGTTTTCAACAAAAGCAATCCCGCTCTACCGGTAAAGTAGAAATAAAAATAAAAGAAACCGTATGCTCTTGTTTGATTCATTGCGTTGCAAATGTAACACTTAAAATAATTTCCCCACGATTTCCCGTACTTTTTTTCAAAAAAATGCCACCCCATTTTCTGGAGTGGCCTCAACGATTGCTTGCCATATAAAAAACTCCGTTCGCTTAAGGCTTAACGGCTTCTTTTGCAGCGTCAACAGCAGCACCTGCAGCATTCTTTGCAGAATCAACAACAGCACCTGCAGCAGTTTTTGCAGAATCAACAACAGCACCAGCGTCAGCTTTCAGGCTGTCAACAGTTGTTTCAGCAGCAGTTTTTAAGCTGTCTACAGTAGCTTCGGTAGATTCAGTTGCATTGTTGCAGGCAGCAAAAGCGCCAATAGCCAAAATAACGAGTAACTTTTTCATTCTTAATGTTTTTGAATAGTTTGATAATGAAATCTATCTTTAATTCTAAAGTTGAAAAAAGGTAACCCGTTTTTTTTAAAAATGTTTTTTACCCAATTTTGGGTTACCAAATAAGGTATAACCGTATTAATAATAAGCTAAGTGGATAGTATCCTAACAGAAAAGGAATTAATAAGGGGTTTATCACTTAACGATAAAAGCGCAACCGAAAGGATATACAAAGAAAATTATCAGGTTATTCAAAACCTGGTAATGAACAACAATGGATCGGAGGATGATGCCAAGGATATTTTTCAGGAAGCTTTAATTGTTTTGTATGAGAAATCCAGGATGACGGAGTTTGTATTGAACTGCCAGATTAAGACGTACTTATACTCAGTGAGTAGAAGGTTGTGGCTTAAACGGCTACAGAAAAATAATTGGTATGAGCGGCAATCTGTTGGAATTGAGGAGGTTGTAGTTGTTGAGGAAGATATAGCGTTTCATGAAAAAAGAAACAGTGAATTTGGAATGATGGAGTCTGCTTTGGCTAATGTTGGCGAACCCTGTAAAAGTATTCTTGAAGCATATTATATTCAGAAACAAAACATGCAGGATATTGCGGATCGTTTTGGATATACCAACGCTGATAATGCCAAGAACCAGAAGTATAAATGCCTGACACGGTTAAAAAAGTTGTTTTTCGCGCAGTATAAAAATGGTAACTCATGAATGATATTCGCTTAATGGAAATGGTGGAACGTTACTTCCGGGATGAATTGTCGGAAAAAGAAAAGATATTGTTCCAGGAATTGCGCAGAACTCAGCCTGATGTAGATCAGTTAGTAGTGGAACATCATTTCTTTATCAACCAGATGGAGCAGTTTGACCAAGACAGGCAGTTCCGTTCGTCGTTAGGGGAAATTCATAATAAATTGGCATCAGAAGGGAAAATAAAACGTCCCGCCGGTGGCGTAAAACTGGTTTATTTGTGGAATCGTTATAAGAAAACCATTGCCGTTGCTGCTTCCATTGCAGGTGTCACTGCGCTTATTATTAGTGGTATGATCACCTCGCTGACACCTAAGACGAATATCAAACAGATTGAAAATCTGGGTAGAAAGATTGATATCCTGGAGAAAAATCAAAACCATACCCGCCGCGAGTTGTATGACGTAAAGAATAAGATCGAAATACCGGGTGTTCCGGCTAAGTTTGGCGGAACCGGCTTTCTGATTGACGTTAAGGGCTACCTCATTACTAATGCGCATGTGGTGAGTAAAGCGGACAAGGTTACCGTGCAAAATAGATCAGGCGTTGAATTAAATGCTGTTACGCTTTTTTCAGACGAACGCCTGGATATAGCCATTCTTAAAATTAGCGATAGCCTTTATAAACCATTGAATAGCTTACCCTACTTTATTAATAGAAAGTCAGTTGTTGATCTTGCCGAACCGATATTTACGTTAGGATATCCCAGAGACGAGATTGTATATGGCGAAGGCTACCTCAGTGCTAAAACCGGTTACAACGGAGATACGCTTGCCTGCCAGATATCTATTTCGGCCAATCCGGGCAATAGCGGAGGCCCGGTTATTAATAAAGATGGGGAGGTGATTGGTATTTTAAGCACCCGGCAAACCAGTGCCGAAGGAGTAGTTTTCGCAATAAAGTCCAGTCATATTTTTAAAGTGCTTGATGAGTTAAAGAAAGACAGTGTCAACCTGCAGCTTAAAATGCCTGCTTCATCCGCGGTTAAAAACTTAAGCAGAACACAGCAGGTTAAAAAGATAGAAAACTGTGTGTATATGGTTAAGGGCTATTAATACGCTCCCGGATCTTTTTCTTGTTTTTGTCAGGCAGAAACCATCGTTGTAAATACTCCCGTTATTACAATATCTCCATTGGTTTGTTGAAGGATTCTGCCAAATCCTGCATAAGTTTCCATGACGTCATACAAGGACTTCCGGGGCTGCCCGAATCAGTAATGGGGCAGGTTTCCGCAGGCTTCCCCGGTTCAGAATATTGACCCGAAAGCAGCACATTGCCACCCTGAAGTTTAGCTTTAATGAGGGTACCTATGCCCGTGGCGGGTGATTGTTTGATATGGGTAACAATAACGCTCAGCGATGCTTCACTTTTTTCGATAGAATATCCCGCATCCAACAAGCCCTTAACCAATTGGTCTAAACCCAAACCATTTATCTTAATGACTTGTTTCCCTCCAAACTGGCAGAAACCGGTTATCGGAAGCATAGCAACAAGTAGAACGAATAGTATTTTCATAGCGGTGCTATTTAAGACCAGACAATTTAGTGAAAAAACAGGTGCTGCGTTCAATAATGCATTTTTATTACAAAAAGAGAAAATAGCTGTTCAAACGATGATTGATTTATTAGTGGAAAGAAAGGCGTCATCGGCATCAGCGCCAATTCCAATGGCTTCCGGTAATTCTACAAAATACCCGTTATAGGATACTCCGCCAATAACCGGGTCAAGCTTGTGACCGAGCATGCAGGTATCCATATCGTAAAATTGAATATTATCCGTTGCCGAAGCAAAGTGGGCAAATGCGGTGAGCGCAACCCGGCTTTCCAGCATACCGCCCATCATGCAGGGAACATGGTGGCTGCAACATACCTCGTTGATTTTTAATGCTTCCAGGATGCCTCCACTCTTTGCAAACTTAATGTTGACAAAACTACAACTCTTCGTATTTAAGATACGCTCCGCATCGTGATGGTCGAAAACACTTTCATCCGCCATAATAGGAATGGGAGAGAAGCGATGCAACACCGGAAGCAAATGGTCGTTGTACCTCCGCATCGGTTGTTCACAAAACTCAATATTGTACCGGCTGATTTCGGTCAAAACGCTGCGGGCTGCTACGTAAGTCCACCCCTGGTTGGCATCAATTCGTATTTTTATGTCATCGCCTACTGCATACCGTATCTGTCTTATCCTTTCAACGTCTTCTTCGGGGTTACTTCCCAATTTCACTTTAAGGATGCGTGCTCCGTTATTCCTGAACGATATTGCCTGGTCTACCATCACCTGAGGGTTGTTGATACCAATAGTAATATCGGTTTCCATTCTTTTTCTTTCTCCTCCCAAAAAAGCATAAAGCGGCATATTGGCTGCCTTTGCGCTTATATCGTACAACGCCATATCAAATGCGCTTTTTACGGTACCGTTATAAGCTGTAAAAGCATGCAGTTCACCCATCCGTTCGGGTATATTCAAGGGATCTTTGAGTTTCCAAAGCGCGGCGAAATCTCTGGCCATCTCAAAGCATGTTGCCTGTGTTTCGCCAACAATCATGGGAAAGGCGGAGCATTCACCCACACCATAAATACCCTGGTCGGTAAAAATTCTGATAAAGATATTCTGAGCATAATGCATTGTTCCCGTAGCAATCGTAAACGGGTGCATTGGGATGCTGAATGTGTAGATGTGAGTATGGGAAATTTTCATAAGCAAATTGAAGAAATGAAGGTAAAAAACTAATGAATAGGAACAACGACTTTCCTGTGTGGGTTAGGAACAAGTTTCTAAATTTTCATTTACCCAAATTACCTGACTTCGTTATCCTTACTTACTTTTGAACTAAACTGCTCAGTCATGAACACCAATAATGCACTTTCGTTTGAAAATACGGAAAATGCTTTTGCGTATAAAACCGATAAATCCTTAAAAAAAGCAAAGTTTCTGTTTTGGACTATGGGATATGATCTTTTGGTAAAATGGGGCATTCAAATTACTCCCTGGGCGTTGAAGTCGGGTTTGCCGGTAAAGGGTTTGATACGCAACACCATTTTTGAACAGTTTGTGGGAGGAGAAACGCTCGCAGAAACAGCGCCGGTAGCTCAGAAGTTGGGTGAGTACCAGGTGCAGGTTATTTTGGATTATGGGGTTGAAGGAGGCGAGTCGGGGGAAACAGCCTTTGATCATGCTATGGATGAATTTATCCGCGTGATTAATTATGCTGCAACACAGCCCAATATTCCATTCATGAGCGTGAAGGTTACGGGGATTGCCAGAAGAGGACTGTTGGAAAAATTAGATTCTTCAGTTTCCGACCAGCAGGGATCGCTGATGAAAAGATACAACCATGCGGTATCTGAATTAACCGATGCAGAAAAGGAGGAATGGGAGCATGTGAAAAGTAGGATGGAAAAGATTTGCACCGTGGCGTCTGAAAAAGGGGTAGGCGTTTTGATTGATGCTGAAGAAACCTGGATACAAGACCCGGTTGACGTAGTCACCATTTTGATGATGGAGCGGTTTAACAGAGAAAAAGTGGTGGTTTACAATACCGTTCAGCTTTATCGTCACGACAGGTTAAAATTTTTAAAAGACTCCCTCGAAGCTGCTGAGTTGCGCGGCTTTATCCTTGGAGCTAAACTGGTACGTGGCGCATACATGGAAAAAGAAAGGGAAAGAGCGGCCGAGATGAACTATCCTTCTCCCATACAACCCGATAAAGTTGCAACCGATCGCGACTATAACGAGGGAATAGCGTTTTGTATTGAACATATAGATAAGATTGCGGCCATCATTGCAACCCACAATGAATACAGCAATTTATATACCACGCAACTGCTTCAGCAAAAGCAGCTTTCTCCTCGCCATCCACACATTCATTTTTCACAATTGTACGGTATGAGCGACCACATCACATTCAATCTCGCCAAAGCCGGATTTTCCGTTAGCAAGTATCTTCCGTTTGGCCCCATCCAGGACGTTGTTCCTTACCTGATGCGAAGAGCACAGGAAAATGGATCCATTGCCGGGCAAACAGGCAGGGAGTTAGGTTTGATTAAAAAGGAAATAATACGAAGAGGAAAATAAATACCTTGTTGCCGGAGGATGCTTTAAAAGTTTAAGTAACACGCTCCGTGCATCCAATTGTGTAGGCTAAGCAGTGTTTATATTTTTATCTTTGCGCCGGAAATTTAAAGTATATCTGTTAATCAATGGGGGATATTACAACTCAACATCATTTATTCCGGAAGTTTCGAACCTGTGTCATTATTCCAACATACAATAATGCGGATACGTTACCAGATGTGATTGCCGGGGTGGCAGCGTTTACACACCATATCATAGTAGTAAATGACGGCTCAACAGATCAAACGGCACATATACTTACCCGTTATCCGTTTCTGGAGGTGATCAGCTATCCTAAAAACGCAGGCAAAGGTGTTGCCCTGCGCAATGGTTTTGAAATGGCGGTTCAGTTGGGTTATCTGTACGCGATCACTATTGATTCCGACGGACAGCACTTTGCACATGATTTACCTGTTTTTATGAACAAACTACAGCAGGCGCAACAGGCAATCATTATAGGTGCCCGAAATATGGATCAGGCTTCGGTTCCCGGAAAAAGCAGTTTCGGAAACAGGTTCTCTACTTTCTGGTTTAAGCTCGAAACCGGTATCCGTACACCCGATACACAATCGGGTTACCGGTTGTACCCCGTGGCATTGATGAAAGAAATGCAGTTTTATACCCGCAAGTACGAATTTGAAATTGAAGTACTGGTTCGGGCTGCATGGAGTGGAATAGATATTGTATCGGTTCCTGTTTCGGTTTATTATGCACCAAAAGAAAAGAGAATTTCACATTTCCGGCCCCTGCGGGATTTTTTAAGGATTAGCCTCCTGAATACTGTTTTGGTCCTAATTGCCTTCTTGTATATTAAACCACGAAATTTTATAAGATCGCTATTTAAAAAAGAGAAATGGGAACAGTTTTTCCGGGAACAGTTATTCAATGCTAACGAGCCCCATTTCGTTAAAGCGGCTTCTGTTGCATTAGGTATTTGTATGGGTATATTGCCCATCTGGGGATTTCAATTGCTTTCCGCTATTTTTTTATCCTTTGTGCTCAGGCTCAACAAGGCTTTAGTTATTATTGCCGCTAATATCAGTATTCCTCCAATGATACCCTTAATTATATTTTTGAGCTACAAAACGGGGGCGCTATGGATGAAGAGTGGAAACGGCGATCTGATTTTTACCGATAACCTGACCCTGGAATCCGTGAAGAACAATTTTCAACAATATTTTTATGGTGGAATCACCCTGGCTTTAATATCGGGTATAGTATGCGGATTGGTTACGTGGATGCTGCTCGCTTTTTTTGGCAGGAAAACCAGGACAGCAGTATAATCCGGGAATACAATGGAAAGGTTTTTTGGCAGCATATATCGTTATTTCAGGAAGCGCAGATGGCAACTTTATCTGCTCTTTTCCGTATGTATCATTGTTTCTGCTTTTTTTACTGCACAACTGAAATTTGAAGAGGATATTTCGAAAATACTTCCGAAGGATGACAAGGTAGAAAAACTCAACGAGGTTTTCAGTCAATCGAAATTCATGGATAAACTGGTGGTGATGGTTTCCCTCAAAGAGGCCACACAAACGGCACCAGACAGTCTTTTGGCTTTTGCAGATGACTTGACGGAAGCGGTTCCGAAACAACTTGGCGCCTATATTCAGTCCATTAATTACAAGGTGGACGATGACCTGGCTATGGCGATGTTTGATGAAATACGCAGCCATTTGCCGGTATACCTCACCGATAGTGATTATCGGACAATAGACAGTTTGATTGAACCACAGGTAGTAAAGCAAACCCTTGAACGGAATATTCAAACGCTCATTTCTCCGGCAGGACTTGCGTTAAAGCGTATGATCAGCGAAGACCCGGTGGGCATCAGCTTTATCGCACTGAAAAAACTTCAGGAACTCCGCTATGATGAAAATTTTGAATTGTACGACAATGCGGTAATCACCAAAGACCACAAGCACCTCCTGCTGTTTATTACGCCGCGCTATCCGCCTAACAACACCGGTAAAAATGCTTTGTTTTTAAAGGGGCTGGACAGTTTAATTACGCAAACCACTATAGCTAATCCTGCTGTTACGGCTTCGTATTTTGGTGCCACGGCAGTGTCTGCAGGCAATGCCGCACAACTCGAAAAAGATACTTTTTTTACGCAAACCGCTACCATCATTTTTCTTATCCTGTTCATCGGGTTCTATTTTAAGCGGGCTACGGCACCGCTTTTAATTATGATACCCGTTGTGTTTGGTGCTTTGTTTGCACTTATGATGGTTTACTTTTTAAAGGGTAGCATTTCGGTAATTGCTATTGGTACAGGTTCTGTAATCCTGGGTATTGCGGTAAATTATTCCCTGCATGTGTTTAATCATTATCGTCATACGGGCGATATGGATAAGGTAATCGGAGATCTTTCCTTTCCACTGACTATAGGGGGTATCACAACCATCGGCGGCTTTTTTTGTTTGAATTTTGCAGAATCGGAAATGCTGAATGACCTGGGCTTGTTTGCGGGTTTCAGTCTCATTGGTGCTGCGCTCAGTTCGCTAATTTTTTTACCGCATTTTCTTTCGGCACAAAAGAAAAAAGAAAATATCATTTCTCACGAGCATTCATGGATTGACCGGGTAGCCAGCCTTCGTCCTGATCAAAACCGGTACATCATCCTGGGCATAATTGCACTCACGGTGTTTTTCTTCTATACATCCGGCCGGGTTGCTTTTGAAACAGAGTTGAATAACATGAACTTCATGCCTGAACAACTGAAACAGGCGGAGGCGAAGCTCAACCGTATTAACCAGGCCGCCCTGCAATCGGTTTACCTGGTTGCAGAAGGAAGTACGCTGGAGGAGGCCCTGGTGCGAAATGAACAACTCACCGGAAAGATTGAAGCACTAAAACAACAGCATATTATTTCGGAGTATTCGGGAGTGTCGTCGTTGATGATATCGGATACTTTACAAAGGCAAAGAATCGAAAAGTGGAATCGTTACTGGACCTCCGAAAGGAAACAAAAGCTACTTTCTGTTTTGCAACAGGAAGGCGGCTCACTTGGCTACAGTGCAACCGCGTTTGACCGTTTTAGCCGGATGCTCTATCAGCCATTTAGTGTAGTGGACAGTGTTGCAGAAGCAACAATCCGTAAGTCCCTGCTGAGTGATTATATTACCGACGTGCCGGGAAAGGTTTCCGTAGTTACCCTTTTAAAAGTGCCATCACAAAATAAGTCGCTGGTATATGAAACCTTCGAAAACAGCGCTGCGATAACTATTTTGGACAAGCAATACCTCACGAGTGAATTTGTGAAGCTCATTAATGCTGATTTTACGAAAATAGCACTTATTACGTCGGTGTTTGTTTTTGTTGTATTGCTGATTACCTACGGAAGAATTGAACTGGCGTTGATGGCCTTCTTACCCATGCTGGTAAGCTGGATATGGATATTGGGAATTATGGGACTGGCAGGAATCAAGTTTAATATCATCAACATCATTGTTTCCACACTCATTTTTGGATTGGGAGATGATTATAGCATTTTTATCATGGACGGACTGCTACAGGAATATAAAACCGGTAAAAAAAATCTCTCTTCCTTTAAGTCATCCATTCTTCTTTCCGCAGTAACCACGATCGTGGGACTCGGTGTTTTGATTTTTGCCAGGCATCCGGCATTGAGATCTATCGCCACCATTTCAGTCATTGGTATTTTATCGGTTGTACTGGTGGCCCAGGTGGGTATCCCGTTTTTGTTTTCCATGTTAATCAAAAACCGAACGCAAAAAAACCTATTCCCTCTTACTTTTTGGGGAATCAGCAAATCGGTTTTTGCACAAATGTGGTTTATCGGGGGTAGTATGCTATTAGCGGTCATTGGCTTTGTTTGCGTAAAATGTAATCCTTTCAGTAAAGAAAAAGGCAAGTACCTCTTTCATGTATGTATTGCCGGGTTTTCACGATCGCTTATTTATGTGATGGGCAACGTAAAGAAAACCATTATCAACCCGCAGGGAGAGCATTTTTCGAAACCTGCGGTGGTTATTTGCAACCACCAGTCGGGGTTGGATAATTTTGTGATGATGATGCAACATCCGAAGCTGATCCTCCTGACGAACGACCGGGTACGGAATGCCCCTGTTTCGGGTGCGGTGGTACGTATGGCAGACTACTATTCCGTGTCATCCGGTTGGGAACACAGTCTGAAGGAAATGGAAAAAAAAGTGGCATTAGGTTATTCTATCGTTATTTTTCCGGAGGGCACACGGTCAACCGATGGTAAAATTAAGCGTTTCCATAAGGGGGCCTTTCTGCTGGCAGCGCAACTTCAGCTCGATATATTGCCGGTCATTATTCACGGCACCGGCTACACGTTAACTAAAAAAGATAAGCTGGTCAAAGATGGTGGGATAACGGTTCGGTATTTACCGCGTATATCGCCAAATGATACTTCCTACGGCGAAAGCTATGTTGAAAAGTCCAAACAGATTGGGCGTTATTTTAGGGCAGAGTATGAAAAATTACGTGCGACGATCGAAACACCCCGTTGGTTCAGGGAGCAGCTTTTTCACAATTACATTTATAAAGGGCCGGTATTGGAATGGTATATGCGGGTGAAGGTGCGTCTCGAAAAAAATTACGAACGTTTTCATGAACTGCTGCCGCTCAAGGGAAAAATACTGGATATTGGGTGCGGATATGGTTTTATGTCGTATATGCTGCATTTCTCCGCACCTGGCCGAATGGTAACAGGTATTGATTATGACGAAGAGAAAACCACGGTAGCCAATCACTGTTTCAGCCGGAACGAACAAATCAACTTCCATTTTGCAGACGTGCTGAAATTTGACTTTGGAGTTTGCGACGGAATAATCCTGGCAGACATGCTCCATTATCTTACTCCGGAACAACAGCGGTACACGATCAGCAAATGCATGAACAGTTTGAACCCGGGAGGTGTGCTGGTTATCCGCGACGGTGATAAGGATATGGAAAGGAAGCACAAGGGTACCCGGCTGACTGAATTTTTTTCTACTCAATTGTTTCATTTTAACAAGACTACTGCATCGGGTCTATCGTTTTTTTCGGGCAGCATGATTAATGAATTGGCTGCAGCGCACCAAATGAACTGCCGCAGAATTGATGAAACGAAGTTTACATCTAATGTTATTTTTGTAATTGAAAACTCTCGTGTTGTTTCATGAACAGGTATGATGCAGTGATAATAGGAAGTGGTATAGGCGGACTGGTATGTGGTGGCATACTCAGTAAGGAAGGCTATCGGGTATGCATACTTGAAAAAAACAAACAAATAGGCGGCAGTCTTCAAACTTTTTCCAGAGAAAAGGAAATATTTGATTCGGGGGTTCATTATGTTGGAGGACTCGAACAGGGGCAGAACCTGTATCAGATATTCAAATACCTCGGAGTGATGGATAAACTGAAGTTGCAAAGAATGGACGAGGATGCTTTTGACAAGATAATTATCAGTAATGATCAGAAAGAATACTGCCAGGCTCAGGGCTATGAAAATTTTATCCGGCGGTTGGCAGATGATTTCCCCGATGAAGAAGCAGCTATTCGTAGTTATTGCGATAAAATTAAGGAAACCTGTGCCCGTTTTCCGCTGTACAACCTAAGAACAAACGGACTTTACGAAGAAAAAGCCGAAGTACTAACGGAGGATACCTGTTCTGTGATTACTTCGTTAACGGGCAACACAAAACTTCAGGCAGTGCTGGTAGGCAATAATGCCTTATATGTTGGCAAACCGGATGAAACGCCGTTTTATATTCATGCGCTTATCATCAACAGTTATATAGAGAGTTCGTGGAAATGCATTAACGGAGGTTCGCAAATAGGAAAGATACTGGCCAGGAATATCCGGGAAAATAACGGTGAAATATTCCGTAACACGGAGGTGGTTAAAATAGAAACCCAAAATGGAACAGCCGTATATGCCGAAGATACCCATGGCAAACGGTATTATGCTCATCATTTTATCTCCAATATTCATCCGGCAAAAACAATGGAGATCACTCATTCCGATGTTATTAAAAGCATCTATCGGAGACGTATTCGAAATTTACCCCACACCATTTCTTCTTTCCTCATACATATCGTGCTCAAAAGGGATTGTATGCCCTATCACCGGCACAATTATTACTATCACCGGGAAGGAGAAATTTGGAACCTGGCAGACTATACCGACGACAATTGGCCCTTGGGCTACGCTCTGTTTTTTCCACCGTCGGCTAAAACGGGTGCCTATGCTGATGCGATGACGATTTTTACCTATATGCGTTATGATGAGGTGGCTCCGTGGCAGCATACCTTTAACACCGTTAATGCGGAAACCAGCCGGGGAGCTACTTACGATGCATTTAAGAAGTACAAAGCGGAAATATTATTGGATTGTGTTGAAGAGAAATTCCCGGGATTAAGGAATTGCATCCAGTCGTACACTACTTCCACACCGCTGTCCTACAGAGATTATATTGGAAACTACGATGGGTCGCTCTACGGCATTGCGAAAGATTATAAGGATCCTCTAAAAACGTTTATCTCACCGCGAACTAAAGTACGCAACCTGTTTCTAACCGGACAAAACATCAATATTCATGGCGTATTGGGTTCTTCAATCAGCGCATTGTTAACCTGTGTGTCGTTAATCGGTAACGAGAAAATAGTGGAGAAAATAAGAAATGCGTAAATTAAGGAAAGTAGGAAAATGGCTATTGTATGTAGTTGGAGCACTGGCAATATTGCTGTTGTGCTTGTTCGGTTATGTGGTATATGAAAGTAAAACCACTCCACCCGAAATAACAAATAATGGGAGTTTAAAATGGCAACGTACAAATCATGGCGATGGTTTCTATACCTTAAAGAATAATTGGCTTAGAAAAAGCCGGTCGGGTTTGTATGAGTTGTATGTAGAAGGAGCGCCTTTTGAAAGGGGAGTGGTAAACGGAAAGCTCGCAAAAGAATTACTGGTATCACAGGAAGATTATTTCAGTGCCCAGATCCGAAAAATGATTCCCTCCAACTTCTATCTTCACTTTTTAAAATACGTCATAGGCTGGTTCAACCGCGATTTAGACAAGAACATTATTGCTGAATATAAAAAGGAAATTTTGGGTATATCGGAGTCGGCTTCCGATAAGTACGGCTATATCGGCACTAATTACCAGCGCATCCTCAACTATCATGCAGCCCACGATATTGGTCATGCTTTGCAAAACATGGCATTGGTGGGATGTACTTCCTTTGGTACCTGGGGTGCTGCTTCAGAAGACAGCACAATGATCATTGGTCGGAATTTTGACTTCTATGTGGGGGATGATTTTGCAAAGAACAAGATTATCCTCTTTGAAAACCCTTCCCAGGGCTACAAATTTATGAGCGTTACCTGGGGCGGTTTCATTGGGGTAGTATCCGGAATGAACGAAAAAGGACTCACGGTGACCATTAATGCGGCCAAAAGTAGTATCCCTTCGGGTTCAGCTACACCAGTATCTCTGGTAGCAAGAGAAATTTTGCAGTATGCCGCAAATATTAAGGAAGCTGTTGCTATTGCACATAAACGTACCATGTTTGTATCGGAGTCCTTTTTAGTGGGGTCGGCGGCCGACAATAAAGCGGTGATTATTGAAAAAACTCCCGACACGTTAGCGGTGTACGATCCCCAATCCGATC
>JADZFY010000220.1 GCA_020854215.1 Chitinophagaceae bacterium | reverse complement strand
CATAAACTGCCATCGGTGTATGCAGTTGCCATGGGGTACATATATATACCAGATCAACGTCATTACTTTCGCACAGTGCTTTCCACCCATCCTCGCCCGTGTATTCTTTTGCTTTTGGCCAACCTTTACCTGTAATGGTTTTTTGTGCTAATGGCAGCCTTTCAGGGCGGTTATCACAAATCGCAACAATCTGTGCGTTGTCAATGTAGGAAAGTCGGCCAACTGCACCGGAGCCGCGATTACCAAGCCCGATAACACCAATGCGTATTTTATCTATTTTGGGTGCAGCATAGCCACACATATTAAAACCGTTCTTCCCTGCATAGGGAGCAGATTCATCCGAATCCAATAAAATATCTTTTCCGATAACGGGCAAGGCTGAAGCCATTGCGCCTGTTCCTAAAGTAATGTCGCGTAAAAATTTTCTGCGGTTGAATGCCATGATGGGTAGTTAAATTCAAAAAAGTACGCTAATATCCATAATTTATTTTTAATAATACCCTGCCACCAAAAATTAGCACAAACGTTTGATTTATTAAATGGAGGGTACCTTTAAGGATTCATTACCTTTCGGGTTCAAAACAAAATTTCGCACACCCCGCACCTTCTGAATATTTCTTTTTCAAAATCATTCTTATGCAGTACACACTCGAAGTAATTGCCTTTACCATTGAATCTGTTTTACTGGCACAGCAATCCGGTGCTCATCGAATAGAGCTTTGCGATAATCCTGCCGAAGGAGGCACCACACCGGGCTATGGTACGATAAAAAGAGCAAGAGAAAAAACAACGCTACAATTGTATCCGATTATCCGTCCGCACGGAGGTGATTTTTTATATAGTGCTGAAGCCTTTGAAGTGATGAAAAGTGACGTAAGATTATGTAAGGAATTAGGCTGCGATGGCGTGGTTATTGGCCTTTTACAGACAGACGGAACCATTGACAAAAGGCGAACCGCCGCTTTAGTGGAGATAGCTTATCCGCTTGGCGTTACGTTTCATCGCGCATTCGACCGGGTTGTCAATCCTTTTGAAGCTTTGGAAGACGTGATCTCCTGCGGCTGCGAGCGAATACTTACCAGCGGCTTAAGGCCCACCGCTACAGAAGGTGCAGAAACCATAGCCCAGCTTATACGACAGGCAAATGACAGAATTATTATTATGCCGGGCTCCGGAGTGCGGGCAGATACTATTGGTGAAATAGCCGAACAAACAGGAGCAACAGAATTTCACTCCTCTGCGCGAAAACTTGTGTCGTCAAAAATGGAGTACAATAACTTGTTGATGAAAGAAAATCTGGCAACTGTTGAATTGGATACCGCAGAAGTGACGTCCATGTGCGCAGCTCTTCAAGGTTTGCCTTAAGAATTTGAAATACAGTTTTGAATCCGTTCCGTCAGTGTATAACCAATTCACTTTTCAAAACAATGTTTTCGTAGGGAAAACTACCTTCAGGCAACTTTGTATTTAGGAGCTTAAACAACAATTCCGTGGCTCTACTACCCTGCTCATACGGAAATTGTTCTACTGACGCTATTGGCGGTGAATCCAAATAGCTGGTAATCGGCCAATTGGCATAGCTAACCACACTTATATCTTTGTTGATCTTCAACTTTTTCATTTTAGCATATTGGATCGTATCCAGCGCAACATGATCGTTAAAAGCCAGAATTGCCGTAGGGCGGGTTTTAAACGAAAGTAGCTTTTCTATCGCATCTTCCGTGCCTTCCTTAGAAAGGTCTGTAGTTACGATCAGCGATTCATTCACCGCAATTTTTTCTCTCTTATGCGCTTCAATATATCCTTCCAGTCTTTCATTTTTAATATTTAATGATTGGGGGCCCTGGATATACGCTACCTGCCGGTGTCCTTTTTTAAACAAAAAGGTCACCGCTTCAATGGTGCTGTAATACAAACTGCACCACACCGAATGAATATTGGGCACATCGGGTACACGGTCAAAAAAAACCACGGGAATGTTATACTTATCCAGTTGTTCAAAGTGGGCTATGCTATTGGTTTGTTTAGATATGGAAACCAGCACGCCGTCTACCCGGTGCTTACGCATGGTTTCCAAAATATTTCGCTCCCGATCCACCAGATCGTGGGATTGCCCGATCAGTACATTATAATTATGTTTAAAGGCGGCATCTTCCACCCCACTAATTGCAGACGAAAAGTATTCTTCTCTCAAATTGGGGAGTATGAGTCCGAGGGTGAACGTTTTTCCCTGCTTGAACTGGATAGCTGTCTGGTTAGGCTCATAGTTCATTTCTGCTGCTAATTTCTGCACCTGCATTTTGGTACGAAGCCCAATGCTGGGGTGGTCGTGCAATGCGCGGGAAACCGTAGAAACAGAAATATTGAGCTTTTTTGCTATTTCTTTTATGGTTGGTACTTTATGCTCCATTTGAGCGACTAAGATAACAGCATAAATTGGGGTATCAAAACAAATCAAACAATCGTTTGTCCCTATTTATGTCCATTTATTCATGTAGTTTTAACCGCTCAAATGAAAGGCATTTGAAACCTGCCATTTAGCACAGCATAGGCTTTGGAATGATTCTTTGGCAAATTGCGTTTGACTACAAAAAATAAAAAATAAACAGATGAAAAGATGGATCATGTTGTTGCCGGTATTGTTTTGTGCTTCAATTCTGGCCGCACAGGACGAGAGTTACAGTACCAAAGGGAATCTGTATTTTACGGAGGCATCATTTCGGCTAACACCGCACGATAAAGAATGGAAAACCCTTTCCCAGCCCGTAACGGTGAGCTTTGCCAGTAGCAATTCCCGGTATACCAAAGACAAGGTTCCTCAGGTACAAATTCTGAAAAACTGGAATACTTCTGCGTGGAAAGGAGAGAAAGTGCATACACAACTGCTGGTATGGACAAACCAGCGTTTACCACAAGTGAGCTTTTCGCTCGGCAAACTGGTCAACGAAAAAGGTCAAACTATTTCCACAGAACATATCCGCGCCGGTTTTGTGCGTTATGTGATTACCGATGAGTTTGCCGGCGGTTGCGGTTATCGGAAACCACAGGATTTTGATTCGTCACTGGTAGCAGACGCCATAGATATCACACCTTCTATTCCGGTTCCTGAACAAACGGTTCAGCCCGTTTGGCTGAGCGTGCATGTACCACAGCAGGCAGCTACCGGCTTATATAAAGGGACAAT
>JADZFY010000219.1 GCA_020854215.1 Chitinophagaceae bacterium | reverse complement strand
TGATATCCACCTTATGAATTGCCAATCCTGTACGATTTCTCAGGTCTTCAATCATCTCCTCCCGCATATTGGGTTTAATGAGGTCAATGCGTTCGTAAATGATATCTCTGGTCATACTGCCGGGTGTACCATTTGCAGCTGAATTAGAACGATCCATGAAAAGAGGCAAAAGAATGATAAATGCATTAGCGCTGATGAGTACCACGTAATTGTCCTGCGTAGTGGCCAGGGAGTTGATCAATCCTAAAGCAACACAAACAAAGAGGTAACCCATTTCCCGGATGGGCACGGTTACCGTTCTGTAACGCATAATAGAGAAGATGGCAAACAATCCAAAGGCAAAACCTACTTCGAGGTTGGCTCCGCTCAGGAGGTAACAGATCAGAAAATTTACACAGTTAAACAAAATGAGTGTGAACTGAAAATCTTTGTTTTTATGTCGCGAAAAATAGATCAGGTGAACCAGAATAAATACGGCGATGATGTTAATGCCAAGGCGAATGCCGAGTTCCTGCAGATCAAAATCCTTTAACACGGCTTCAACAATATTGGCGTCCTGGGCGAAAGCAGGCATCATGTTGAAAAGGATACATGCAGGAACGAGAAATAATAACTTTTTCATGATTTTGTTTTTTTTGAATGATTAGGATAATGCAATGGTGCTTGCTTTTATTCTTTCTATTTTATGAAGTAATGGCTTGAACGAGTTGTGTTTTATTTCGGGATGCGTAAGAATTAGTCCAACCACATATTTGCTGATGCTGGATGGATAAACCCGCATTGTCCGGAGGGCTGCAACAATACCGTTTAACAGGGAAGCCTTGGATTGTTTTACCTCTATAATAGCGATATCGTTAAGCTTGATTTCATTATGCATTGCTTCGGGATCTCTGAAAGTGACATCCACATCAATTGTACAACGCTCGGTTTTGGAACGGTTAACTAAAGTGATTCGCGTAAACGAATTGATCAGTGCCGGAATGAGTGTACTCATCAGTTCTTTGGGATACAACGCTCTGATTTTGTTGCTTTGAATGCCGGACAATTCGGATGAGGATTCCGGAAGCCCTTCCCTGAGTTTGTTGGTACGAACATTGGTTTTCATTTTTATTTCGAAAAAGTGCAGGTTGTTTTCTTTGTAGGTTCTGGTTCTTACTTTTATCCGGCTCGACAGGCGATTGTGATGATCCTTAAAAAACCGATAGTCCGTCGTGTCAAAATAAGTAGTGAGATAACTAAATGCACGACAGCCGTCTATCTCCAGAATAGAATACTGGTTGTTATACAGCAATCGGATAACGGCGGGCAGGCTGCTGATGGGGATAATATATTTTCTGTCAACACGATTGAGTAGTTTGACATTGTCTAATCCTTTCAAACTAATAGGCTCCAGGCTGTGGAGGAGCTTATGGTCAATGAGTTTCAACATTGCTTTGGGTTTTATGTGTGTGTTAGGGAAACGGTTTTTATTGGCGTTCCCTGTTCATAAAACCATAAAGCGGCAAATACCCCTACGCGAAAATTATTTATTTATGATTTTTTTCTGTGGCGGATTTATTGACGTTGAAAAGGAGGGAAAATTTCGGTTTCATCTGTATTGAGAATTCGTGGATAAGTTTTTCCCACGGTGTATTTTATCAGCTTCCCCCGTAATGGTTGAGCTTTTACCCTATACCATTCTGTTTTTCACAGTTAACGGAGAAGAAAGTATTAGGGCGGTTAGTGGCTGTTCTGTTTTAAAAAGCCAATTATTTTCTGAGAGAATTCCGGCGATTGCCATGCCTGCGTATGATTACCCGGAACCGTTTCGAAAATGGCATTCGGTATTAAGGCGGCGAGTTCGCTCCCTTTGCCATCGGCCGAATCTTCATTGCCACAAATTACCAGCACCGGTTTTTTGAGTTGAGAAAATTCTTCTTTACTGGTTGAAGGTTGACCGTACTGCTGGAATGCCAGGGACAATTGGTCCAATCCCGATTTTTTTACGTAAGCAACCACTTCTTTTAATTCGGGAACAGAGTCGCCAATAAGGGCGTGATAAAACATAATACGGCGAGGCCAGTTGGGATCGGTAAACGCCGCTCCCATTCCGCCCATTATGCCGTTCTGTGCATTGTTGTCGAGTATCAATAATCGCGATGCGATAATAGCCCCACGTGAATAGCCAAACACCGTATATTTTTTGATTTTTAGCGCATCCATCAGCCGCATTATATCTTTTGCTTCTGCGTCATGCAGGTATGCATCACGGTGATGTGGCTTATCCGATTTGCCATTACCGCGCAGGTCAGGTACGATTAATTGGTAACCAGACTGAAGCAGCGCATTAAACAACGGGAGGTTTTTAAGTGTGTTACCGGTGTTCATAAACCCATGTAACAATACTACAGGATTTCCCTTTCCGTACACCTCATAATAAATTTTAGTACCATCGAATGAGGCCAATCTGCCCGAGTGTGCCGGGGAGATGGTTGAACGGGAAATGGTTTGCGCGGTAATGTTCAAAAGAAAAGAACAACAAAGAATGGACAGGAGTAACTTCATGCATTGAAATTAAGTGAATTAGTTGGTTATCTTCCGCACCTGATTGGTTTCATCGTCTTGCTGGTATTCCTTAGCGCGTTTATCCCTACATTTGATCTTTCTTAACCGGATTGTTATGAAAAAAATTGCCGTATTGCTATTATCCGCCACGGGTTTCCTGTTGTCTTGCAACAGCAACCGGACGTCTGCAAAAAGTGAACAGCATCCTGGTTCAACGTCGGACTATATCCGGCAGCGGCTGGCTATTTATGAAAAGGAGAAACTGACCACCGACCTGAGTGTGCTTTCTGAAAAGGAGAAACAGATGTTACCGCTGCTCATCCAGGCGGCGCAAATAATGGACGATCTGTTTTGGCTACAGGCCTATGGTAATAAAGATAGTCTGCTGCATTCGATTGAGGATTCGGCTACTCAACAGTTTGCAGGTATCAATTATGGTCCATGGGACAGGCTCAACAATGATACGCCATTTGTTGCCGGAGCCGGAATTAAACCACCAGGTGCAAATTTTTATCCGCAAGATATGACCAAAGAGGAGTTTGAAAAGGCGGATATAAAAGACAGGACAGGGTTGTATTCCATTATTAGGCGGAACGCCGAAGGTAAACTGTATTCGCTTCCCTATCACGAAGCCTATAAAACCCAACTGGAAAAAGCAGCTGCCTTACTGAAAGAGGCAGCCGACCTTGCAGAAGATGCCGGCTTGAAGAAATATTTGCGGTTGCGTGCAGATGCATTGGTTACCAGTCAATATACCGCCAGCGATATTGCCTGGATGGATATGAAGACAAACGGAATTGATTTTATTATTGGGCCTATTGAAAATTATGAAGATAAGCTGTTCAATTATCGTGCTTCCTTCGAAGCGTATTTACTGGTAAAAGATAAGGAATGGAGTACGCGTTTAGCCAAATACGTTACTATGCTTCCCGAATTACAGGAGGGGTTACCGGTGGAGAAGAAGTACAAATCGGAAAAGCCTGGCACCGACTCTGAGTTGAATGCCTATGATGTAATTTATTATGCGGGAGATTGTAACTCGGGGTCAAAAACCATTGCGGTTAATTTACCCAACGATGAAACAATCCAAAAAACGAAGGGTACGCGCAGGTCGCAACTCAAAAATGCCATGCGGGCCAAATTCGACAAAATACTTGTACCCATAGCAGAAGCACTCATGGATACTTCACAATTGTCTTCAATTAATTTTGACGCATTTTTTGCCAATGTCATGTTTCATGAAGTGGCACATGGATTGGGAATTAAAGAAACGGTAAACGGAAAAGGAACCGTGAGGGCTGCCTTGCAGGAACAAAACTCCTGGCTTGAGGAAACCAAAGCAGATATCCTCGGATTGTATATGGTTACGAAGTTGCTCGAAAAGGGAGCGTTGAAAGGTAATATCGAAAGTGCTTATACCACCTATATGGCGGGTATATTGCGGTCGGTACGTTTTGGTGCGGCCAGTGCGCATGGAAAAGCCAATATGCTGAGCTTTAATTTCTTCCGGGAAAAAGGTGCTTTTGAAAAGACGGCCAGTGGTCGTTATAAAGTAAATTTCGAAAAATTTCGCCAGTCCATGAACGACCTGAGTGCATTGATTTTGACGTTACAGGGCAACGGAGATAAAGCAGGCGTTGAAGCGCTGTTAAAAGAGAGGGGCATCATAAAACCTGATTTGCAGACCGATTTGAATAGCCTGCAGCAAAAAGGTATTCCGGTTGACCTGGTATTTGAGCAGGGACTGAGTGCGCTGGGGTTGAAATAGCACAAAGCAAGAGAACATTCAACCCGGAAACCGGAACTGGCAGCAGGCAGGATAATAATTAAGAAAATATACCGGAGTTTTTATTAACAAACTATGCATTCATTTGAAACGCTGGCAGCACAATTTGCTGAGAAATTTAATACCCAACATTTTCCGGACACGCTGCCTTCGTTGTATCAGCCGGCAGAATATTTCTTATCTATTGGGGGAAAACGAGTCCGCCCCGTATTGTGCCTGATGGGCAATGAGCTTTTCGACACCATTAAGCCAGATGCATGGCATGTGGCTCATGCAGTAGAACTGTTTCACAATTTTACGCTTATTCATGATGACATCATGGACAAGGCGCCGTTGAGAAGAGGCGTGCAAACGGTACACGTTAAATACAGTGAACCCACGGCATTGTTAGCCGGCGATGTGATGATTGTGGCGGCTTATGAGTATTTAAGCCGGATCAACCCGATGATGCTTCCCAAAGTGATGAGCCTGTTTAATAAAACGGCGAGGGAAGTATGCGAGGGACAACAGTTGGATATGGATTTTGAGGAAAGGACAACCGTAACCTTCGATGAGTATATGCACATGGTTACATTAAAAACATCTGTTTTGCTGGCCGCCAGTTTACAGTTGGGTGCAATATTGGGCGGTAGCGGCGGAGATAACCAGAATCATTTATATGCCTTTGGCAAGAATCTTGGGATCGCTTTTCAGTTGCAGGACGATTATTTAGATGCGTTTGGCGATCCGGCAAAATTTGGTAAGCAACCGGGTGGCGATATCATGGCTAATAAAAAAACGTTTTTAACCATTCAGGTGCTCGAAAAGGCAAGCGAGGTTCAGAAAAAAGAACTGCTGCGGCTAATGAAAGACAATCCTCCCGATAAAGTACCCGCTGTGATGCAAATTTTTACAGAATGTAAAGTAGATACCTGGGCAAGAAATTTGAAGGATAAGTACTTGAATATGGCTTTACAACATTTAGAAGATACGGCAGTAATTAGCAGTCGTAAAAAGCCTTTGCAGGAGTTGGCATTGTTTCTGGTACAGAGAGAATATTGAAACAGCAATTCGAATCCGGTTGGTACACGACGCCGGGAGTGTCAGACCGGATTGTTCCCGTCCAATGCTTCCCACCCCGGCAGAAAGGCTGAGCCTCTGTGTTTCTTCGTATTTCGGTTTTCCAACCCGGAGTTTGATTCTTATTTGTTTCTTGTAATTTATGATTTGGGGCTTTTTTTATTCACTTGCCCGCCATTCCCCAATTTTGAACTATTTTGCTGAATTGAAAATATCAAACCGCATCAGCATGGGGCACCCGCTTTTCAGAAAAAAATCCATTGATAAAATTATTGAGGATACCCGCCAAAGAGATGTGGAAGCACATAGCAGTGGATTGAAAAAAGTGTTGGGGGTGCGTGATCTTACTTTTTTGGGAATTGCTGCCGTAGTGGGTGCCGGTATTTTTTCTACCATCGGCAACGCCGCGTTTAACGGCGGCCCCGGCATTTCGTTTCTTTTTGTTATAACGGCAGTTACCTGTGGTTTTTCGGCTTTATGTTATGCGGAGTTTGCCAGTCGGGTGCCGGTGGCCGGCAGTGCCTACACCTATTCCTATGTAACCTTTGGAGAGATCATCGCCTGGGTAATTGGGTGGGCGCTTATCTTGGAATACGCCATCGGTAATGTAGTAGTAGCCATTTCCTGGAGCGGTTATTTCAACAATCTGTTGGTACATGTGTTTCATATTCACTTGCCCGACTGGATGCTGATAGATCCTGCTACTGCGCATAGTGCCTTTGCAGAAGCCACTAATGCAATAGCGGCCGGGTCGTTGTCTGCGGCAGACAGCAGTAAATACCAGTTTGCCATAGACGCATGGAATAATGCACCGTCGCTGGGCGGGAGTAAAGTATTCTTCAATTTGCCGGCGTTTATTATTGTTGGGCTCATCACCTGGCTGGCTTTTATAGGAATGAAGGAAAGCAAACGCATGGCTAATTTTATGGTGATATTTAAAATTGCCGTCATCATTTTTGTTATAGTAGCCGGTGCTTTTTTTGTAGATACCAATAATTGGCGTCCGTTTTTACCCAATGGTTTTGAAGGCGTATTAAAAGGGGTGTCTGCTGTGTTTTATGCATACATTGGTTTTGACGCAATATCTACTACTGCTGAAGAATGTAAGAATCCCCAGCGCGATATGCCCAGAGGTATGATCTATTCGTTGATCATTTGTACGGTATTGTATATACTGATTGCCCTTGTTTTAACAGGCATTGAAAACTACTCGAGTTTTAAAAACGTCAACGATCCGCTGGCATTTGTTTTTGAAACCCGTGCTCCCTGGATTGAAAAGATTGTTTCGGTAAGCGCCGTAGTGGCTACAACCAGTGTGTTACTGGTGTTTCAACTCGGTCAGCCCCGTATATGGATGAGCATGAGCCGCGATGGGTTATTGCCTAAAAAATTTCAAACCATTCATCCCAAATATCAAACGCCTTCCTTCGCAACGGTTGTTACCGGTGTTATTGTTGGGATACCTTCGTTGTTTATTGCTTCCGATCTGGTTACCGATCTTACCAGTATAGGAACTTTATTTGCTTTTGTGCTGGTATCGGGCGGCGTATTGCTGTTGCCGCCAAGACCCGCCGGCGATAAAGGATTTCGTTTGCCTTATATAAATGGAAGGTATATCGTGCCAGTTTTGTTTGCCCTGTTTGTTTACCTGTTCCGCCAGCGTTTAACAGACGCGGTACAAAACCTCGGGCACGAAAACCACCAGGAAGTGCTTTTCCTGCTTTTTATTGTTATTGCGCTGGTGCTTACTTTACTAACGGTTATCCGCAGGTATTCATTTATTCCCATTATGGGTGTGCTGTTTTGTTTGTACCTCATGATTGAAATTCCCACTGTTAGCTGGCTCTGGTTTTTTGCATGGATGGCATTAGGGCTTGCTATTTATTTTTTATACGGATACAGGAACAGTAAGCTGGCGAAATGAGTGGGAGAGAAAATGTGGGAATTTGAAAACCTGCCTGCCGGCAAGCAGGTGTGAGAATGTAGAAGTGTGGTGGTCGGTATCTGCGGCGGCGGATCAGACCGAGAGTGACTTTCGCCTCCCTGAAACCTGCAACCATTCTTCCCCGTTTTCAGATGAACGTTAAGCCACGCAAATGATATGCTGTATGTTATAAAGATGCGCTCCAAAAAGGGTTTTATAAGGCTTTACTTACTAAAATAAAGAACTAAATTTGTAGAGTAAAATAATCATTATGCCAACTCCATCCATATCACAAGAGATGCTGAATTGTTTCATGCAGTTGAATGATGCAGAAAGGAAATCTGTATTGGAAATGATCAAGACATTTTTAAAGAGTAGAAAGAGTGAGTTTGCACCTCAAAGTCTCGAAGAATACAACCGGGAATTGGAGCAGGCCGACGAAGAAATAGAAGCTGGTGAATATATATCTCATGAAGAAGTAGTGAAACGATACCTGAAGCAATAATCAATAGAAATGGCTTTGATCATTAAATGGAACAACAAAACGATAAAGCATTTTGATGACGCAATTAAGTATATTCGGTTGTTTTCACCTGCGAATGCAGAAAAGGTAAAGTGGGAAATTTTATCAGCGATAGAAGGTTTAAGGGAGCATCCCCAAAAATACAATCCTGATAAATAAAAAACCAATAGCGACGGCAGCTTCCGGGCATTTGAAATGTATCATTACAGAATATCGTACCGCTTTAAGGGAAATGAAATCCGAATTATCCGCATCCGTCGTACAAAAATGAATCCATTAACGTATTAATGTGGCGGTCGGTATCTGCGGCGGCGGATCAGACCGCGGATGGATACGCAGTCTCCGGACTGCGTATCCACGATGATCCCGGAACGCTGTTCGGGGAAAATATCCACCGCGTTGTGGCTTTTTTTTAGATGCGTTTACTCCATGCTCTTCCGGTCATCTCTGCTATACGCAGTCTCCGGACTGCGTATCAATTATGTTCCCGGGACTCTGTCCCGGAAAATATCCACTGCGTCGGGGCCTTGTAGATGTAATTACCCCTGCCCCAGCCGGTCATCTATATAATATCCCGGAAGTATTTTGTATTTTGTATTAACTCCTTTCTTCATCTAAAACTTTGTTATATGAACCTCCTTCAAAGTATGGAAAGAT
>JADZFY010000218.1 GCA_020854215.1 Chitinophagaceae bacterium | reverse complement strand
ACGAACTGGCTGCATTTGAAAAAGCGCCACAAGAGGTAACGGCAGATCCGGAGCATTTTGCAGAAAGCGGCTTTGGAAATAATCCGGTATGGTGGGCTTTTGTTGCCGAAGCCGATTCGAACAACAGCAGTAAAAAAGAAATTGTAGCCTTTGCCCTGTATTATATTCGATACTCTACCTGGAAAGGACAGCGTATGTATCTCGAAGATATTATTGTTACACAAGCCTGGCGGGGGAAAGGGATTGGCAAAATGTTGATGGACCGGCTGGTGGAGGAGGCGCATGCAAAGCCTTTTACGGGAATGATGTGGCAGGTGTTAGACTGGAATAAGCCGGCTATTGAGTTTTACAAAAAATATAATGCGGAGTTTGACGCGGCATGGGTGAACTGCAATGTTAATTTTTGATCCGTTTTTTCTTTTTTAAACACAAACCGGCTGATCATTTAGCTTTCGTTAATTTTTCAAAAGTTAGTGTTAAGCTTATGCTGTATGCTTACAGGATTTTAAATAATGCAGTAATTTCAAAGGCACCCAATATAATACGGTTTTTGTTTCTACTTCCCAACATGCGAAATATGAAAATGAAAAACAGGCGTTTGTTCTTTTGCTCAGCGATGGTGCTGTTGATGTTCAGTTGTAAGAAAGACAATACCGATGCACGCGATACCCTGGAAGATCGGGTTAAGGATACGGCCTGGATTTATGCAAAAGATATTTACCTGTGGAACAATTTTCTGCCGGCTAATTTTAATCCGCGAGCATATGCCGACCCGGATGCGGAAATGAAAGCGCTTCGTCCTTACAGCAAAGAACCGGGCTTCACCGCTCCCGTTGACCGCTGGAGTTTTGCCATCAAAAAAACAGAATGGGACAACGTGAGCTCGGGCATCAGTGGTGATTTTGGTCTGGGCATTTTTTTTCTTTCCACAAATGACCTGCGGGTTTCCTATGTAGAACCTGCGTCTCCGGCGGCAGCGGCAGGAATTGAACGGAGCTGGCAGATACTATCGGTAAATCAAAATAATACAATTAACACCGATGATGCAACCATTGCACGAATAACCAAAGCCGTTTTCAACAGCAACGCTGCCAGCTTTACTTTTAAAAAACCCGATGGTACAACAGCAGCTATTTCACTTACAGCCGCAACCTACCGTGATGAACCTGTTATCCTGGATAGCGTGTACAACGATGGAGGAAATAAAACCGGCTACTTTGTATTTAATTCTTTTTTGGGAGACATTGACAACATAAAAGGCCGGTTAGCGGATATATTCAGTACTTTTTCTGCAGAAGGAATAAGTGATCTGATTGTAGATCTTCGCTATAACGGTGGAGGATATGTGGCACTCCAAAATGAACTGGCAAATTATATTGTGCCTTCATCTGGCGATAATAACCTAATGCTTAAAGAGCAGTTTAATGAAAACTACAGTTCGCGTTACGATACTACCATTAACTATCACAAGAAAGGCGGGTTGAATCTCAATCGTGTTTTTTTTATTATTACCAAAAACACAGCTTCCGCAAGTGAACTGCTGATTAACAGTCTGAAGCCATACATGGAGGTGAAGCTGATTGGCAGACCCAGCCACGGCAAGCCGGTTGGTTACTTTAATATTGGTGTGGGTGACTGGTATATTTTTCCCGTATCCTTCCGGAGTGTAAATAAGAACGGTGAAGGAAATTATTTCAATGGACTACAGCCCGATGCCGTAGTAGACGATGGATTAGACAAACCCTGGGGTGATATTCAGGAAAACTGCCTGGCAAGCGCACTTCATTATATCAAAAGCGGTGTGTTTTCGCGACTTTCACCCCGTTTTCAGCAAGAAGGGCGGTTGGAAACAGGAAATGACCTGCTCGATGTAAAACGGTTTAAGGGTGCAGTGGAAAACAGAAGCGTGAATAGTGTTCAGCGATAAGCGTAGGGTTGACGTTAGGGATTGTTGAGTTGCAAGATACAGACGTACACCTGTATCCTGCAACCCATACACAAGTGCTAAAAACTGAAAATGCCCGCCAATAAGAATGATCCGGTACTTTTTGCACCTGTTCCGTTATGTTTGGTAAATATCGGGTCTTCAGCGCTGTCTATTCTAAACTCGGGAATAATCGTAAGGTTTTTTACGGGTTTAATGTTGAAGGAAAGCGTAGTTTGTACAATAGCCGATCCCAATAACGGGCGTGCCGTATTGTATTCATCCATATAAGTGATGATGCCTTTTTTATCGTCAAAATACTCTCCCCTTAATGTGAATCCGAATTTCTCGGTAGGGTCAATGTTCAGATAGAGGGCAGAACCCCACCATGATCCGGAGTTCCCACCTTTAGGGTTATAAAATTTCACTGTACCGTCGTAGCCCAGGCTTATTTTGTCGGAAAGCGCAGAGGTAGCCGTAAGCCCGAGTTGATGGTTGGCGGCATTGTCAAAATCCCTTCCTCCCGCATAATTCAAAAAGGCACTGAATTTATCAAACGTGGTGCTGAACTGCCCAAGAAGGTATTTTTTAGAAAAGCCCGCGCTGATATAATCCGTTGGATTAGCCACACCCAGCATCACACCAAAATGATCGCCCAAACCATATTCGGCTTTAATACCGGTATGTGAAAATGGCCCGTAGGAAAACATATAGCTCATGCTATAGTTTCGGTTGAGCTGCGGGTCCAGTAATTCATATCCAACATGGGTAGCCCATTTACCAATCGTGAATTTTAATTTTTCGGTGGGAGAATAGCTGATAAAAGTTTGTTTGATTGCTGCCAGCACGCCGGTTTCGTTATAGGAAAATTCTCTCGCCCTGGTGCCTAATCCCACGTCAATAGTGGCCGACACTTTACCGGTTTTATATTCTGCTTTCAGGGAAGCCATACCCAACTCGAACGAATTTTGAGAATTGGTGAAGCTGGTGTAATCGTTAGTAGCGCCCTTGCCTTTTGCATTTTGCACATTATAGCGGTAGTAGCCGTCTACAGATCCGGATAAGGTAAGCTCCCCCTTTTTTGCAGTGGAGTCCTGAGAATAAACGGTAGAAAACGAAGCCATAAAAATAGCGGGAGTAAGAAATTTTCTTAACATTGCAGTTGATTTTAAGTGTTATAATGAAAGGGTACGGTTTTAGACCTGGTCAGAGGTTACCTAAAACAGTACCTTTTCTGTTTACCTGAATACGTATGGAACAAACGGGTTAATGTATTAATCTTCTACTTCTTCTTCGTGCATGCTTCCATTGCTGGTTACCAGCAATGTGCCCTGAAGATACTTTTCGTTGTGCTGTGAAGCATCTAAACCTATTTCTTCTTCTTCGGCAGTTACCCGCAGCGGTAAAATGAAATTGATGAATTTGAAAATAGCAAAGGAAACCACAAAGCTGTAACCAGAAGCAATAAGCATGGCTTTTAACTGGGTAAAGAAAAATGAAGAGTTTCCAAAAAACAGACCATCGTTGCCTGCAGCATTTACTGCTTTTGTAGCAAAAATCCCTGTTAATATCATGCCTACCATTCCGCCTAAGCCATGGCAGGGAAATACATCTAATGTATCGTCGAGGGAAGATTTTTGCTTATAGTAAACGGCGATATTTGAAATGATAGAAGCTATAAGTCCGATGAAGATACTTTGCGGGATGGCTACAAAACCTGCTCCGGGCGTTATAGCTACCAGTCCAACCACTGCGCCGATACAAAATCCGATAACGGAAGGTTTTTTCCCTCTCAGTACGTCAAAGAACATCCAACCCAATCCACCTGCAGCCGCGGCTGTGTTTGTGGTGGCAAATGCTGAAACCGCGAGGGCGTTGGCGCCCAGGGCAGACCCCGCATTAAATCCGAACCAACCAAACCAAAGCAGGCCTGTACCAATCATTACATACGGGATGTTGGCAGGGGGAATTTCTTTGTGTTCAATATGCGCTTTTCTGCGTTTTAAAACCAGGGCACCGGCTAATGCCGCACAACCGGCAGAGATGTGTACAACAGTACCCCCTGCGAAATCCAATGCTCCCATTTTAAAAAGAAATCCTTCAGGGTGCCAGCTCCAGTGCGCTAAGGGGGCATAAACCAAAATGCTGAAAAGTGCGATGAACAAAATATAAGAAGTAAACCTAATTCTTTCGGCTACGGCACCTACTACCAATCCGGGAGTAATAATGGCAAACATTAACTGAAAAATAGAAAACAGTGATTTCGGAATAGTGGGAGCGCCTGCCCAGGGTTCTCCTGAATTTACATCTTTAAAAAACATATGAGTAAGCGGATTTCCAATAAACCCTCCGATATCTTCACCAAAGGAAAGGCTGTATCCAACAAATATCCATAGCACACTCACTACACCGGCTGCTACTACACTTTTCATCATGGTAGAGATCACATTTTTCCGATGGACCATTCCTCCGTAAAAAAAGGCAAGACCGGGTGTCATCAGGAAAACCAGCGTTGCGGCTACAATAACCCATGCAATATCAGCAGGACTGTACACACTGGTGTTTTCATAATCACTAACGGGGCGAACAAAAATTGCAGCTAAAGCAATAGCTGCAAGCACCAGAAACGGTGTGATTTGTTTTAACGTTCTCTTAGCCATTTAAATAATTTTAAATTAAAAATAATAATATGTACTTAATTCTTAACAAAAATAGAGAAATCATTGAAAACATCTAAATAAAATAAACATATTTATTAAAATAATATGAAATTATTAATGAAAAGTTGAGTTTCTGGATTAGTCCGTCTTTATATTTTTGCTAATTACACCGCAAAAAGCCTTTTGTTTTTAGGTACGCTGGTATATTTTTTTGATAAATCTAAGAATTGTAGAAAAAATGAAACATATATATTTAAATAATGGGATAGTTGTGATTTTTCTATAGATTAGTAATCTGTCTATATTAATTTTTTCCTGATTCGCCTGTAGGAGGTGTGCGGGCAATTGGGTTATTTATTTTACATACCGTACATTTACGAATCACTCAATTGCCTGGCGGTTTGCGTAATAAATCTATTATACCTGTTTTTTTAGGCATTGTTTTGTCTGTTGCTGTAAGGGCACAACTTTCGGACCGGAGCGTTCCTACGCTTGTAAAACCTGGTATTGAAAACTGGTGGTGGTATGGGCTTGTTTTGCTCATTATTGGAATTGTTGGGTACCGCATTGTTCAGTCACTACTTCAAAAGCTGGAGGACGAAAAAATCATCAGTGCTTTTGCCACCTCTTTATACGGACAGAAGACGGTGGAAGATATTTTTTGGGATAGTGCGAAAAACTGTGTTGAGAAAATGGGTTTTATTGATTGTGTAGTGTACCAGTTGAATCCTGACCGCAAGTTGTTGTTGCAAATGGCTGCATTTGGTCCAAAGAATCCCTGGAAACGTGAAATAATTAACCGTATTGAAATTCCGATAGGCAAAGGAATTGTGGGAACAGTGGCACTCACGGGTAAAGCGGAGATTGTTAAAAACACAGCGGCAGATCCCCGTTATATTATGGATGATGAACGCAGGCTATCGGAAATAGCAGTTCCGATTTGGATTGACGGGCAAGTGTTTGGAGTGATAGATTCTGAAAACCCCCGTCGCAATTTTTATAAAAAATACCATCTGCGGTTGCTGATAAAAATAGCTGCAATAACAGCAGAACGAATAGCCAAATACCTGGCGGAAGAAAAACTGCGCAGTAAAATTGCCCGTGATCTGCACGATGAAATCGGGTCCACCCTCACCAGTATCAATATTCTTAGCAAAGTAGCTATGCAGGAGTTAGGCAGTAACGATAAAACGATACAATATTTACAAAAGATAAAAGACAACTCCGCGAATATCATGGAACGGATGAGCGATATTGTGTGGGCCATCAATCCTGTTAACGACAACTTTGATAAGGTGGTGCTTCGGATGAAGGAGTTTGCCGCTGAAATTCTGGAACCGGCAGGTATTAATTATTATTTCAAAGAAGAGGGGACCTTAGACAGGACTCAACTAAAGCTGGAACACCGAAAAGATATTTATCTCATTTTTAAAGAAGTGGTCAACAATGTGGTTAAATACAGTAAGGCTACAGAGCTGGATGTGGTGGTTCAAAAACAACACGACCGGTTGAGAATGTCTATCACCGATAATGGCATTGGTTTTAATCAGGAAACAGCACATCAGGGAAATGGAATAAGAAACATGCGTGACAGGGCGGCAGGCATGCAGGGGAGCTTAAATATTCATTCCATAATGGATACAGGAACCACGGTTGTTCTTGAGGTAGGAATCACATGATTAGGGTATGGATAGCTACCGTAAAGATGAGTAGTTTGCAAGCCACGAAATGCTGGATTGCAGGAAGTTTCAAATGGCATTGAATGAATTTAACGGACAGGCAGGGTGAATCAATGAAATTGTTAATCGTACGCAAGAGTTTGTATGCCGGTTAGTATTGTAATATATGAGGATAACACTACGCTTCGTGAAAGTTTGTGCAGCTTGTTGGCACTTACAGGTGAGTATAACGTTATCGCCAGTTACCCCGATTGTTCCAATGTAATAAAAGATATTCAGGATGCACATCCCGATGTGATTTTGATGGATATTGACATGCCGGGGATTAGTGGTATTGACGCCGTTAAATTGATCAGGACGATCAATAGGGAAGTACAAATTATTATGCTTACTGTTTTTGACGACAACACGCACGTGTTTGATGCGATGTATGCCGGTGCAAATGGCTATCTGCTCAAAAAATATGTTTCCGATAAGCTAATACACGCCATCAGTGAAGTATTGGAAGGCGGTGCACCCATGAGTCCAACAATTGCCCGTATGATTATTTCCGGTATGCAGGAAAACCCAAAAGGGCCGGCAAAAGACTATCAGCTCACGCAGCGTGAAAAAGAGATATTGCAGTTATTAGCAAAAGGAAACAGTTTTAAAATAATTGCCGCAGAATTGTTCATAAGTATTGACACGGTACGCACCCACATCAAACATATTTACGACAAGCTCCACGTTCGTTCCCAGGGCGAAGCCATCAGTAAGGCAATCAATGAAAAGCTGGTTTAATCTTACTTTCGTTTTCCTCAGGTAACATACACATCAGACGATTTTGGGTCGTTTGCCGCTTTGTTTTATCTTTATTTTAACCGGATGCAAACCGGTTGCTGTATTAAATTGCAATAAAAAAACGGTACATCCGCACATTCAACAATAATTATATTATGCGTTTTAGCCAAAGATTAATTACTGCCATCTTATTATTTTCGTTTTCGTTTTTATCAACCCGGTACCTTATTGCGCAGAATAAAGTGGAGCAGGCGCTGGAAACCTTGTCGCAACAATTGCCGCAGGAAAAGATCTACCTCCAGTACAGTAAGGGAAGTTTTCTTGCCGGAGAAACGATGTGGTTTACAGCCTTTGTATTTCAGGGATACACCCGCTCATTGATTTCTACGAACCTTACCCTGGAATTATATAACAGTCAGAAAAAAATGCTGAACAGAAAACATGTTCCGCTGTTCGAAGGAGAAGGCCAGGGCAGTTTTTCACTTCCGGATTCCCTGCCCGAAGGGATATATTACGTTAGAGGATACACGCAGTGGATGCTCAATTTCGACGAAACGTTCCAGTACCTGCATTCGTTTAAAGTGTACAATCCGGCTTCACCGCAAAAACTGGTACCCGATACGCTGGCGCAATGGTCGGCAGCCGCGTATCCCGAAGGAGGTACTTTTATTGAAGGTTTGGATAACAGGGTGTGTGTGCGGCTCAGGTCAGCGGGACAATTACCTGCACTTTGGAGCGGTTATGTTACTGATGTAGCCAAGCCATCCGAAAAGATAGCTACTTTTTCATCTATTGACCGGAACGTGGCGGTTTTTAATATCCGACCCGAAGCTAACAAAAAATACCAGGTAATTGTTCAGGATAACAAGGGTAAAAAGCAAACAATCGCGTTGCCGGTCGTGCAATCTTCAGGTGTGGGTATTAAAGTGAACAGTACCAATACCTCTATTTTTTATACTTTATTTTTCAGGAATATTCCTGCCGATTCCAAAGGGTATAAAATAATTGGTACGGTAAATAATGTATTGGTGTACAAAGCGAATATCAATAAGATTACGCCCGAAATATCAAGCGCTATTCCTGCAGATAAACTTATTAATGGGGTACTGAGATTAACGGTATTTGACGGAGCGGAACATGTGGCAGCAGAAAGATTGTGTTTTGTACAGCCCTTTCAGTTGCGTGTGGGGCGTCCTTCATTTCCCCCGCTCTACCTGAGCAATAAACCAAGGGGTATTAACGGTTTTGATATGCTGGCGGATACCAACTATCTAAAGTATTCGGTGTTGGTACTGGATGGCGGTGCAGATGATTTTATGGAAAACGATAATTTACTCACCAACCTATGGCTCACATCAGACTTTACCGATAAAATTGATGCACCCACCCGTTACTTTGATATCAATAATGACACAACAGCATTGGATGTATTGCTGATGTCGGAAAAGTGGAAACGATTCGAGTGGGACAAGGTTGTGGAAGGAAAATTTCCGGCGATACGATTTTCTCCGCAACCTTATATCTCCTACAAAGGGTCTGTTTATGGCGGAGGTGGTGTAGTAGCCAATGCCGCTATCAACTTAATATTCTATTTTGCCGATTCCACTACTCAACTCAATCAGGTAACCACCGACTCGAAAGGTGTGTTTGAATTGAAGAACCTCATTTTTGAAGAGCCGTTGAAAGTGTATTACCAGGTGAATGACAAAAAAATTGCTCCGAGGGATGTGAGCGTCAATTTTGAATCACTCAATATTTCAGTTCCGTATAAGGCTGCATTTCCGCCCGGCGGCTATTTGATGGTGAAACGGCCTGCAAATGACAAATTGCCCGACGCCATTGCCAGGGCGTTAAATAGCCGAAATAATCAAAAAGATGCTGACGAAAAGTTTAAGACACTCGAAGAAGTTAAGATAGTGGCTCAGGGTAAATCCAATAAGCAGAAGCTGAATGATCAGTTAAGTTCTGGAATGTTCCGGAGTATGAATGAAGATGTGTTTGATCTGGTGAATGAAAATCCGGAAGCAGCATCTTATCAAAACGTCCTTCAGTGGTTACAGGGACGGGTGGCAGGCTTACAATTACAAATGCAGGGGGGAGATTATATCCCTATTATCAGAGGCAGCAGAGTGCAGCTATACCTTGATGAGATGCCGGTGGATCCAACGGCTATAAGTAGTTTGCCTGTGTCGAACATTGCAATGGTGAAGGTAATTAAGAGTGGCTTTGTTGGCGGAATAGGCGGCGGAGGCGGTGGGGCGGTAGCCATATATACCCGAAGGGGCGATACGCAGGCGGCAAATGCGCAAAAGCCACCATCGCTGAACAATAGTGTATTAGCCGGTTATGATAAGGTTGCACCCTTTTATGCCCCTGATTACAAGGATGCCACAGTAAAAAGCGTGGGAAAGGATACGCGTGATGTATTGTTTTGGAATCCTGCTGTTCCTGCAGGGGGAAGCAAACCCCTGCAAATACGATTTTTTAATAATGATGATGCCAAAAGCATCCGGGTAGTTATTATCGGATTCTCAAAAGATGAAGATATACCGTTGTTCTATAACGAGATATTCAGATTGTAAGTAACCATGATGAATGTCCGGTGTTGCTGAGATGAGTACCGGACATTTTCTTTTATCCCAGTTTCACTCTGGGGTCTACCACGCGGTACAATACATCGGAAAGGATATTAATGAGTACGAAAAGTGTAGCGGTTACCAGTACGCTGCCCATCACCACGGGAAAGTCGAGTTTTTCCAACGCATCCACCGTTATTTTTCCAACACCTTTCCATCCAAAAATATACTCTACAAAAAAGGAGCCGGCCAGCAATTCGGCAAACCAGCCGGTAATTGCCGTTAACACCGGGTTTAAGGCATTGCGCAGGGCATGTTTGAATATCACTATTCGTTTGCTTAATCCTTTTGCGTATGCCGTTCGGATATAATCCTGTTTCAGTACATCAAGCATTGCACTGCGGGTGAGCTGTGTAATAATAGCCAGCGGACGAATACCCAAAGTTATTGCAGGTAATATCAGATTTTTGATGGCGAAATACTTTTCACCGGTGTAATCATCATATTCAAAGTAGCTGCCGGTAAGGTTAAGTCCGGTGTAACTTCCCAGCACAATGGCGAAAAAATAGGCGATCAGGATGCCGGTAAAAAAAGAAGGGGCTGAAATACCCAGTACACTGGCAAAAACCGAACTGCTATCCATCCATGTATTTTGCTTTACGGCAGCCAGCACCCCCAACCCTATACCGGCAATGGTGGCAAGCAACATTGCAGCCAGGGCAAGCAGCAGGGTGCCGGGAAGGGCTTCCATCAAAATGTCCAACACGTTCCTTTTGGTTTGATAAGAATGGCGGAGATAGGGAAGTTTGATGGCGAAATTGATTTCTTCCGTTCCGATGAAAAATCCTTTTAATTTTTTTTGTTCAATTTCTTTTTTGGAGTGAATGCTGATGGGAGAGATATCCTTTACATAAAAGACAAACTGTTTCCATTTGGGCTGATCGAGATACAGTTCTTTGCGTATATTTTGAATAGTGGCGCTATCGCCGGTTTGTCCTAAAACCAACCGCGCCGGATCGCCGAAGCCCTGGAATAAAAAAAATACAATACTTATCACGCCGGCGAGAACAAGCAGTGCATAAGAGAGTTTTTGCGCGATGTAACGTGTCAAGACAAATGAGTTTAATACAAAGCCGGGTTCAGTATCTTTTGAAAAGGTAAATTAATAGAAAAATTTCATACCACACAGGAAGTGCGGGGGTGCATTCCAAGTTGTCGCCGGTTTGTGGAGACACAAACCGGGGCGGCTGAAAAATTTCATACCACACAGGAAGGAATGTATTTCCAAGTATCGCAACAAATTTACTTCCCGGTAGATGAAACGCTGTCAGGTATCAGAAACAGCAAGTGCAGATGCCTCCTTAGGTCGGCATGACAAGCGGCATAATATATCTTGAGCTGCAGTGCTAATGTTCAGCGATTGCACAATGTTGAACATTGCACTACAGTTTGTGATGCCGACCTAAGGAGGCATCTGTGTTTATGCCACCCGTAAAAGTACTATATGCAGGGGGAATGTGGAATGCACCCCAATGCGGTTAGATTAGATTCGGGCGCCTGTGCTGTCTTTCCAGTTCCACAGATAAAGGGATGCATAGCTTCGGTAAGGCGACCATTTTTCCGCGATACTGAGGAGTTTTTCCTTTCGCTTCTTCTTGTCTGTTTCCGTAAGGTTATAAAGTTGAATCATGGCATTTTGGATACCCAGGTCATCAACCGGAAACACATCTTCCCGCGCCAGTGTAAAAATGAGAATCATCTCTGCAGTCCATCTTCCTACTCCTTTAATTTGAGTGAGCAGCGTAATAACTTCTTTGTCCGACATGGCAGCCAATTTTCTGTCGGTAATTCTATTTGCAGCAAAGAAATCACAAACATGATGAACGTATGCGCTCTTTGCTTTTGAAAATCCGATGGAATGAAAAGACGTTTGTGGTGTCCGCAAAATCTGCGTTATGGTCGGTTCTTTTCCACCATACAGGTTCAAAAAGCGATGGTAAAGCACTGCGGCCACTTTAGTGCTTAATTGCTGAGATACAATTGAACCGCATAGCCGCAGATAGATTTTGCTGCGCTGCTCCAACACCACTTCATCCAATGACCGGAGGATTTTTCTCAGCTTCAAATCTTTATTCAAATGTGCCCTGTGCATCCTCAATGTTATTTGTGTCCTATTCGTACTTATCGTGCAGACGCGAAAAGTATCAGGTCGTTATTTTTTTATGAGTACAGGTATAGCAGTGATGGCATCATCCCAGTCTGCAAAACTCCATTTGTTCATAATTGTTCCCTGTTTCAGCAGGTATAGCGTTGGGTTAGCACGTGCGGCCGTTTTTATCGGTACCACATCACACTTTAAAAAAGTTACCCCGGGCAGGTTCTGGAAAAATGTTTTAATACCTTCTGCATTATTGGTAACAACAAACAGGTGAAGTTGATGCTGTTCAAGCACGGGATATAATGTTTCCAGCGCTTTTACCCATTCTCCTGCTCCCGGGTCATCTTTAATAAAAATAAAAGCGTTGTACGCCGGATCACTCAGTACCGGCAACGTTGTATCGTTTCCCGATAGTGTTGTGAGTACAAAATCTTTGATGGCCGGCTCTGCATTGCCTTTGCGAATCAGCTTGTCATAACGTTTCACGAAATGATAAACGGAATCATCAAAATCGTCGGGGAAATGATCAGAGGTAAACTCTATGGTGGCGCCCGCTTTTTCGTACACAAAAGTGATGACCGTGCTATCCGGAATAGCGTTGGCGGGAATCTTCATCTTTTCGGGAATATTATTGCCTTCCCTGAAAGGAAGACAATCAGCAACCGGCAAATGTTTTAGCACATGCCATTGCAGCCACACACTAAAAACTCCTGATATTATGATGATGCCTATGCTTCCCAAAGCAGAAAGTGTTGGCTTAATTTTATTACGGTAGCTGAAAATGAGCAGTATCAGCAATAACAGTACAATGTCTTTTAGGAATGATGCTTTAGGGCTTAACGGAATACAGTCGCCAAAGCAACCGCAACTCCTGAATTTGCCCGACAGGTATGCGTAACCTGTTAAAAAAGTAAAGAAAATAATCAGCAGCAACAAAAGCCAGCTAAACAGGCGCATCTTCCATCCCACCAGCACGGCCACGCCGGCAATAATTTCAAAGGCAATCATCATAACGGAGAAGATCAGGGCATAATCGTTCATGGAATGCATTAGGCCGGGCAGCCAGCCCGATTGTGCCCACACTTCAAAAAACTCCTGCATTTTATACGCCAGTCCCAGTGGATCATTGGCTTTAACCAATCCCGAAAAGATAAACAGAATACCAACAATATACCGGGAAACACTGATGATTGATTTCATGAAATTATAACTGAGGATTGAGATGGATTATTTGTGAGTGGCTAAACTACTGAATAAATTGAAATGCACCCGACGAATCGGATGGGTTTTCATTGGGTGCACTGTCGAAAAGAATTTCCTGATCACGATAATAATAAAAGTATTTAAATACTTGTATTATGAATTAACAACTATCTTTGCTATATAATATTTGAATTATGGAGATGAAAGAATTACACAAGAATGACCAGTACAAAATTTTGGGTGTGTCTTTGCAGGCCGGCGAGGCAATGCCACTGCATGAAGCGAGTTCGGATGCCTTTGTGATACTGAAAAAAGGGAGGGGGAGAGTGAGTTTTTCTGACAGGGTTGTGGAGTTAAATGCAGGCGAAAGTCTGCTGATTAAAGCGCATGAACCGCATAAGCTGGAGGTGCTGGAAGATTTTTCATCCTGTATTGTGTTGGGGAGTGAAGCACATATTGATTTTATAAAATAGTGGCTTTCCAACTTTTTTACGGAGCGATATTGAAAAGTATGTTAGCAGTTATAACGTGTTTTACGGTATTTAACGCTTGACTTTGAATAGTACAGGTAAGGAAGAAATCTGTTTACCCTGAAAAAGCTATCACAAAATACCGTGGTCTTCTACTGCAAAAACAAGGGTGAGGCATCAGCTTCACCTTTGGCATTTGTGAAACGAATAAAAAGGAGAAAAAAATAACGTGCATTTTCGCCCGTTTTTTGCAATGACCAGCCAATGGCATTTACTCATTTTTCTCCAGTATTTCATTTAAAAAGTTGTTTAGCGTTTGCTTCGATGGTATCTGCAATTTCTTCCTTAAACGATACCGGCTTATTTCAACACCTCTAACGGAAATATTCATGAGTTGTGCAATTTCTTTTGAGGAAAGTTTTAGTTGTAAATAGGCGCATACTTTGAGGTCTGTGCTGGTAAGCTGCGGGAAATACTTCTTTAATTTCTTAATCAAATCATTATTAATCTCATCAAAGTGTTCAACAAACTGGTCCCAGTTGGCATCATTCTTTTCAATTTCATTTACAAGCTGAATCACGTGTTTTACATTGAGGTTGCCACCCGTTTTTGTATGCAATCGCTGTAATTCATCTTTCACTTTAATCAGTGCGTCTGTTCTTTCCACGAGGTGAAGGCTTACATCAGCCAGTTCTTTATTTTTATAAACCATCTCATTAATCAGCTTTTCATTTTGAAGTTGAATGATTTCTTTTTCGTTTTTCTCCACCTCGAGCTGATGTATGTACCGCAATTTCTTTTGTTCTTCCTGGAATTTTTTTAACTGTCGGTCCAGTTGTAGCTTTTGCCACTTGTATCCCGTATAGGCAAATGCAATAAGCAATAAAATATATGCGCTGTAAGCCCAGGATGTTTTGTACCAGGGACGGTTAATGATGAAATGGTAACTCACTACGGGTGACACATTACCGAAGTTGTCGAGTGCTTTTACTTCAAAAGCGTATTCGCCACCGGGCAGGTTAGTATAATCTTTTTCTGTTTTTTCAGACGGGATAGACCATTCAGCATCGTATCCTTTTAGCCGGTAGCAGTATACTATATTTTTTAAAAAGCTGTTTACCGGAGAACTGAATTCGAAATGGAATGAATTGTCGGCATTATCAAAGTGTAATAGACCGCTTTTTTTATTTTGTGGAGAGCTGGTGGCAGGTGCGGACGAAAATCCGTCATAAATCACACTGTCTTTTTTCCCCGATAATTTGGCCTGAGTAATTAAAGCAACCGGCTTAATATTATCTGCAACATATTTTTTGTAATTGAGATGGATAATTCCATTAGTGGATGCTATAAAAATATTTTCACTGTTATATGGATATACGTTTTCAAATCCGGAGAGTATTTTTCCTTCCAGTTCCGGAAAATAAATGACCTGTGGGCTATTGTTGCTGAAGCTAACTACCCCCATCTTCTTTTCCGAACAGAACCATATATTTCCATCTTCGTCTTCATTCAGGTATTGAATAACGTTTTCACCAAATATCTTGTGTAACAATGCTGATTTTTGAAACCTGCCTTGTTTTGCGTCAAATTCATACACACCTTTTTCTGTGGCAAATACTACATTGTTTTTTATTCTGAACACATTATTTCGCAGTGAGGAGGGCAACCCGTCTTTTTCCGTGTACAGCGTATAGGAAAAGGATTTATGGTCAGGAGCCAGTAAAATTTTATAGATACCGCGATAGGGATGTGAAGCCCAAAAAATATTGTTATTGTCTATTGTCAAAAATCTTAGGGATTCATGCATCCCTTGGATTTCTCCCTTATTTACGAACCGGTTGTTTATATAGTTCAAAAGGGTAAGCCCGGAATAGGTGCCGACCAGTATATTTTTTGCCGGACTAATTGCAGATAAGGATTGAAACAGCCATGCACCTGTATCGCCTGAAATTTTTTCGGCTTTATTTTGCTTAATTTCAAAACTGCCGTTGTGGTGACCCATGAGCAGGTGTTGATTTATTTCCTCCAGGCGCCAAACCTGCCCACTGCTGTTGTCAATTTTTTGAAAACTGCCTTTTGAAAAACTTAAATCTTTATTTCCCATTGAAAGCGCCGACGTGTATGCCCCATCGGATGTTCCTATGTACAGGTGTTCATTAAAAATTCTTGTGGTGTAGCCGGAAATGTCGCCTGGTGCAAGGGGTTTTATGTATTTAATAGGAGAATTATAACCCACAAAGCTGATGCCGTTATCAAGGCCGAGCCATACGTTTTGTCGTTTATCAATAAATACGCTTAGGATGTTGTTATTCTGAAGACCTACCGATCTGCAAATCTTCTGTACAACGGTTCCGGCAGTGTTGAGAATGAAGCAACCCTGCGACGTAGTTCCAACGGCAAACTCGCTACTGTTTATTTGTTCAAAGCAATAGATCCGGTTTTTAATGAGCTGTTCGTCAATTTTCGTTTTTCTTTTTGTGAGAATGCCGTTATGCCAGGTGAACAATCCTTCGTTGAGGCTGCTGATTAAAAGACTATCTCCGTCCAACGCCGCAAACCCGGTAATTTCAAATGCAGGAATTACCTCAGGCTTAAGTATTGGCTGCCATCTGCCAGCAATAAATTCAAAAATTCCGTTTTTCTTATCCTGGGCCAGCAGCCTTCCCCCAACCTTCTTCATGATTTGCCAGCTGCTTAACGCGGGATAGCTAAATATTGCATTGCCTTTGTATTCGAAAATCCAATTGGTTGTTTGGAAAAAAACTGCGTCTTTATGCTGCTCAATTTTCCAGACATCGGTAAATTTTTCCTGTCCTCTGGGTATCAAAGGAGTTAGCGAACTATATTTTAATATTCCATATACATCGGGGGCGAAAAAACCTATTTCGTCCTGTCCTCCGGCATAAATTCGCTCCTTAACCAGGTTAATTGATCTTAATATGGTTTTATTGGGTTGCGGGAAAAGCTTCCAGTAGCTACCATCATAAATTAGTAATCCCTCGTTATTTGCAAAATACATTCTTCCGGCTTCGTCTTGTTTGATGTCCCAGGTTTGAGTGCCACCATTATAATTACTGTTATTGAAATTGGTGATTTGTGGTAACCCGATGGTGTTTTGGGCTGCCCCGTTCAGTTGGAACAACAATATGGTGAAAAGCAGAAATAATAATTTCACCCTGTAAATCTATAGTATTCAAAAGATGTAGAGATGAAGTATTTTGCAACTATTGATTATCAATGTATTAATGATAATTGATGAGGTTTTGATGTAGTTGAATGAGCTGTTTTTATATGATAGAGCCGCTATTTTTGCTTGCACTAAAACAAAATTTGCATATGAAAAGACTTCGAAAAGAGATGATGTTCCTTGTGCTTGTGCTGATTTCTTCCATTACATGGGCACAGAACAAAAACATTTCGGGAAAAGTGGTTACTCAGTCAAACGAACCCGTTGTTGGCGCTTCGGTAACCGTTAAGGGGTTCAATGCCGGTACAACAACTAATGAAACAGGCGAGTTTTCCTTATCCGTTCCTGCCTCAGCCAAAATATTGGTTATCAGTTCAGTAGGTTTTCATTCTGCAGAAGTGGCCATTACGGGTAATGAGGTTCATGTGATATTGGAAAGCGCGGCAGGTTCAAATCTGGAGGAAGTAGTTGTAGTGGGCTACGGCACGCAAAAGAAAACATCGTTAACCGCATCGGTTGCTTCAATTAAAGGTGGTGATATGAAAAGCCAGCCGGTAGGCGACCTCACAAATGCACTGGGAGGAAGGGCTTCGGGAGTTATTTTTACCCAGGGAAGTGGTCAGGCCGGAAACGATGCTTCACGTATTCTGATAAGGGGAATTGGAAGTAATGGCAATTCTTCACCGTTGCTTATTGTAGATGGTGTTCCGAGGAATTTTAGTCAGTTGAACCCGGCAGATGTCGAATCCATTTCGGTATTGAAGGATGCGGCCGCGGTAGCCCCATACGGATTAGGAGGTGCCAATGGGGTAATTCTGGTTACCACCAAACAGGGTAAGTTGGGGTAGCCGGTTTTGAGCTATGACGGGTACGTAGGTTTTCAAAACCCAACAGTTATTACAAAATTTGTAGATGCCTACCATTACGCGCTATTGAAAAATGAAGGTGCGAAAAATGCAGGGTCTTCCGTTTTGCCATACAGTGAGGCGGATTTACAGAAATATCGGGATGGTTCTGATCCCGACGGACATCCCAATTTTGATCCCATAGGAGATATGATTCAAAAAAACACATTAATAACGAGTCATAGTTTAACCCTGAATGGCGGCACTAACATCGTTAAATATGCAATGGGATTGGGTTACCTGAATCAGGAAGGTATGTTTCCCGGCATTAAATTTCAACGCTACAACCTTTCTGCTAATTTACAGGTACAAGCCACCGGTACTACAACCGTAGGACTTTCTCTTAACGGTCGCGTGGAAAAAAGAGATCTCACAGGTGCCGGATACAATAACCAGAGCCTGTTTGAAAATCTTATAAATACGGTTACGAATAGCACGCCACTGAAATACAGCAACGGGCTTCACCCGTATATGTACGCTTATTTCTACGACAACCCCAGTTTTCAGCAAATTACCGGCAATACGTTGCTGAGCCAGTTTTCCATTGAGCAAAAGTTGCCGCTAAAAGGACTGAGTGTTAAGTTCGTAGGCTCCTACGACTTTAACCCTTACGATCCATTCAATTCAAACAATAGTGGTATCGTAAGCTTCAGGCGCAGTTGGTATCAGCCGTTTACTTTTTATTCCATTGATACCACCACACGACCCTACACGTATCCGGAAATTCCAATCACTACCTTACCGTCCTTTAGCCAGGAATATCGTCAAACGCAAGCTTTTACCTATCAGGGTTACATAAATTACGCTGCAGAATTTGGGAGAAATGCAGTTACCGGTTTGATTGTACTGGAATCGCGTAATACAAACTCCCAGCAATTCAGTGCCGGAAGAAATAACTATAATCTTCCCATTCACGAGTTGTTTGCCGGCGGTAGCGGAGAATCGGACCTGAGCAACGATGGTAATTCAATGGGAACCAGGCAGCGTTCTCTCGTGTACAGGGTAACCTACGGATTTGACAATAAATATTTGTTGGAAGCATCGGGCAGATATGACGGGCATTATTATTTTGCTCCGGGAAAAAGGTTTGGCTTCTTTCCGGCATTTTCGGCAGCATGGCGTATTTCACGGGAGAAATTTATGGAGGATGTCAGGTGGGTGGATGAGTTGAAACTCAGAACTTCCTGGGGGCAATCGGCTAATCTCGCAGGTAATCCGTATCAATATCAAACAGGATTTACATTATATGGTAATTCGGCTATCTTAAACGGAACTCAAACCCAGGGACTATATGAGAGGGCTGAACCCAATCCAAACATTACCTGGGAAAAGGCATCCAAAACGGATATCGGAATTGAGGCCAGGTTGTGGCAGGGATTATTGAATATTGAAGCGGATTATTTTCATGAACGAAGGGCAAACATGTTGCTCGCTCCAAACGTAACCGTTCCGGTTGAGTATGGTATTGAATTGTCGCAGGTTAACGCGGGCGTGATGGAAAATAGCGGGTTTGAGTTCACCGCTTCAAGCAGCTATAATATAACCAAAGATATCCGGATTGGCATCAGTGGAAATTTTACCTATGCCAAAAACAAAATGCTGGAGATTTTTGAAGACCCCGCAACTTTTGATAACCCCAACTTAAGAAGAACGGGCAGGCCTTACGACGTTCGATTTGGATATAAGGCTATTGGTTATTTTTCTCAGGATGATTTTACATCAGGTGGTCAGTTAAAAGATGGAATTGCTAAACAAACATTTTCTGCAGTGTTCCCGGGCGATATCCGCTATGCTGATATAAGTGGCCCGAATGGAAAGCCAGACGGTTTGATTGATTATAATGACCAAATCGCTATGGGTAATCCGCCGAGTTATCCTGCCATTATTTACGGTTTTACCCCCACGGTGAGCTACAAGGGATTTGAATTGTCTTTACTCTTTCAGGGAGTAGGCCTGCGTGATATTCAACTTGCCAATAGTGCGGCATGGGCTTTCGATAATAATAAAAATGCACCCGTTACGGTCCTTGACTACTGGACGCCGGATAATCCCAATGCCAGCTACCCGAGAATGACCACCTCTCCGAGTCCAAACAATACCGTAGCATCAACTTTCTGGCAAAGAAGCCTGGCTTACCTGCGCTTGAGAACAGGAATGTTGAGTTACACCATCCCGGGGAGAATTACCCAACGCTGGGGTATGAGTATGGTATCGGTATACCTGTCTGGACAGAACCTTATCACCTGGACTCCAATTGAAAATTTTGATCCTGAGATCAGCAGCGACAGAGGTTGGTATTTCCCAACCCAAAAAGCGGTAACGGCAGGTTTAAGAGTACAATTCTAATTCTAAATTTTAATTAAGATTATCTATGAAATTTATTATAAACAGCAGCAGACTTTTGTTGGCGGGTGTTGTTTGTGTGTCTTTTTTAACCGGTTGTAAAAAAGATGGGTTTCTGGAAGTACCCAATACCGGTGCGGTAAGTAGTGGAACAGCATTTTCTACAGAATCATCTGCCGACCTGGTATTAAATGATGCATACAGCAGTTTGCCCGATTTAAACAACTTTATTTTTGAACCCTTTGATTCATGGTCGGACGATTTAATGACAGGGTTTAACTGGAACATCAGTTCGCAGGTAGCAAGAAATAAAACAACAATAAATTCGAATACGGAACTCTGGTACACCTGGTCGGGTGCCTCCATGTGGCTGGATTGGACAACGCTGTATTCAAGAGTGAGAAAATGTAATGTATTTATTCAGGGCGTAGAAAATTCCACGCTACCTCAGGAGTATAAGGACAGAAAGCTGGGCGAGGCCAGGGTATTGCGGGCTTTCTTCTATCATCAACTATGGATGCTCTATGGAGGGGTGCCCATAATCACTAAACCAGACAATCGCGAAACCGATGGCGATGAAATATTTCATGCCCGGGCAAGCTTTGATGAAACTTTTGAGTTTCTTCAAAAAGAACTGGGTGAAGCGGCCGCATTATTGCCCGCTAATAATGGTAACGACGGCGCCGGTAAAATAACAAAGGGCGCTGCATTAACCATTAAAGGCTGGGTGGAGTTGTTTTACGCAAGCAAACACAACAATCCGTCAAATGATTTATCAAGATGGGCTCAGGCAGCCGCTACCAACAGGCAGGTGATGGAAATGGGCTATTCTTTGTACCCCAAATACGATGAATTCTTTTTTGCTACAGGCAATAATAATAATGAAGGGATATTGTATCGCGAATACCTTACTGTTAAACAGGGAAGTAATATCATTGGTTACCAGGGTCCAAACTTTGTAGGAACACAGTGGCTGAGTTGGGGTGGATCTACACCTACACAGGAACTGGTTGACGATTATGCGATGGCCAATGGAAAAGCAATAACAGATCCGGGGTCGGGTTATGATCCGAACAATCCATATGCCAATCGGGAGCCTCGTTTCAGGCAATCCATATTATACAACGGAAACACATTTAATGGGGTAACGTTTTTAAGTGCTGTTGGGTCTGGTAATAATGCGATTGATCTTGCAGATGCCACAGATAACACCAATACCGGATACTGTACCAAAAAGCGTATGGATACTACCGTGAATATTTTTCAGTGGGCAGCCAGCGCACAGAACTACTATTATTTTCGCTATGCGGAAGTATTGTTAAATTATGCAGAGGCCCAAAATGAAGCCGTTGGCCCTGATGCATCGGTGTACGCAGCATTGGATCAAATAAGAACCAGAGCAGGCGTGCCCACATTTTCGGATGTGTATCCAGGTGCTACCCAGGCAGAAATGCGCGACCTGATTCGCAGAGAAAGACGGGTGGAATTAGCGTTTGAAGGTAAACGTTACTTCGACCTGATACGATGGGAACTTGCAGAAGTAAATCTTAATAGGATAATGCACGGAATGAAGATTACTCCTAAAGGTGGCGGCGGTTACACTTATGAAAGAATCCCTGCAATACCTCCCAGTGCGCCCCAATGGTCGTTTGACAAAAGTAAAAACTATTTGTTGCCTATACCATTGAGTGCGCTGGGAAGAAATCCGGCAATGAAAGATCACCAGAATCCCGGATACAATTAGGAAGAGCAAAAACGGTCTATCAAAATTTCTGTAGTGTATATTTACCCTGGTGCAGTTGTTAAAACACGGTAATAATTGCACCAGGGTTTAGTACCTTTTAGGTGTTTATCAATAACATATTATTTTATGGAATTAAAGCATTTAATTTTTTGTTTAATAGCAATTGGTCTGTTTCCCCTCACAGGTTGTACACAAAAAAAAGATATAGGAGATGGGGAAGCTAAGCTGGTATGGAGTGATGAATTTGATTATCACGGACTGCCCGACAGCACCAAATGGAGCTATGCTACTGGCGGCGACGGCTGGGGTAATAATGAAAAGCAGTTTTATACGGAAAAAAGAATGCAGAATGCAAATGTGGAGAATGGATTACTTACCATTACTGCAATTAAAGAAAATTTTCATGGCGCTGCTTATACATCCGCGAGACTGGTGAGTAGGGGTAAAGGAGACTGGAAATACGGTCGTATGGAAGTCAAAGCAAGATTACCTAAAGGACGAGGTATTTGGCCTGCTTTATGGATGATGCCAACAGATTCGAAATACGGAGATTGGCCTGCGAGTGGCGAGATTGATATGATGGAATTTGTTGGATACCTCCCCGATTCTGTCTTTGCAACGGTGCATACAAGCGCCTATAATCATTCGATTGGCACCCAAAAAGGCGGCAGAACTTTTCGGAAAGATTTGTCAAATACATTTCATGTTTATAAGTTGGATTGGAACGAAAACGAGATTAAAATGTTTGTTGACGATGAACTTTATTTCACTTTCGTAAATGAAAAAAAGACATCCCGCGAATGGCCTTTTGACCAGCGTTTTCATTTCATATTAAATGTGGCAGTGGGAGGTAACTGGGGTGGAACGATGGGCATTGATGAAAGCATATTTCCTCAATCCATGCAGGTAGATTATGTGAGGGTTTACCAGAAGTAAGGGAACGCCAACGGCATATTCAAACATTAGTGAAATTTGCTATTGCCTTGCGCGACTTTGAATTTGCTGCGTTTAAAAAACGACTGTATACCCGTACCGGGAAAAGCGCTTCGAATAGCGGTTAATTGTCGTTCGGGCGCTTTCTCTTTCGTACATTTGCAGCTATGCAACAACTGTCACATCTGCTGCCCAACCTGCTTTCCCGCTTAAAGATTGATGCACTCAATGCCATGCAAACGGCATCCATTACGGCGAATGAGCAGCATAACAATGTGGTGCTGCTTTCTGCAACAGGGTCGGGTAAAACACTTGCTTTTTTATTGCCGGTGCTTGCGTTGCTCGATCCGGAGCAAAGGAAGACACAAGCGCTGGTTGTTGTGCCATCACGGGAACTGGCAATGCAGATCGAAAAAGTGTTTAAGCAGATGGGTACCGGATTTAAGGTTACCTGTTGTTATGGCGGCCATCTCAGGGAAACCGAAGAACGTAACCTGGTGGAGGCTCCCGCGTTGCTGATTGGCACGCCGGGGAGACTGGGCGATCATATCCGACGCAGAAATATTACAACGGATACCATAGAAACCCTCGTGCTGGATGAGTTTGATAAAACATTGGAGTCCGGCTTTCACGAAGAAGTGGATTTTATCATAAGGTCGCTGCCGGCTTTAAAAAAGAGAATACTTACCTCTGCAACCGAAGCGGTTGAAATTCCAGATTTTATTGGACTGGACGATCCGACGAGATTGAATTTCTTATCTCCTGCAGATGACATACCGGAAGGTCTTGCAATTAAGCTGGTGCATAGCGATGCAAAAGACAAATTGAAAACACTTTTTAAGCTGATCTGTTACCTGGGGAATCGTTCCACCGTTGTATTTTGTAACCATCGCGAGTCGGTGGAGCGTACCAGCACGTATCTGTCGGAGCAGTCTGTTACCAATGTGTTTTATCACGGTGCTATGGAACAGCGTGATCGGGATGTAGCACTATGTAAGTTCAGAAACGGAACGTCTAATTTATTAGTAACAACCGATCTGGCGTCACGTGGACTTGACATTCCCAATATCCGGTATATCATTCATTTTCATCTGCCACAAACCGAAGAAATATTTACCCACCGAAACGGCAGAACCGCCCGGATGGATGCCAGCGGTACAGCAATCCTCATTTTGTCGCCTGAAGAAACCCGACCGGAGTTTGTGGCGCAGGAAACGGAAATCATTGATCTTCCGCAAACCGATACACTTCCCGAAAAACCAAAATGGTCCACCCTGTTCATTGGAGCGGGAAAAAAAGACAAAATAAATAAAGTAGATATTGTTGGCTTTTTGAGTAATAAAGGAGCGTTGAAAAAGGAAGATATCGGGTTAATAGACGTAAAGGATTTTTTTTCGTTTGTAGCGATTCGAAAAACCAAAATGGGAGAGGTGCTGCGGCTGATCCAGGGCGAAAAAATAAAAAACAAAAAGGTAAAGATGAATATTGCCAGGTGAGCATCTGGCAGAGCTACCAATAAAAAAGCTGCTGAATTTTTTCAACAGCTTTTTTTATAAAGTAATCCCATTTTGGATGTGTAAAGGTCGCCATCCTGCAACAAGAGGGAAACGCAGCGTGATGGGACATACAGTCTGAAATGACAAGTGTTGCAAGGCACTAACAAATAAGAGCACACGAAACAAGGCGCATGAGAATAAGCTTTGCCGCCGGCGAATTATGAACACATTCGAGGTGGTTAAGAAAAATATTGCCACAAAGGCACCGGGACGCTAAGTGCACTTCTTCCTCTTTTCGTTCTTCGTGCCTTCGTGACTTTGTGGCTCTTGTTTTGTGGAATGAAACATCCAACCTGAAACGCCAATGGTCGCAAGGCATTAACAAATAAGAGCGCACGAAACAAGGCGCATGAGACCAAGCTTTGCCGGCGGGGAATTATGAACACATTCGAGGTGGTTAAGAAAAATATTGCCACAAAGGCACCAGGGCACTAAGTGCACTTCCTCCTCTTTTCCTTCTTCGTGCCTTCGTGACTTTGTGGCTCCTGTCCTGTATTGTGGAATAGCACACCCTGTTTTTCCAACAAACACATTTCATACGTCTTACGCATACACCAACATGCGCCACTTTTTATTGCTCCTTACTTTTCCTTCCACTCCACTCCGGTATCTTTCCAGCTTTTTGAATTGGCTGAATCAATTACCGCTTCACACACTTTTTGTGTTTCATAAGCGTCTCTGAAAGTAGGATGGCAATCGCTACCCGTTTCGAGTGATTGGAGAAAGTCAGCCACCTGGTGAATAAAACTGTGTTCGTATCCAATACCCAAACCGGGTACCCACCATTTATCCATATAGGGCTGATCGCCATCGGTAACATGAATAGAGCGCCAGCCACGAACGATGGATTCATCTCTGTGATCAAAATATTCCAAACGGTTCAGGTCGTGCAGATCCCAGCGAATGGAGGCGTGTTCGCCATTAATTTCAAAGGTGTACAAAGCCTTATGTCCGCGGGCATAGCGGGTAGATTCAAACAGACCCAAAGACCCGTTATCAAAATGACAATGGAAGATACAGGCATCGTCAATACCCACTTTTTGCATCTTGCCTGTTAGCTGGTGCATGCGCTCTTTAATAAAGGTTTCTGTAACAGCAGATACATCTTTAATACCTCCGTTCAGCCACATCGCTGTATCAATACAATGCGCCAGCAAATCGCCGGTTACACCCGATCCGGCTGCTTCTGCATCTAAACGCCAGGCAGCGGTTCCACCCTGGGGCACGTCGGCACTTATCGTCCAGTCCTGTAAAAAATTAGCCCGGTAGTGAAATATCTTTCCCAGTTTTCCGGCATCTACTAATTGCTTGGCAAGCGTTACTGCAGGCAGGCGGCGGTAATTGTACCAAACGGTTGTTTTTACGCCGGCTTCTTCTGCAGCGTCTACCATTCCTTTCGATTCGGCTAAAGTGCGGGCAAGTGGTTTCTCACATAAAATCATCTTACCGGCTTTCGCGGCCGCGATAGCAATTTCAGCATGCATATCATTGGGTGTACAAATATCTACCGCATCAATGTCGTTGCGTGCAATTAACGTTTTCCAGTCGGTTTCAATGGATTCGTATCCCCACTGGTCGGCAAAGGCCTGAACCTTTTCTTTATTCCTTGAACATACGGCTTTCAATACGGGACTGTACTGAAGTTTTGGGAAGAAATTATCCACGCGGTTGTAACCGTTAGAGTGGGTACGACCCATAAAGCCGGTACCAATTAACCCTATTCGCAATTCTTTTTTATTAATCATTTTTTCGTGTATTAAATGTTAATGTGAAATATACAGTTTAAGACCGTAAGGCTGTAAGGCTGTAAGACCGTAAGATTGTAAGACTGTAAGACTGTAAGACCGTAAGACTGTAAGACCGTAAGATTGTCAAACCGCAAGGGTAATATTATCTTACCATCTTACTATCTTACCATTTTACCATCTTACCACCTTACTCACTCCATCCATGCTGATCCCTCACTTTGATCATCGCAGCCAGAATATCATTCCAGGTTTGCTGCTTCATCATCACGTCGTTGGGAAACATGCAACCATCCCAGCAAATATGCTTGAAGGCTTTGGTAAGATTTCCGTTTTCATCGCGCAGCCAGTAGCCGGCATCGTGAGCAACGTCTAACTTTCCGTTCGGATCTGTTGCCAGGCAATGACGGCCGGTTTTATCGTGTGAGCCTGTACCGTGTACTGTTCCATCATTCTGCGCAACGTGAAAATCTATCGTCCAGGGACGAAGTGCGGCAGTTAATTTTTTTAACCCTTCGTTGAGCGCTTCACGGTCGCTCCATTTAAAGTCTTCCGGTAAAATACGATGTTCCGGTGCATTGTAGCCGAGCAGGTAAAGAAAGGTGTGCGACATATCCGCCTGGAAACCGATATTGGGGCGATCCACTGCTTCGAGGGTATCAATCATATACTTCCAGCTATGCATACCCGCCCAGCAAATCTCTCCTTCGGCAGCAAGTTTTTCGCCATAGTCTGCTGCCACATCGCAAGCCTTGCGGAATGTTT